>CAWEPS010000029.1:0-37724 GCA_963811005.1 uncultured bacterium
GGCGTGTGACGCGGGAGTATCTTCCGGCAGTATGCTTGGTGAGCGCATGAGCTGCACCGGTATTGGTTCCACATCATCGGATAATTGTGATCCATAGATCGTATAGGGTATAAGCATGAGCAGCACTAGAAGCATGCTCTGGCTACGATAGTAGTGTTGATTATTCGTCATAAAAATCCCCCTCGTTTATGTGATAGACTCTATCATAGCACGAGAGGGTTTTTGATTACAATATATGAGCACGAGTTTGTTGGTTACTCACTTTTGAGCATACACTCGCCGTTGCAAAACACCGTGCGGCGAGCTGATCCTATAGGATTATCAGTTTGCCCATGATATAGATTGCCCAAGTAGTTTGAGTACATGAGAGATCCAGGAGTTCCAGTGGCAGATGCGCCTTTTTTCTTCACCGCCTTCAAGGCCCACATTGGCAATAATTTTGCCCGACGGCATAATCACAATATAATCAGAGCTAGGCTTGAGCGCTTTTGTGAATTTAGAGCGTATAGGCGATGTAACATCTTTAAGATTAACCGCAGCGCGCAATCCTGCATCGGTATTTTCAATCACCGGCGCAACGGTTTGATAACTGGTACCATCGCTAAAGGTGAACTGTATCTTGACCTGCCGAGGTTCAGTAATGCCCGGCTCTTTGAGCCCTGATGACATCATGGCAGTTACAGTTAATGGTTGAGCTACTTTTTTTGATTTGGCATCAAGGGCGATAGGTGCTAGCACTACAGCCATGAGTATGAGTTTGGGATTAATCATAAGAGGATCCTTTTTTAGGGGTTATTAATATATCGTTATGTACCATACCCAATATACATGAAAAATAACAAGAAGATGCTATTCTAGTGGCCTTTTTCTTGTTATTATGGGCTTTAATTGTTATCCACGATTTATCAGGGGCTTTTCTATGAACAGTATACAAAAATGTATGGTTTATGTTCTTTTATCTATGACCATGTCCGCCAGCTATGCACAGGAAGGCGAACCAACACAGCAGGAGCAGCAGCTATCATGGCAGCAGCGATGCAGAACTTGGGCTTGGAATAATAGAGGCAGAATTGGGGTAGCGGTAGGGAGTATAGCGGGTGCAGCGATAATTTTTTTATTGTTTCGAAAAAAGCCGGGTAAATCAACAGTAGTGGTAGCATTGCCTCTAGTAGAGCAAGTTGTCAACATTGAGCACCCAAAGCGTGTTGAACGTTTGAACGACACAGCCAATAGTCTCGTTGTGGGAGCAATTCCTCGACGAGCGCCATCGCCTATTCAATTGCCAGGGGAATTTAATGGCCATTCGCAAGCGAAAATTCTGGAGCAACAAGGATTAACGCAATTGAATCTGGCAAGAGATCCATTGCCCCAAGGTCCGGGATCTAAAACGTTAGGACGACCACGTAGAACTCGTAAAGTAGGTTCATGAATATAGCAGTCTTAGTATCGGGTGGGGTTGATAGCTCGGTAGCATTGCGGCTTTTGCAAGAACAGGGGCATACGGTAACCGCCTTTTACCTTAAAATTTGGCTTGAGGATGAGCTTTCATATCTGGGTAGTTGCCCATGGCAAGAAGATCTTGCTTTTGTGCGGGCTGTGTGTGAACAAGCTCAGGTAGAACTTGAAGTTGTATCGCTGCAAAAAGAGTACTGGGATCATGTGGTTGCTTATACCATTGCAGAAGTTAAGGCTGGCCGCACGCCAAATCCTGATGTTCTGTGCAACAAGCGCATTAAATTTGGATTTTTCTTGGATTATCTCAATTCGTGTGGCACAAAATTTGATAAAATAGCATCTGGCCATTATGCTCAATGTGTTGACCACAATGGCATGTACCAGCTGAAAAAAGCTCCCGATCAAGTTAAAGATCAAACCTACTTTTTATCCTATCTGAGCCAAGAGCAGCTCGCGCGTCTTGTTTTCCCTATCGGACATTTAGATAAAGCTCAAGTGCGGGCAGTTGCGCAACACTATGATTTGCCTAATAAGGATCGTAAAGACAGCCAGGGCATCTGTTTTTTGGGTAAATTAAAATTTTCTGATTTCATCGCCCATTACATGGGCGTGCAATGTGGTGATTTGCGCGAGTATGAAACGGGCACCTGGTTGGGGAACCATGATGGCTTTTGGTATTATACTATTGGCCAGCGGCAGGGGCTTGGCTTGCCCGGTGGGCCATGGTATGTGGTTGCAAAAGATACCGCTACTAACACCATCTATATTTCCAAATCCTACTACGCGCCGGATAAACAGCGCAACACCTTTACCATCAATCAGTGCAATTGGATTGTGCCGCCATCATTACACCAAGATTTGCAGGTTAAACTTCGCCATGGCAAGCTTGTGCATGCGTGTAGAATAACACCCACGCTACAGCCGGGGAAATGGCATGTGCAGTTGGCAGAGAATGATCAAGGCATAGCGGCAGGGCAGTTTGCGGTGATATACGATGGTGATATGTGCCTAGGATCTGGGGTTATAGAATAACCGACTAGTCATGCTCTAAAATATCCCAATATTTTTTGAATCTAAAAAGCTTTCCTCTTTTTTGCATATTATGAGGCACTAGAATCTCGAGGTTGATAAAATGTACTATAATCTGATGTGCTGTGTTGTAGGACACATCAAGTTGCGTGCTCAGTTCGGTGATGCTAATAATGGGATAATTAAATAGAATGGAAAGCGCTCGTGATACTGTATCATCTGTTTTACTCAACTGCTGTTTATGATATAGCGTATGTAGGCATTCCTCACGTAATGTTTCTATATTTTTTGCACGTTGATAAGCATCAATGCTACTATCTCGTAAGGCTGTTAAATAAAATTTAATCCAACCTTCAAAATCCCCATGTGTGCGAACGCGATCAAGATGGTGATAATATGCAAGGCGATGTTTTTTGAAATAGTATGATGGATATAAGATTGGCTCCGATAAAATTTTATCGTTGATGAGCATGAGTACTATTAATAATCTTCCAATGCGCCCATTACCATCCAAAAAGGGATGTATAGTTTCAAATTGTACGTGTGCAAGACCAGCCTTCACCAGATAAGGCATAGTATCATCTGTGTTTATATAATGTTCAAGATTGGCCATTAATTCGGGAATTTTTGGTGCTGGGGGTGGAGTAAGATTGCCAACTTTGACCGATTGTTTTCTATAATGTCCGGGATCAGCATTATTACTATCACTCAGCATCATTAATGTTTTATGTGCACTAAGAATAACACGGGTAACAACTGGCATACTCTCATTGCGTATCATAGCCAAAGCGACATCTAAGGCTTTAATGTAATTAATAACAAGCTGCGTGTTTTTCGAGGGTTTTGATTCCACAAGAGGCTGAGTATAGACATCTAACAAAGTAGTGTGGATGCCTTCGATTGCCGATGATAACAGCGCTTCTTTTATGACATAAGCCTTTATAAAGCGGTTGGCATCAGGAATTAGATGTGCCATTTCATTCAACTTTCCTATTTGCAGCATTGCTTGGCCATACAAGTCTGTTGTCTCTAGATCAAGGTGCAAAGGAGGATTTTTGGGAGGTAATGGATCGGGTATGAAATATTCGATATTTCCTAATTTTTCATAGTAGCCAGTCTTACGCATAGCAATCCTTATTTCAATCAAAGCCATATAATTGAAATAAGAGTGACATTTTTAAACCGTTATTTCAATATATCTGGACCGTAGCTATAAAAATGCTTTATTTATGGGCTTTTTTGACCTTTTATATTGCTTTGTCTCTCATAGAACTGATACCCTAAAATATAATATTAGTCAGAACTATAAAGGAGCGCTCATGAAAAGTTATAAAATAATGATAGGTATACTCTGTTTGCACGGTATGGCTATGCAGGGATCTGAACAAATAGTTCCAAACCCTAGTAATCCTGATGAGAATGCGGAGCTTATGGTAGAAGATGAAACGGTGTCATCGGATCCTCTATTTTCTGACAACGTAGATGAAATCAAAAAAGCAGTTGCGCAAGGTATTGATATTAACAGTATGCAGAGCGAGCCGGCATTGATTTTAGCAGCCTTTGAGGAGGATCTGCTTGATGAATCATGGACTCCTCTCATGGCGCATGCTTATTATGGCAACTATGATCTAGTTAATTACTTAGTAGAGCATGGTGCAAATGTCGATGCGCAAAGTGAACCAAGCCAATTTAACGCGCTCATGTTTTCAATAAATAATGAAGGCGTTTCAAAAAAAGAATCTTTACGTATTGTCCAGCTCTTGCTTGATCATGGGGCAAAGCCTTCTGACCACGATGCGCAAGGTCACAATGCTTTTTGGCATGCCAGAAACGCTGGAAGGCCAGATATAGTGGCATTAATGAAAAATGATCAAGAGAAGCGGGCAGCAGCTCATGCTGCAACAGCTCTTACAGCTTCATCATCCTCAGCAGCGGCGCCAGGCACAGCCGGATCTGGGATAGGTATAGGAAGACTGAAATCTCTGAGGTTGATTAACTATAATATTCGTACGGCTCTTTTTCTTCCGGTTCATCACCCCATGAAATGCCTTCAATGCCATTGCGCGCTATATGAAATAGTGTTGCAACAAAGGTCATCACATAGGCACTTTGGAGTGCAGATAGAGCAACATTTTTGGTCAGTGAATCGGCAATAGAAAAGGGATAACAATAGCCAATTAATACTCCAGAGCCCACCAATAGTGCGGGTGACCACAAAGGCTTTTTCTTAAGAACTTTGTTGACCATGTGCCACGCTGCCATACTGCTTGCAACATTAGTGCCGATAAGGAGCAACTTTTGCCCAAAGCCGAGCGAGCGGAAGGTGGGGGTGTAAGCAGGCATGACAAGAGTATTATTGATAGGCGAAGGAGTTGCCGTTTGAGGAGCTGCTTCTTGTGCATAGCCCATACTGGTTATAACTACCACCAGTAATCCATACAAGCTTTTTGTGTGCATAATCATATCCTTGCAAAGAAAAAGATCTAAAAAAACAGAGTATAGCATACTCTTTTGTGGATCCTTGGCAATCTGATTATTGCCTCCTGCGCATAAGTTGGTATCTTAAGGTGTATGAACAATTATATATTCATTAATTTTTTTAAAAATCTGCCAGCGCATGAAAAACGGATGACACTATCTACAATGTTTACCTGCATGCGTATTGTGCTTACTCCATGCATTGTAGCTGCCATGATCATGCACTATTGGGGCACAGCTTTTGTGCTTTTTGTAGCAGCAGCAATCACTGATACACTCGATGGTAATTTGGCACGTTGGCGCAACGAGCGCACCTTTTTAGGAGCGGCATTAGATCCTATAGCCGATAAGTTTTTGCTACTTTCTTGTTTTTTTACGTTAGCATTTGTGCAATCGCCGCTCTTTACCATCCCGCTTTGGTTTGTCGTGCTGGTTTTATGTAAAGAATTAGTTCTTATTGGTGGCGCGCTCATAATTTATTATAGGCAGGGCGATGTAAAAATTAGCCCTACTTGGCTTGGCAAGTTAACCACCGTGATCCAGATCTGCTTTATTATATGGCTTTTTGCCTGTTACTTTTTTGCTTGGGTACCACTAAAAACCTACTATACCATGCTTGGTAGTATGCTCACGGCAGTCATTGCTGCCGGTATTGATTATGTACGCATTGGATATAGACAGCTATTTGGCTAAGTCAAACAATTACTCTTAAGCAACTGAGCCCTGTTTCTTGAGTAATGTTTTTATCAGTCCCCTAGCGCGTTTATAGGGTGATGATGTATTTACCCGTATCCATTTACTTAATGGCCATTGTTTGCCTGATGGTAGGGTGCACCATGACCATATGCCTAAGGCATCTAGATTGCCCTGCCTATGCTCATGTTCTACAATAGCTATAATTTCCTGAACAACTGTGTGGAATAACGCAAGCTGCTTATCAAGGCTTTTGCAGTGATATTTTTTATAAAAATGGAGCGCTAATCCGGTATAATCCCAGGTTGTAAATCCCTCACCCGGCATTTGGGGCACTGTATTGTTTAGCCCTGCTTGATACCACCCGATAAGTAACGTTGCCCATCCAATTTGGTATGCCACCAGATCACGCGCGGTAATGGTACCACCAGTACCATTAATGGATTTTGACTGCCAAAGGATAGGAGGAACGTCAGATAGTACCGTTATTAAGGCATTGTATTCTTTGGTGATACTATCACTTAGCGGTGCTATATAAGTAGAATCTGTTGGTAATAAATAGTTAAGAAACGTATGCTTGCCCATTAATTTCATCCTAAATAGCATTCTTTTAGTTTAAAGCATAGTAATAGTATTAATCCCGTCCAGGATTAATTATAAGATAGTTACTTTTTTACTGCCAGTAAGCGCTTGAAAGCTTATCAGATCATAGACTGCAAGACATTGTTATCTTTTTTTGTTCTCTTTAATTGCACGCATGAAAGCCTGGGTTTCAGCTACTGTTAAATAGCTTCCAACAATTTCTCTGATTCCTTGTGGAAACGGTGCTTGCTTGGTATCTGTTTTGATGGTTGCTAACGGACTAAGACATGAAGCTTTCATTTTTGGACATATTTCCCCAAGTAGATCTGGATATGTGGTGATATGGTTAGCAGCTTGTAATTCATCAGCGCCAGCAAGTAAAAGGGTATGAGCAATTTTGCGTCTTTTTAGCATTATAGCCCCACTTAATAGGGGAATGCATTCTTGGCAAAAGAATTTATTTCTGGTATTAGGATCAAGATTGTTGACAAGCATGAGACCAACAATGGCGAGGTCGTTTTTCTGTATACAGTGAGCGAGAGTTTCTGATGCGTCCCATACAAATCTTCCATTATATCTACGATCCATTGTATTTGGATTAGCGCCTGCTTGTACTAGCCTTACAATGAAGCGTAGGTTTTGTTTGTACTCATCATGGCCATCATCCCGTGCTTGTAGCGCTGATGTAATGGCGGCTGATAATGGAGTATGCATTGTTGGCGGGAGCCAAGAAAGTATTGCTTCAGCTCTAGGGAGAATCATCTCGTGAGGGTTATCGTAGACTGCATTTGGTTTATTAACAGTAGTGCTATCAATGCCCCAATAGGCAATCCCTTGCGGACTGCGTCTATAGATCGCATCAACAAGGTTCCATGTGCCATCAGCTTGCCTATTTTTATACCATTTCTGAACAAGGTATATGGCACCAGTTACGCCGGCTACCCAGGCAATTTTACCTGTATACTTAGTCAGGGTATTTTTTACTGTAGAGGATTTTTCAGTACAGGAGATTTGTTGATGCAATCCGATACAGATTAAGAGAAGTGTCCATTGTGCCAGAGATACTGTTGGTTTTTGTAGTGGTATCACCATTGTGGTCATTTCTATTGCTTCCTTAGTGCACTTCTGAATGCATTGGTATCTTGCACCGATAAAAAAGATGCCAGGTTTTTGCGTATGAGGGCAGGGAATGTATTTGCCAAAGGGGCCCGTACATATAAAAGTTCTTTACTATACAATAGTTGTGATAGATCATGATACAATATAGAAACAATTCATTCAATCTCTGGCTGTGTCATGGTCATAAAGTATTCATATCCTTCTTGCGCATAGGCAGGAATATGCGGCAGCCCATACTGCTTATAAAATGCATGTACCACATTTTGATAGAGCCACTTTTCCGAGCAGTGGGGATACCATACATGGGATGCCTTATCAAGCACTAAAATATGCACATTGGTATGTCCCGTTGCGCGCAGCTGTTGGTAGATGTTCATAGTACATTCATAGGGTACTACACGATCATTGTGTGAGGTGATCAGTAAGAGTGGCATATCATGTGGCATATGCTCAACCATCGTGATGGGGAATATACCATCTTCATTAACATTGCCCATCTTGCGTAGCAATCTAATCATACAGCGTATGCGTAGTGAGCGCGTAGTGGTATACACATGTTCTAATGAATCAAAGAGTCCTTCGCAGATCACTGCACGCACCTCTTGCGGTTTGTAGAGGGCTGCAAAATTAAAGACGGTAGCCGAGCCGCGCGATGTGCCATAGAGCACAACGTTTGTGTGGCGATTATCTTGTTGTTGTAGTGTATCTGTATGCCGTATATAGGCATCATGAAAGAGTGCAAGATCTTGTTCTTGGGCAAGGTTCACTTTTCTGGGATTGGCCCAATACATATGCAACGATTCAGTCGCTTTGCCTTGCGCAGGTGGCTTAATAGAAAAGCCAAGAACTTTGTTTGCGCAATAGGAGGCTGTATACCATAATGCCCTAAAAGGCGTGAGCAATAAGTTAATAAAAATCTCTTTTTTGGTCCTGCTAGCTCTGCGCGCTTTCTTTTTCTCTTTAATAGTCTTTTTATTAAGTTGTTTAAGGCTAATTTCAGTTAAGTTGGTACTGGTGGCAGGATTTTGTATAACCTCTATGCCTTTAGAGCAGGAGATAGTCTCACCCGTGGAGGCGGTAAAGGTGGGGCAATAACGGCCCATAAGAATCTCGGAGGTTAATACCCCAGGAGCATAGACATACGAAGTTAACGTATCGGGTGAGGGATTGACCCATTCTTGCGCCATGGCAGGCATATAGAGGCATATGAGTAGTAAGGAGTGGATAAGCATGATTGGAATTATTCCTAAGGTAAAAGAGTTAGTCTTATCTTTTAGTATAGAGCATTGATTTATAGTGTAAAAAGCCTATTCTTGGCAGAAGGGAGCCCCACGCACGGCTTAAAAGCCGGGTTTAGGGAAATCGCGTAAAAATAATCCTGATATCAGAGGGCACCATTATGAATCGATTAATCTTTGTACTGTTGGGCTGCATGACTATGGCGGGAGCAGAAGAGTTTGTCATTAAAAAGCAAAAAAAGACCCCAATGAAGATATCATGTGGGCAGGAATTAAAAGAAGGGCTTGCTCAAGCGCCTGAAATGCTCAAGCTGATCGGGACTATGTTGGATGATGGGTTTGCACTAGCAGAAGCTATGTTTGAAGATACCTTGTTTGCCACAGCAACCAAGCAGCAGCTTGCCGATGCGGCCAAGGCGTATGAAGAGTTCAATGCGCGCCAAGAAACAATCAAAGAGTTATTGCAAGAGCAGGCGAATTTTTTACGTACACAAAAGAAAAAATATTTAGTTGCTCATCCGTAGTCTTGCAATAATCAATATGGCATAACCAAATTTTTCTGGTACAGTTAAAAGTACTGAAATATACACATATATTTATATACGTCGCAGATTGCGAAAGGATAGCCAATGGCTGGATTCAATCGTGTAATTTTGATAGGTAATTTAACCAGAGATCCCGACTATAAACAACTGACTTCAGGGCAAGCAGTATGCAGATTGGGATTGGCAACCAATAGACAATTCAAAAATCGTCAGACAGGGTCAATGGTGCAAGAAGTGTGCTATATTGATATAGATGTCTGGGGCGCACAAGCAGAGAGTTGCAAGCAGTATCTACAAAAGGGTCGTCCAGTCTTGATAGAAGGGCGCTTGAAGTTTGATACATGGGAAGATACCAATGGCCAAACACGCAACAAGCATTCAATCGTAGCAGATCGCGTTGTATTCTTATCGTCAGGTCAACCAGATGGCAGCGAAGATGTGCGTGAATATGATGAAAAAGAAAAAGACGTTTTGCAGCAAATTGAACAGGTAAAGCAGCGCGCCCAAGCGCCAAAGGCGGCGGTAAAAGCTGCAGTGTCAGCGGCTGAATCAGCGCCAAAAAAAGCTAAAAAGTCGGCAGAATCAGCAACTGGTGAAATTGCATTCGAAGATGAACCGCCATTTTTAGATGATTTGCCCTTTTAGTTTCCACGTATTATCGATAATAAAAAAAGGGTCCGCTCATGGCGGGCCCTTTTTTGCTATGTTACTTTAAGTAGTGCTAGTGCTACGCAAAAAAATAGTATCCTGAACAGTAGAATGGTCAATAGTACTACTAATGTTAGGCAATACATAATTAAAAGAAGTGGTGGTAGGGTGCACGTCAGCACCCTCTGTACTAACTTTTCAATGCAATTAAATTTGATAGTGAAAACGTAATTTTCTTGCCTAGCACTGCTTGCACCGCGTTGCCTAAGGGGAACTTGCGTTGAGGAGAAAACAGTTCGTCAAAATCAGTTCTTTTGTCCAGTATATGTTGTGCAGCATAGTTGCCCAATACAGCAGCCCAGGCAAGACCAGTTGCGGCGCCAACATAATAGATGCTTGGTGATTGTAAATCCGGTCCCACAATTGGTTGCAGATCTTTGCTAATGCCTATCATGCCAGGCCACATATATTCAAAATTAAGCTTTAAGTAAGGAAATTTCTTTGCGATATAATGGGTAAGTTTGTTATAGACACTGCGTGCATTATAGGTAGGGTATTTTCTAAAGCTATCCCACATGGTGCTGCCACCAATGAGCAGGCGATTGTCGCCGGTGATGCGGTAGTATTGATACACAAGATCGGTATCCCATACCATATATCGTTTATTGGGGAATAATGTTGCTATGTCTGTATCATCCAAGGGGCTGGAGATGGTGATAAATGTTTGCACCTGATAGATTTCTTTGGTTAATTTGCCAAGATCAGGTATAAAGCGGTCAGCACATACGATTACATGATCTGCGTTCACTCGCGCATCGGCAGTTTCTACGCCATTGTCAAAAATTTTGATTACCGGTGTTTCTTCATAAATTGCTACGCCTTGCTGCATTAAAATCTCTTTCATTGCTTGGATGTACTCATAACTATGCATACCAAAATTATTGCTAAACCGCAGACCACCATAGAATCCATCAGAATTAATATGCGTACGAATTTCTTGTTGATTCCATAATGAACTCTCAAAGCCAAGTTTCTGATAATTGCTATATTCTTGCGTAAGGTCTTTAAACCCTGTGTGTGAATTAGCAACAATAAGAACGTCTTGGGGTGTGTAATCACAGGCGATGCCATATTTTTTAATATTATTTTCAATAATGGTTACCCCATCATTTACAAACTTCCATACGCTACGTGCAAAATCCATACCATACACATCTACATAGTGGGTGAGGCCTAATTCTGCATTTGCGGTAACAAATCCTGAACTTTTGCCTGATGCACCAGTGCCACAATGGTAATGTTCAAGGAGCGTTACTTTGCATCCTTTTTCATGAAAGCTTTGCGCGGCGGTGATACCTGCCATGCCACCACCAACGATAACAATATCAGTGGTATGCGATCCTTTGAGTTTTTGAGGTGTATATTCACGTTTATGAAACCAAAAGACCTCTTCTTGTGGGTACAAAAGATTTTTCATGACTCTCCTTACATAGTTTTATCCGTTGTATGTGGAGAGTAATATAAAAAGTCTTTGCGAGAAAAGAGCTGATTGTTTTTTGCCCATTTCTGTTAGATTAAAGATATTTTTTTCGTCCTTTCCCGAGCATGGGGAAATGTTGCTAGTTCAGGCTATTTGCTCGCTTGGTTAGCGTTTTTAGCCCATTTAAGATTCACACCCGTAGCACCACTAAACATTGCGCCCTTAACATCTGCGTCAGTAAAAATTGTACCGGTTAGATTTGCGTATATAAAAGTTGCATCAGTCAGATTTGCATTGGTAAGGTTTGCTCCCGAAAGATTAGCTCTCATGAGATTGGCTCCCGCAAGATTTGCTCCCCGAAGGTCCGCACCCGAAAGATTGGCCCCAATAAAAGATACCCCAGCTAGATTGGCTCCCATGAGATTTGCCCCAGATAGGTTTGCGTAGGTAAGGCTTGCTCCCTTAAGATCGCAATTAGCACATGATTTCGATTGTAACAGATTGGTTACCTTCTCCTCCAGCGTAGCGGCACTTATATTAATACTCATGGCAAGCGCGCCCATGCCCATCATCATAATTAATTTCTTCATTTTCTGCTTCCTCTTTTACAAATATCCCCTACATCCACATGATTACATGATAGTTTCGATCCCAACTACTCCTTAAGTGTAGTTTGTTGATAATTATAAAATCAATATATTTTGCAATTATATTTTTTGGCTTATAAATAGGACTTCTATAACTGCATTGACAAATAGAGTATGTCTTTGCCACGATGAGTATAAAGGGTGTTAGGGGAATAAGCATACAAGCTTTGCCCTGAAAAAAGGGGAGTAGTAATGAACTGTTATGCCGTGGGCACGATACTGTTGATGATGAGTATATGCATGGACAGTCGTGCATCAATGATAGCCGTGTCATTTGATGCGCCCGTGTGCCCGTCAGCAGTGCACAAAAGCATTGATCTTGTTGCCCATATTGTGGGCGATGTGCAGGCACTGCAAGCAGCGCAGATGTCACCTTATGAACGATCTTTAGTGCATGATGCCAGTATAGGGCGTATTGTTCGCTTGCATGAGATTGTAGAATCTGTCTATCAAGAGGTTGGCCAGGGCGCCATGGTAGTGTATGCCGATATTGAGTATATAGCTGCACAAGTAGACCATATCATAGCATTATATGCAGAGAGCTCTTTGCGGCTGCCCATAGGAGCAGTTACGTTGCTTGAACAGATTCAGCAAAAATTGCATTTGCTTTTGTCTTAATACTATCACTCTAATGCTACAACACCCGTATTAGTACCAGCCATAAGAATACCGCTTACTCCAATTTGTTTAACCCAATTGCAGGTGGGGCAAGGGGTGAGTGCTGGATCTGATAATACATTTTGTGCAGGGTTAACAACATTCCATGCAAAGGTATCATAGGGCGATACCAGCAATGAGTTGCCAGGAATTGGCACGTGCGTGTTTTTTGTTACAAAAAATCGCCGTGTACCGTCAGAAAAAAAGTAGGTTATTGGCGGGAATGTTGTGGTAGGGGGCAAGCTATTGCCACTAAACTGAGTGGGTACAAAAGCATATGGGCCAGCATCGGTTGTGCCATTAAGCTGTTGAATGCCACCGCGATTGAACAGCATTAGGTTATTCTGATCTTGCACGCTAAAAGGCCACACGGTGCTAGGGGTTCCCGTTATAAGATTATTAGGCGGTTGGATATTTACCGATGGATCCATGCCAGCAATACCCGGATAAAAGGTTGATGATGATGTTGGGACCGATTGCCAAAGTGCCGTTGCTTGGGATGTTGCAGTGGCCACACCGCCTACCGTTGAAGATTCAAACAGGCCATTATTAGTTGCCAGGACTATCTGGTCGGTTGAACTGTCTGGTGAGGTGCCAATTAACTGCATGCCAGAAAAGCTATAAATACCGCTAAAAATTCCCACATTTGTTTGTGCAATAATTGTTGGTGCAGCAAACATGGCATCGATGGTTCCTGCAAAGGGTATGGAGTAGAGTGTATTTTGCATTGGCTGTGTTGCCGATGTTGAGTAGGTGAGTACATATAATGCATTGCCGAGCGTTTTGATATCAATTACTGATCCATTAATGTTGGGTGCTTTTGACCAGCCTCCGGTAGTAAAAGGTGGCTGATTAAGAAAAGAAAGTGTATCCACGTTAAAACTCGTGCCATTAGGACCAGCAAAAACAAAAAGGCCATTTTGACTGCCAGCAAAAAAGTAGTTGTTGGTGCTGGTGCGAGCATATTCAAGAACGGTGATAGGGCCACCTGCTTGCGGGATGACGGTTTGAAGAATATTTTCTGGTTCGATGAAATTTTCAACAACAAACTGTGGAGCATGAGATACGTTCCCATCTCTGGTCTGGCTAATGCGGGCAAATACTACTTTATTAACGCCACCAAACAGCGCGTATCGTTGTGGCGTTGCGTTATCAAATTCTCTGGTAAAGGCATCAAGATCTAAGACTGAATAGCAGCCTTGTGTGAGTATACGATTGAGTTGTGTGGTTAATTGAAATGGTCGTGTTCCAAAATCCCATTCAGTAACGGCAACCGTTTGGTTATCGTCATCACCAACGGCAATTATATTGCCACTCACGGCATCAACGCCAAAAAAAAGTACGGCACCAGGATTCATAGGGCTTGGAAGTCCGTACGGAGGAAATGCTCGTTTTGCCCACGGCGTCCAGCCTACTATTTTGCCATCGGGGCCAAATTTTGCTTGTGAATATAGTATGCCCGTTTCATTGGTATTGCTTTGAGTTATGTCAATGGAAACATAGACCGTATCACCCACAACAACCATATCAGAAATGTTGATGGTCGTAGTATTGTCAGCAGCAAAAAGTGGCAATGGTGATCCACCAACAAGGGCAAAGGCATCATTGCCCAGCGCATTGATGGTAGGATCGGTAGCAAGATCACCGGGCACAGTTGCCGGTGTTACAAATTTGCCATTATCGAGGGCTGAATTTTTAGCAGCCAGTGTGCCATGAATAGCATAATTTGGCGGAGGCACAATGCCATCTGGTTGGCGTAGATCTACTAACGGCAAGGCAAAAATTTTGGCACCAACCGCATTACCGAATGTGTTTGGTTCCCCATTGGCGCCGTTGACTATGAGGTAGCTTGGGCCCGTACTTGCATGCATTACACTGAGTTTATAGGTTGTTAAGTAAAAGGGGATGCCAGCAGTACTGAGCTCACCAGCCACAATTTCTTGCTGCGTAGCGCTTGTATTTGCTGTAATTGCGCTATCGGGAGCAATAGGAGAGTAGAGCAAAACTCCGGTAGGGCGCACGCGGCCAACCACCACAGATCGTGCGCCATCACCAGCATTGGTGCCAGAAGTTAGAATGAGGCCTGCATACAATCGTTTAAGTGGTTCATCCCAGTAGAGCATGTTGGTTGCTGGCGCAATAGTACCTTGAGTTTGTATAAAAATTTCTGAGACGGTAGGATCCAACTTTTGTGCTTTAATGCCAGAGTCGCCTTCAATGGCAGCAGTTTGTATGAGTGCAGAGAGAGCAAGTGGCGTTTGCAACCTATTATAATCAATTCGTACAACGGCAATACCGCTATCATCCTCACCAAATACGCTTCCAGTGCCATTGGGACTTACCGCAGCAAAAATAAAATGTTCATTCGCGGCCAACCCAACAATGCCATTGGTGGTTAGGCCATCCACATTCAGTGCACCGCTTGCGTCATTCAATGCCCCACTCACTGCGCTACTTGAAGGATATGCAAGTGCAAAAACATAGTTCGAAGTCGTTGCCGCTAAGGGGCCAGTACCAGCAATAGTAGGAGCTGCATTGCCTTGGTATGATGCCAGTGCTAAAGCACCGACGGGTACTTGGATATTTTCATTAGTTGCCAACGGGGTAACATATAATGGTGTAGAGGTTGTATCGGGAGCTAGTGAGGAGATTCCATACTCAGGAGAGGCTGATTCTGTTGGCCCAAGGCCAAAATAAAACGTGCGATTAGCGGGGCAATAGACTGCTGCACCAACGGGGACATCAAACGTTTGAGGATAGATGCCACTGCCACGAGCAAAGCGCGTGCCATCGCAGCTTATGGTATACATCAGCAGACATAGTGCCCCAAAAGTTTTTCTATACAAAAGATTGCTTTTCATTACTATCCTTTTTTTAACAGGACTTAATCAAACTGCCATGCAATATCAAGGCCAAGTTGACCGCCACCAACACTGGTATTAAAGGTACGGGTGCCCGCTACTTGGAGATTATAAAAGAGGCCCACGTGCGGCCCAACCAAGCACGTTTCTGTGGTAAAATCATAATCTGCTATAAAGTTGACCGTATGCATAGTCCAACCTTGAAACATCGGATCACTGCAGCCAGCAATAGCTTCACTAAAAAGATTGGTATCGCATGGTAAAATCGTATCGCGCTGTTCTTGTGCAAACGTGTAGCCCACCAGGAATGAAAATCCTCGGCAGAAATGATCAGCTTTAAAATAGCCGCCAGCATGCCATATGTTACCTTTTTTTACATTCGCGCATGCTTGTGCCAATTTTATAAAACCGCTTTGTGCAAGATCGGTTTTCATACGTATACTTTTTACTTTATCAACAAATGCAATGCCGCCAACATGCATGCCCACCGTCATCCAATCGAATGATCCGATTGCAGCATTAAACTGGATAGGAATGCCTAAGTGGCCATCATAACCAAGTGGTAATGAAAAGACGCAGCCTTCATTTTGTTGTTTGCCGGTTGGGATAAATACGCCGAGTTTAAATTCTGCATCTACATAATCAAGAAGTTCGGTCTGTTCATAACTATAGGACCATCCAAGATAGGCGGATATATCGCCAATGCCCTGTGATGTTGCGCCACAGGCATTTAGGCCAAAGGTAGCAAGAATGGTATCATATAAATTTAAAAATGTTTGCCATGCCGGTGTATTAATATTAGGAAACTCGTCATCCCGCGGTGAGCAATCGGTATAGTAAACATTGCTAATTTTTAGCTTTCTTAGGGGCACTTGTGCCTGTATAAAAAATCCGCGGCGCAAATTCTGTGTGTATTGCAAAAATACTTCGGCAACGGAAAAGTTACCTTTATACGATAGATGAGCAAAGCCATCACGCGCAGGCAGTAATGCAAGATTAGTCAACGCAATACCAACAGGAGAGTTTAAATTTTTGCCGGGCACATTAACACCAAGGGCTTGCATATTATATGATCCATAGATATCAAGCAGGCATGTTGTTTGTCCGCAAAAAAGAGCGTCCTTGGCATGTTGATCCGCCGCCAGCAATAATATCAAGTGAGGCAAGGCCAGGTTCAGTAAAGCGTGGTTCGCCTACAAAATAGCTTGCGCGATAAAAATGGAAGTTATCAAATGCGATCAAGCATCCCCATGTCAGGGATGCGCAGAGTAGTAACTTGGCTATGGAAAGCCTCTTCATATGTATAATCCTTTGTTAGAGGTAGTTCCTAGAATGAACTAGTATTTTTATAATCTTGTATAGATATAAAACAACTATAATAAAAAGGAAAGAGTTGCTATACTATACCCATATTAAGCGCTTAATTTTTTTAGTGTATATATGGAGAATTTCATGATAGATCATATGGATGATATGAATGCGCAGCAGGCGGCACCACATGACACAGAATCAGATGCAGGGCTCAAGGATTTGCAAGATAAGCTGCAAGCATGTTATACCGATGTTGAGCAGTGGAAAGATAAATGTTCTCGCGTATCAGCTGATTTTCAAAATTTCAAGCGACGTACAGATAAAGAACAGGCATTATGGATGCGTAATGCACAATCAGATCTGATACTGGCTATATTACCTATCATGGATGATCTTGATCGTGCACTTGCACAAGCCCAGCAAAAAGAACATACCCTTGATCTGCAAACATGGCTGCAAGGTTTTGAAATGATCAGAGCATCGTTGTATAAAACATTGCAAAAATTTGGCGTACAAGAGATCACGGATGTGGCATCATTTAACCCAGAGCTGCATGAGGCGATCGCTTCAGTTGATGCGCCAGGCAAGCAGCCCGGCGATATTGTGCAGGTGTTGCAAAAAGGGTATATGTTTAAAGGTGAGCTACTCAGACCAGCGCAAGTTGCTGTGGCTAAGTAGACATCCATCTATAAAATTCGCGTTCTAGATTTTTTCTTTCTACTTACCAGTATGGCATAGTATGATTTCAACTGATATGAACTTAACTAATCCCTGATGACGGCGTCGACATCAGGGATTATGCTCTTTCTGCCCAGATGTTAAATAAATCGAGCATAATAGTGTATAAAAACCGGTAGGATACTGTGCTCAAAACCATTTTTGTTTTTCTGACTTATCTTGCTATATTTATACTAAATATGGCATAATCTAAAGAAGGAGCACGGATTGAAAACATTAATTTGGGTAGGTTCAAGCAAAAAAGACCTATTAAAACTACCGGAAGGGGTAATAGATTTTATGGGTGGCGGCTTACAAATGGCCCAAATGGGGAAAAAACACCCAAAATCAAAAGTTCTAAAGGGCTTTGGCGATGCTAGTGTGTTAGAGCTTATAGATGATGATGCCTCTGGTACATACCGTGCCGTATATACTATAAAAATGGGTGATGTAATTTTTGTATTGCATGTTTTTCAAAAAAAGTCTAAACATGGCATAGAGACACCAAAGCAAGATATTCAACTTATAAAAAATAGATTAAAGCAAGCAGAAGAAATTTATAAAGAGCGAATAAGATCATGAAGAAAAAAATATTGAAACTATTGAATATGAAATAAGCTCTGGAAATATTTTCGCCGATCTTGGCTATCCTGATGCAGAAGAACGATTAGCAAAAGTTCAACTTGCTATTAAGATTAATGATATCATTAAAAAAAGACGCCTGACTCAAACAAAAGCAGCTGATCTACTTGATATTGATCAACCAAAAATATCTGCATTAAGCACTGGCAGATTAGCAGGTTTTTCTTTGGAACGTTTGATGCGTTTTTTAATGATTTTAGGCCAAGATGTAACCATCAAAGTTTCTAAAGCAAAAAAAACTAAGGCAAACATACATGTGATTGCACCACAAAATCGCACACGACCAATGATCAACAATAATGAAGTCGCACCTAGTAGATCACTGCATGCAAAAAAAAGAAAATAGTCTGCTAATGCAAATTAGCAACACCAAGAATGACCTCAATGAAAATTAACACGATAATGAGCACGGTGAGCATATCTTCTTTGATAGCATCAACTTTGGCTTGGAGCACGGAGCGTATATCATGCACAATGCTCAATTTTTTCTCGATTGCAATTTGCCGGTTGTGTAGATCTAATTTGCTGCTCAGCAGCGCATACAGCTCAGAAAAATAGGGTTCGCCCACTAACTTTATGTTACTATCTAACCGCTCTGTGATAACCGAAATATCCACTTTCATCTTACCCAGCTCATCAATAGGGCCAGGTGATAAGGTGCCAATGAAGGGCAGATAGGCTTTTAAGGGCACTTTGCGTGCTTTTTCTTCGTAGATAAAATTCAGCTGCTGATCAAGAAGGCGATCAAAGTAGCGCAATTCAAGATCATGGATGTTGCCAAACTCAAAAAAATCTAATGCTTCTTCATAATCCGGATCATACACAAAGGCTGCCCGCGTATCAATGACAATAAGATCACCTTTAAAATACCCGATAGATGATTCCATGATCTCATTTTTTTGATACTCGGCAAGCATTTTGGTTTCAAAGCGCAAGGTGGAGGCTATCACGCTGCCATACTGCTCTTTTAATTTGGTCGTACTGATATTTTTAGGATCGGTATCAACTTGAATAATGAGGTAGGATGATCGTGTATGGAAAAACTTTGGTCCCGTGATAAAGGGTTTTAATTTTTGAAAGAGCGGACTGACATCTTTAATGCTCTGTTCTTGGTAGGTAGTATCAATTGAATCAAGTTTTTCGCGCAGATCTTCCAAGCTATTTTTGAAGGGAATTTTATAGGTTAATGATACCACGCCAAAATTGTGGATTTTAGCGCTGATACACAAGGAAGGGGTGGTAGTCTTGGGTAACTCAACGGCTAATGGAATATGATAGTTTTTAAAATATTTAGACAACGTTAACGGTTTAGGTCGCACGATACCAGATGTTTTTACTTTTTCAAGATTAATTTCTTCACCGATATCAAAGGCATGAAAAATAAAAACATTACCCGATACTATCGGTTTTTCTTGTTCGGTTTGATTTTTATTGTTTTCTAGCATGGAAATAGTTCTCCTAGAAATTCTTGTAATCATATGTTGTATTACCCTACCAAAATTTAAATGGAGTAGGCAAATTCTGATCAAAGGTATAGGTATCTTTAATGCGCAAGATGTACTGGATGCCCTTTGGGCTGATGCCATAGCACCCATCTTGGTGGACACAATAACCAGACTTTATAGCACACTCGAGCAGCGTGGTGGTTGTAGCAGCACTCCAGCCCAACTGATGCATAAGCTCCTCATGCGTAAAGCGTTGATAGGGATACCGCTCAAGATAGGCGCATAGAGCAGATAGTGCAAGCAGCTGATGTTCTGTTTTGTGTCTATAATAGCGGGCATAGAGTCCTGTATGTGGTGCGCAGATAAAAACAATACAAAATAGGATCCCACTCATGAGTGCGATAGCACCGGCTATGGATACGTTAACGCATGTGGCGAGTGTATACCCTGCTACTGATGCAGCAGAGCTAAAGAGCAGGCTCATGCACAACAGAGATTGCACGCGGGTTGTAAGCAGATAGGCAGTTGCTGATGGTATGAGCATAAGCGCAACCACAATAGTAGAGCCAACACAGTTGAGTGCGCCAACGGCTGTGATACTTGTTACGGCTATAAGTCCATAATAGAGCAGGCCAGGTCTAAAGCCCAGCATGTGCGCCAGGATTGGATCAAAGGTAGTGATGATCAGTTCTTTATAGAATAGCAGTAAAAAGATACCATTAATAATGGCTATACCTGCCATGATCCATATATCAGTTGGCCCCCAATTGATGCCATAGCAGATGCAATGATTAAAAGGGCTGAATGCCAATTCGCCCAGCAGTACCATATCCATATCTAAATGGACATTGCGCGCATAGAGATTCATAAGGAGTATCCCTACCGAAAAAAATAAGGGGAATACAAGTCCAATAGCAGCATCTTCTTTCACGCGTTTTGTTTGGATGATAGATTCGGTAATAAAAATAGTCAGCACACCAGAAAGTGCTGCGCCTAGCAGCAGCGCAGGAGACCCAAGGTTGCCTATAAGCAGAAACATAATCACAATGCCGGGCAATACGGCATGGCTTATCGCATCACTGAGTAGAGCAATGCCACGCAGCATTAAAAACGTACCAGGAATAACGCATGCAACGCAGGTGCATAATGCTGTTGCTAAGATAGTCACTTGTAGGCTGTTCATAAATGTGTCCGTTGTGGGGCTAGGCAAAAAGAAATGCAGACGCTTATGCTCAAAAGCACAACAATAGTAGGGCCGGTTGGCATGTGATTAATGCAATTGCTGATAAGAGCACCAGATAGTGTTGCCCCTGCGCCAATAGTAGCGGCAAGCATGATCATGGATCCCAATCGGTTGGTCCATTGCCGTGCAGCAGCAGCCGGTGCAATAAGCATAGAGCTCATGAGCATAACCCCAATTGTTTGCAAGCCAGTGCATATAGTCAGTACGAGCAGGCCGGTTAGCAGACAGTCCAAAAACATAACCGGATAGCCAAGGGTATGGGCAAACTGTGCATCAAAGCTTATTAAGGAGAATTCTTTCCAAAACAGAAAAAGTGTGCCAAGTATGATGATGCATACCGTGCTTACCACACAGATATCACTCAACAATAAGGTTGATGCATTGCCAAAAATAAATTTGGTTAAAATGCCCTGCTCTGCGATGGGTAATTTTTGTAGTGCAGTGATCAAGATAAGACCGCATCCAAAAAACACTGAAAGTATCATACCCAGGGTGGTATCGAGCTTGAGGCGTGTGGTCTGCGTAATAACTATAGTGCATGCGGTTCCAATACAGCCAGATATTGCACCTCCTGCCAAGAGTAGTACGGGGTTTTTGCTATAGGTTAATAAAAATGCAAGCGCGATGCCTGGTAATGCAGCGTGTGATATTGCATCACCTAATAAACTTTGCTTGCGCAGCAGTGCAAAAACACCAACAATACCAGCAGTAATGCCAATCAGGCAGGTGCCGAGTATAACAATACATATGGTATAATGATGGATAATAACATTGTGCACGGTAGTCAGCATTGGGTTATGGCCTCTGTAGAGCTGATGATAGTGGTTGAACGCCATAAGCGGCAGCAAGATTATGGTGAGTAAATACGGCAGTGACCGGGCCAAAAGCTACGCAGGTGGTATTAAGAAGGAGTAACCAGTCAAAATAATGTTCCACGGTATGAAGATCATGATGTACTACGATAATTGTTTTTCCCTGATTGCGCAGCTGCTGTAGAATGTCCACCATTGTTTTTTCAGTAACCGCATCAATGCCCACAAAAGGTTCATCGAGCACATAAAGTGATGCATGCTGCACTAGTGCCCGCGCTAAAAATATGCGTTGTTGCTGGCCGCCCGATAATTGACTAATGTGATGATCCTTATAGTGAGTAAGGCCTACCTGGTCCAAGGCAATCATCACTTCTTGGATATCATGCTTTGTTGGGCGGGCAAACCAGCCAAGATGCCCGTAGCGGCCCATCATAACGGTATCAAAGACCGTTGCAGGGAAATCCCAGTCAACCGTTGCCCGTTGCGGCACATAGGCAATCTGCCGATGAGGTAAGGGTGCCGAGCCATCGAGTAAGGTGATGGTTCCTGCTATGGGTTTGATAAGGCCAAGAATAGACTTTATTAAGGTAGTTTTGCCGGCACCATTAGGGCCTACTAAACCAAGAATAACCCCTGATGGAATATGTGCCGTAATATTCCATAAAACAGGCTTATTTTGATAGGCAACCGTTAGATTATTAATAATGCAGGCAAATCTAGTCATATCACTATAGTTTTTGAAAAGGTGCAGAAGTTATAGAGAACTTAGTGTAACGATTTATGAATAAAAAATCACGCAGTTGCTAGTGATGCCCGTGAGGGCGTTACTATGTAGGGGAGATATATCCCTAGTAGCGTATATTGAGTATGCCGCAGTGCCCTACGTATACTGTTGACTTATGATAAGCCGCTATATTAGGCTAAACAGTAGGGAATTATATTATTATTAATTGTAGGTAAGGGGATGGGATGAAGATATATGCATTGATTATGTGTATGGTAATAAGTACGAGCAGTTTATTTGCAGGTTTTTTTCCTACGAATAATTTATATGATGCAGCATCACAGGGCGATATGTCAGCGGTAGATAGGTATCTAAATCTAAAATCTAGCGATATTAATGCAACATATGCCAATGGAGATACGGCTTTAATAGGGGCAGTTAACGTGGTAGGGGCAGCCAGCGATCCTCAGGCTGTTGTTAAAAAACTTGTTGAAAAAGGTGCAAATGTTAATGCGCAAAATGATTATGGCGCAACAGCATATGATTTCGCACTGCATAACAATTACATTAACGCCGCAAAATACTTGAAAAGCAGGGGCGGTAAGAGCGGCATGGATCTTTAATAAAAAGCAACTCTACTAAAATATATGTGATACATGAGGGGGAAAACGTAACAGTTTCCCCCCTTCTAGTTTTTGGCTTAACAGCAAGAATCGGTATGGATATCTAATTCTTGTACCAGTTGGAATCTATTGCCATCTGGGTCTACAAAGGTCACCATTTTTACATGGCCGGGAACCTCTATGATCTCATCGATAAAGCGTACACCTTTAGCTTCTAATGTTTTTTTGGCCGCTACGATATCATCAACGGTCATAGTGACTACGGCATTCATGCCTGGCTTTTCATCAGGATGCTCTGGTTGCGCTTGGCCAACACCCAAATACATGCCGCCTTCGTGACCTTGTAGTTCCATCCACCCATACTCGGCAGTATCGTTCTTGATTTCCAGACCGAGCGTTTCGATGAAAAACTTTTTACTTTTTTGTATATCAGCGGTAGCAATCCAGCTGAGTTTCATGGATTTAATCATGAGTCCCTCTTAAATATAGATAATGATAGATACGATTAGTTTTTAGCTTAGTGTATAACGGGTTATTGTGCAAACGTAGGCTAGCTGTGTAATGCGGCTACGATCGCATTACTATTATAGGTAATCATACCAGTATAATCTTTTGCCATGCTATCAGGAGAGCCCAGAGCATCGGAGCATAGTTCTGGTTCAACGGTAATATGCCAGTTATGCATAGCCAAAGCCTCATGTACTGCTTGAATAGTGCGATGGGGGATGGAGGCTTCAACAAAAATTGCCGGTATGCGATGCGCAAGAATATAGGTTACCAGCTGATGAATATCATGCATGCTTGTTTCGGATTCAGTGCTAATGCCCTGCAATCCGACTACTTTAAACCCATATGCTCTGCCAAAATAGCCAAAAGCATCGTGTGCAGTAACCAAAATACGCCGGTCAGGGGGCAATGTTGCAACATGGTGGCGAACATAGGTATCAAGGTGGTGCAACTGCTGTATATAGGCATCGGCATTTTTTTGGTAGTCAGTGGTATGATCAGGATCATGGTTGATTAACTGATCGCGTATAAATCCTACAACCTGTATCCATAGCATCACATCAAACCAGATATGCGGATCATAGACGTTGGCAAATTCTGGCGAGCGTATGAGCTGATCATGGTCAAGCGCATCAGCTACAGCAACCGTGGTGGTATAACGATTAAGGTTATGCAAAATATCAGCCATTTTACCCTCAAGGTGCAGGCCATTATAAAAAATTATATCGGCAGCAGCCAAGGCATGGATACTATGTTCTCGTGCTCGATAGGTGTGTGGATCAACCCCGGACCCATAAGGCAGGTTAAGGTTATATGATCGCCCCCAATAATGCGCACTGCATCAGCCACAATGCTGGTGGTGCAGACCACATTGAGCATTCCCTCTTTTTTTATATAGGGAGATGTTTGAAGTATCAGGAGTATACAACTGATACTGATAGCACTGAGCGCTACTCCCACACCAAACAGATGAGCCTTGTTCATTTAGTCTTGTTTTTTTAAGATACTTAAAAATGCTTCTTGAGGAACTTCAACATTGCCCACTTGTTTCATCCTCTTTTTACCTTCTTTTTGTTTTTCAAGCAGTTTGCGTTTACGGGAAATATCGCCGCCATAACATTTTGCCGTTACATCTTTGCGCAACGCTGAGACTAGAGTTCACGTGCAATAATTTTTGCGCCAATAGCAGCTTGAATAACAACTTCAAACAGTTGGCGAGGAATAACTTTGCGCAAGTTGTTCGACAAATTCTCTGCCAATGTAGTATGCTTTATCTACGGTGCACAATAGCTGAAAGTGCATCAACCGGTTTTCCATTGATAAGAATATCCATTTTCACCAAATCAGCTGGCTTCATAGCCCGCTTCTTCATAATCAAAGCTTGCATATCCAGAGCTGAGTGATTTGAGTTGATCATAAAAATCAGTAGCAACTTCATTGAGCGGAAGTTTGTATTTTAGAATAATGCGATCTTCATCCATAAAGGTCATATCTTTTTGTATGCCCCGTTTTTCTTCGCATAGTTTAATAATATTGCCCAAATATTGTTTTGGCACAATAATGGTGCGCATTGATAATCGGTTCATAAATTGTCATCAATTTGATGTGGCTTCAGGAAAATCTGAAGGACTTTCAATATTAACTACTTCGCCCGTATGTGTCATCTTAACTTTATAGAGCACGCTTGGTGCCGTTGCAATAACTGATAAATCATATTCTTGTTCAAGCCGTTGTTTAAATACATCCATATGCAGAAAGCCTAAAAAGCCACAGCGAAATCCAAGAGCCAAGCGCAGGTGAGACTTTTCTTTTCAACCGTAACACTGGCATCATTTAGGGTTAGTTTTTCAATAGCATCACGCAACAGTTCAAATTCATCATTATCACAGGAAAGATACCGGCAAATACCATCGGCTTTGCGGGTTTAAATCCAGGAAATGGAGTAACTGGTTTTTTATATGATATATAGTATCGCCAACACGCGCTTCTTTAACGGTTTTCATGCCGGTAATAATATAGCCAACTTGCCCTGCATAGAGAGCTTCTCATAGGTGTTTCGATCGGGATACATAAGACCAAGTTCAAGCACTTCATAGGTGGCATCTGCTTGCGCTAAGGTAATTGTATCACCTTTTTTGATGACTGCCATCTTTGACGGCAATCAAACAGATAACGCCGCGATATTCATCAAACCATGAATCGAACAAGAATGCTTTAAGTGGTTGCATCTGGTATCGCCTTCAGGCGCTGGAATTTGCTCAATAACTGCATTGCAAAATATTTTCATGATACCAATGCCCGATTTTGCCTGAAGCCGAATACGATTCATCTTCGGATTAAAATCAAATAAGCTTTTGACATTTGATCAGCAACGCGTTCAGGGTCGGCAGTTGCCATATCAATTTTATTGATGACAGGAATAATGGTTAAATCTTGTTCAAAGGCGAGATAGAAGTTTGCCATAGTTTGTGCTTCAACGCCTTGGCGATGCATCGACCAGCAGTAGTGCTCCTTGGCAGGCATATAATGAGCGGGAAACTTCATAACTAAAATCACGTGGCCTGGGGTATCAATAAGGTTAAGCAGATAGGTTGATCCCTTTATAGTCATAAAACATAGAAGCAGTTTGTGCTTTGACGGTGATGCCGCGTTCACGTTCAACTTGGAGTTTGTCCAAGAACTGTTCATCTTAACACGGTCTGATAGGGTGCCGGTAACTTCCAGTAATCGGTCAGACAAGGTGGATTTGCCATGATCAATATGGGCAATAATAGAAAAATTTCTAATTTTATCAGGAGTAAATTGGGCAAGGTTAATTTTTTCTGGGGCTATGTGCATGGTATTACTAAAGTTAAGGAATTAATGGTGACAAAAATTTATTATCTCACCAGTGTAAGGTAATGGCGGTAGTTTGTAAAATTGGATGATCAGTCAGCAACCAAAGGTCCCGTTTACCATTGGTTTTTATGCGTATTGTGAGTATACTCAGGTAATGGTTTTTTGCTAAATTTACACATCATCATAAGGGATTCTATCAGATGAACTATCGCTCTTATCTTTTGTTTATGAGTATGAGCACCATGTCAGTGTTAGTACCAGGCGACAATCCAAGCCTGTCGTGTGGGAAAGCGGGATTTCCCGTACAGGTAGTCAGTTTTGCTCCTCCATTATTCTTTAACTTGATCGCCTCTGCTCAAAAGCAGATGCGCGGCGAGCGTGCAAGCAGGGTATATAATCTTACTCTGCAATGGCGCAATCTGCTGCAATGCACAGGAACTCATACATGTGTAGCAGGTAGCTGCACGCCCCGATCATTCAAGCTTAAGTCATTAACCTTAACATCGCCAGCAAAGGCTATCCTGGGCAGTTTGGGTGTGGCGACGGCGCTTATGGGCGCTGGGTATTGGTATACAAAATTAAGATCGACGAGTAATGGTGAATCAAAAAAAGTTAGTTAACGGGTAACAGCATTATTTTTTAGGGGATTTTTTTATGATTATAGTATCACATGTGCAGCGTTTAGTACTGTTAGTTGCCCTTGTGGCTGCTGGTATAGTATCGGCTGGCGTTGAGCGGTTTGATCAGGATCGCGATAAAGAAGTTGTGTTGCAGCTTATTGAAAACAATAAAGATGTTTTTGTTGATGCAACGGCAGATGATGCGCGAGAAGGAGAATTTGAATTAGCGTATGGACCTAACACCATGATATTGCATCGTACGCTCTATGTATATCGCCATGATAATCAGACGGTTGGCTTTATTAGTTATATTACCTATTTGGGAGTAGATCTTCCAGTAGCTCTGATTGGACGCCTAGCGGTTAATCCAGCATGGCGCAAGCACGGTATAGCACAGGCGCTTATAGAGCAGGCATTGCGTGATATGCGCGAGCAAGGTAAAAAAGAAGTGATGCTAGAAGTTGTTCCTGAAAATGTTGCGGCACAAAAATTGTATGAAAAACTAGGTTTTACTAAAATAGATGCAGCAGGCCATATTTTTTTTACAAAGTCGTTGTAGTATTTGCTCAAGCAGATAGCAATAAAAAGCTAGGATTTTAGCCTATATGGTAGCGATATAGGCTATTTCTTGTCATCGCAGATAATTCTAGCTATCATAGTGAAATACCTTAATTAGAGAGCTATTTTCGTAATCCAGTTGTTGGGGAGAACGTAATTCTATGGAACCGGTATCTAATCCAGAAAAAATAAAAAAGACTGGTATACAACCAGTATTGATTGAAGAAGAACTAAAAGATTCATTTCTTGATTATGCAATGTCGGTTGTTGTAAGCCGTGCAATTCCTGATATTCGTGATGGCTTAAAGCCGGTGCATCGTCGCGTTTTGTATACCATGCATCAGCTTGGTTTTCATTACAATAAGCCTTATCATAAATCGGTGCGTGTGGTGGGTGATGTGCTTGGTAAATACCATCCACATGGTGACCAAGCGGTGTATCAATACCATGGTTGGCATGGTGCAGGATTTTTCAAAGCGATATCCATTGCTTGATGGTCAAGGTAACTGGGGTTCTGTTGACGGTGATAATGCAGCTGCGATGCGTTATACCGAAGTTCGTATGGCAAAAATTGCACAAGAAATTTTGGCTGATCTTGATAAAGAAACCGTTGCAATTTGTACCCAACTTTGATGAATCGACTGTTGAGCCAGTAATTTTGCCAAGCGATTCCAAATTTATTGGTCAATGGACAACTGGTATTGCTGTTGGTATGGCAACATCTATTCCTCCCCATAATTTGGGTGAAGTTATTGATGCATGTCTTGGCATTTTTGAAAAATGAATATATTACTGATGAAGAATTATTTGAAATTATTCCTGCTCCTGATTTTCCAACCGGTGGCATTATTTGTGGCCGCGCCGGAATTGTCAAGGCATATAAAACAGGTCGTGGCAATCTTATTTTGCGTGGCGTTGTTGATATTGAAGAAACTAAAAAAGGCACGCAGCATTATTATTACTGAATTGCCCTATCAGGTTAATAAAGCAGATCTGATTATCAAAATTGCTGATCTTGGTGCGAAATAAAATAATTGAAGGTATTTCTAATATTCGTGATGAATCTGATAAACAAGGTATGCGTTTAGTGATTGAAGTCTCAAGCGGGTGAAATGCCACAAGTTATTCTTAAATCAACTGTATAAGCATACGCAACTTGCAAACATCAGTTTCTATTTTGATGCTTGGCTTGCTTGATAATCGGCCGCTTGTTTTTACACTTGCGCGCAACTGATTGATGAATTTTTATTCCATCGCAAAGAAATTATTTATAAGCGTACGCAATATGATCTTGAAAAAAGCGCAAGCGCGTGAACATATTCTTGCTGGTTTTATTATTGCGTTCAATAATATTGATGAAGTAATTGCGCTCATTAAAAAATCCAAATCGGCTGAAGAAGCGATTACAAAATTGAATAAACGATTCTTGCTTAACCGCAGAACAGGGCAAAGCAATTTTAGAAATGCGTTTGCAACGTTTGACCGGCTTGAGCAAGAAAAAATTTATGCAGAAATGGAAGAGCTTAAAAAGACAATCGCGTACTTAAAATCGATTATTGAAAATGAAGCAATATTAAAACAAGAAATTGTCAAAGAATTAGAAGAAATTAAAGAAGAATATGCTGATGCGCGGCGCACACAAATTGAAGGTGCAATTGATATTTTAACTGAAGCAGATTTGATTCCTGATGAAGAAGTGGTTGTTACCTTACCATGAAAGGTTATATCAAGCGTGTTCCACTTGACAACCTATGGTGTTCAACATCGTGGTGGTAAAGGCAAAATGGGTATGGCAGCATCTTGAAGGACTGATGATATTATGCAAGATATGTTTGTTGCAAAAAATCATGATGAGCTTTTATTCTTTACCAATCTTGGTCGTGTATACAGCTTGCAAGTATTTGAAGTTCCTGAAGCATCACGTATTGCAAAAGGGCGTGCAATTGTTAATCTTATTGCCATTACAAGCCCGGTGAACATGTTGTGAAATTACTTCTGTACGCGTGATATGGAAAGTAAGTTTATCGTGATGGTTACCAAAAAGGGTACTATCAAACGTACTGATGCATGGAATTTGCAAAAATTCGTTCAACGGGAATTCGTGCCATTACCTTCCATGAAGGTGATGAGTTAGTATTCTGTGCATTGAGCTCCGGTAATACGATTTATTATTGCAACAGCAAAAGGCCAAGGTATTCGCTTTAAAGAAACTGAAGTTCGTTCAATGGGCCGTCAGGCAGCTGGTGTTATTGGTATTCGCTTGAAAAAAAAAGATTATGTGGTTGGTATGGAAGTTATCTCTGATGATGGGAGAATTCTATTTGCAACTGAAAATGGCTATGGTAAGCGAGTGAGAATTGAAGATTTCCGTGTTGCGCATCGTGGTGGCCTTGGTGTGCGTACTATTCCAACAGATGGACGTAATGGGCAAGTGATTGGTCTTACCATTGTTATGAGAATTCACATATCTTATTAATTGATCAGGCGGGTAAAATTATTCGTCTTTCTCCAACAGAAATTCGCACGATGGGACGTCAAGCAAAAGGCGTTCGTTTAATTCGACTTGATGAAGGTCAACAGATTAGCCTCAGTTATTGCATTCGAAGAAGATGAGAGCGATCATCACCATGGTAGTCATGATGATGAGAGTGGCGCTCGATCAAAAACAACTCCTGCAGTCAAGGCTGATGGGGTTGAAGATGAGCTAGAGTCATTGCAAGCACCTGGCGCTGATGGTGCTGATGCCGCAGTACAATTCGCGTACCAATCGGATGATGAATTTTTAGCGGCGAGTACGTTACATGATGATACCGAAATTGATCTACAATAAATAAGGATATATGTACCGTGAATATGAGATATCGATTACCAAGTATAGTATTACTCACACATATCATAGCTGTTCATAGTTTACATGCAGAGCAATTTGGGTATTTGTCCCTATCAGAATTAGTAGCTGATGGCAATAAGGTTGTAGAGCACAAAGCAGTTACAGCAGCTACGGTGACCGCTAAGGTTCCTAATGCTGTGTATGCAAAAATACATACCAAGCAAGGTTGTTTTATTATGCATCCCAGGGGCGATTCTAAGTGAAGGATCTCATGATGGTTCATTGTGGTGTAGGTGGTGGCAGCAAGTTGAATTTTACGACAAGAACAAAAAACAGATTGCAAAAGAGGAATTGACCCCTAAGGATCTGAATAATAAAAATACGTTACTTAAAAATATTGCAGCAGCGGTTGGCGGAAAAACCAATCGCGCGTAGAGTGGTTGTATGCAAGAATAAAGGCCCAATGCAGCATTGCTTGCTTGTGTATGATACATATGGGCAGCGCGTGGCCTACCTCAAGCGTGACCAATTAGCTGCGGCTGTGCGGTTGCGCAAGGGCAAGCCAATGCCACAAGAAGCTGCCGATAAATTAGCAGATAAGGTGGCTAACCCAGAACTATTAACTACATTACCGTTGCAAAAGTCTTGGTATTGGGGTGGAATAGATAGAACATTTATTGAACTATAACGTTATTTTTTTAGCAGCATGTATACAGCAAACCATATTCTTTTGCATCTTTCTTTGATTCCCGATGTTGGGCCATCAGCCATTCATTCATTGGTGCAAGGCCTATCGAACTTGCAGCAGGTATATCATATGCTTCCTTCAGATTTTGTTGGGTATGGGATATCTGAAAAACAGGCAACTAAAATAGTGCATGGGTTGCGTGATCATAGATTGCTGGAACAGGAATTAGCACGCGTTGCACAGCATGGTGTTAACTTGGTTACTAGTCTGGATGCAAACTATCCAGCGCATCTTAAGGAGATCACCGGGGCACCGGCTGTTGTCTACACGCAGGGAGCAGCGCTTACCGATAATGAAAAACGATTGGCCGTTATCGGTGCACGCAAAGCAAATGAGTATGGGCAAAAATGTATTGATACGTTGGTTCCGGTACTGATAGAGCAGCAGTGGGTTATTGTTAGTGGTGGGGCTTTGGGCGCCGATAGCATGGCACATCAAGCCGCAGTGGCGGCAGGCGGTAAAACCATTGTGGTGCTTGGATCTGGCCTTGGGCGTTGGTACCCGACCAGTAACAAAAAACTTTTCAATTCCATTATTGATCATGGAGGCACTATTCTTTCCACCTTTCCGGTGGAAATGGAAGCGCTGCCGGGTAACTTTCCTGCCCGCAATAGAATTATTTCTGGCCTGAGCAGAGGGTGTGTGGTAGTCCAAGCGGCTACCAAAAGTGGAGCGTCTATAACGGCGCACTATGCTCTTGATCAAGGTAGGGATGTTTTTGCCGTTCCAGGCCCGTTTGATGATGAACTGAGCGCCGGATGCCATGCTCTTATCAAGCAGGGGGCAAAAATTGCTACCACTGCCAACGACATTCTGGAAGAGTATGGGGAATCAGTGGCTGTGGCAAAGGTAGGGTCATCTAATAAGCAAAAAAGTATCTATGAGAGCCCGCAACAAGAAGCTATAGTAATGGCGTGCGCGTACCCGGCTAGCATGGATGAGCTGCTCGATGCTACAGGGCTGTCACTTGTTCAGCTTAATGCCCAGCTCTTTGAATTGCAGCTGGCGGGTATACTTATCCAAGATTTTACCGGCAAATGGGTTCAGCTTCGCTGATATTGTTTTTGACCTCAAGCAGAATAAGAGTACGGGCTTTGCGGGAGGGTCTTAAGGCATAATTTAATCATAAAGGCCGCTCTTGGTATAGGTTGTGCCAAGCTGTGATGACCATAAAAACCTTGTTTATAACCCTTATTATAGAGTTACAAATGGAATATAATTGCTATTGTATGTCGATGATTGCTAATCTTAATACTAGGTAATAATGTTTTTAATTCTGGGGAATGCGCATGAAGATGAAGAGAAAAAAAGAGATAGCCCAGCTGATGGTGGCATTGATGGTGGCCAATTCATTGCAGGCATGCTGTTCTTATGCCGTACGAAGCTTGATGCCGGTCAATATCGATAAAATTGTGTTTCATTTTAGAAGTTCCTTGGGTCATTATACCGCTACGCAAAATGGGCCCATCCTGCCCAATCAGGTAAAAGGTTGGTATTGGAGCAATAGGCAAACGGGAGAATTGCAAGCTAGTGGATCTGATTATTTTAAAACCGGGTCATTTACCAAGTATGATACTGATTGGTCATATATCTATAGAATTGATGTGTATCCTTCCGGTCAAAAAAATCCGGTAGAAACAGAATCAATTTATGATCCCTATTTGCTTGCACGGCAGCAAAAAACAGGACAATATCCAGTATGGGATAATAATTGGGATTTTCTCATAAAAGAAGATGGTACAGTAGTAGGGCTCAGGCAATATAATAATAGTTATTCAGAGGTTATGTATAAGAATGAAGAGCTGTGGCCAAAATATTTAACCGGGTTTGGCATGTAATCAAGGGGTAGCCTTTGAAGGGGATGAAGATGAAGACACGTTTGATGCAAGCGATGATAGGTGTGCTATGTACTTTAGCAGTCGATACATATGCAAACTCATGGGCTCTTGATAACAGAAAGCCTGGTAGCATTGTAGAAGATGTGCAGTTTCAGTTTACGGTTAAGGCTAAATGGACTACCCAAGGAGCCCCCGCTGGCAATGGTTATAGCTACTATAATATTTATCAATCAACTATGAAAAAAAATACCTCCCATGCTGTAGTGCCTTATGGTGAGCGCAAGGGTTGGGCATGGTCAGTAGATAGGGGCCATTGGTGGTGCGTAAAGAAATTTGTAGGAGATGGCAATCCATGGTGTGGCAATAATCGTTGTTGTACAGGTGCTCAGCAATTAACAAGCGATGAACCCTTTGCTTCTTCAATAACGGTTATCTGGAAACCTAGCCCGAATGATGCATGCTCTAGAAATCCTGAGGGGCGATGTTCAACCACTGTTAAGGGTGAATGGTCATGCGATATAGATTGGGATATAATACTCCAAGAAGACGGCTCGGTAATCCTGCGGCAGCACTTGTTTTAGCTTTGCTTTTTTGATGAAATACTATATCTTATAAAAATATTATCGATTGCCTTATTTGAGGTATCGCATATAAGAATAAATAATATAGTATAGGGCATTAATTACACAGGAAATTACGATGGGTGTACCTAAACGGAAACGGTCCAGACAACGCCGCGATAAAAGATTTGCCAATAAAGGCTTGCATGTTCAGGCTATTGCCTCTTGTTCACAGTGCCAAGCGCCATTAGCTACGCATCAAGCATGCACAACATGTGGGTTTTATAAAGGTGCGAAGGTAATGACTACCAAGCAAGAGCGTATGGTTAAGCGGGGCCAAGCTCGTATGACTAAAGCTAAGCGTCAATCGGCTCAAAAGCCTTCAGCTCCTCAAGAATAAAAAGATTACTAGACGAGGTAATGCCTATGATAGCTCTCGATGCCATGGGCGGAGATCATGCGCCGCAGGTAACGGTTCAAGGTGCTATCAATGCAGCTCGCAAAGGAGTACCGGTTACTCTTTTTGGTAATGAGAATCTTCTTATTCCATTGCTCGATGCCTATTATGCTCGATGGCGTGATGTATCGATAAGCATTGTACATTGTACCCAACAAATTAATATGGACGAAGAGCCATCAAGAAGCGTCGTAAAAAAATACGACGCTTCTTTAGTTCGCGCTGTTCAGGCAGTGGCAGATGGTGATGCACATGCCATGGTAACGGCTGGCAATTCTGGGGCAGCTCTTGTTGCTGGTACCTTGCTTATTGGCCGGGTTGCCGGATTGCGGCGCCCAGCATTAGGCAATTTCTTGCCAACGCCACAAGGCGCTCTTTTTTGTATGGATTTGGGTGCTAATACCGATTGTAAGGCAGAGTTTCTGCAGCAGTTTGCTCTTATGGGGCATGTGTATGTGCAGATGATGCTTGGTATTAACCAGCCTCGTGTTGCCTTGCTTGCCAATGGAGCTGAACCGTATAAAGGTTCATTGCTGGTCAAGCAGGCCTATGCGTTATTGGAACACAATCCGCTCATTAACTTTGTGGGCAATCTCGAGGCTCGTGATATTTTTGATGGCCGTGCAGATGTGCTTGTTTGTGATGGTTTTACGGGCAATATCATGCTCAAGACTGCGCAGGGCACGGTAAAAGCTGTGTCGACTTGGCTTAAGCAAGAAGCGGCGTTTTCATGGTGGAATACCCTTAAACTTGCATGCTCAGCGTCACTGTTTAAAAAGCTTAAACAAAAAACTGATTATACTGCACAGGGCGGAGCGCTTTTATTGGGATTGAACAAGCCGGTTATTGTGGCTCATGGTTGCTCAACTGCAGCGGGTATAGAGCAGGCATTGCTCTATACGCATATGACTGTGCAGGATCAGGTTGTCCCGCGCTTTAATGAGCAGGTATGTCGTATGCTTGGTATGCCTAGTGTGGCATCAGTACAAGCTTCTCAATCTCTTAATCCTGATTAGGTTTTATTCGACGTAATTTTTTAATAAGGCTTGTGTGTGTTTTAGTGCGTCGACGCGATTCTTGAGCGGCCTTAGAGGGCTTTGTTGGGCGTCGCTTTTTTGGCACGATAAGCGCTTTGCGTACTATATGGGCCAGCTGTTCAAGAGCCTTTTTTTTATTATGCAGCTGACTGCTTGATTCTGCATTATGTATAATGAGCTCACCTTCGCTGCTCAGGCGTGTATGGAGTTTTTGCAGGATGCGTTCTTTGAGGTTGTCAGGCAGGGCGTTAGAATTTTTTACATGCCAGCGTATGGTTATGCGGCTATTGGTTTTATTAACATGCTGCCCTCCCGGACCACCCGCTCTGCTTGTGGTGATTAGTAGTTCATGTTCAGGGATTACAATATCATCTTGGATTAGTAGATCATGTTTCATATCTCTCCTTACAGGTGGGGTAATACTATCATGAGTGAGCATACGCTACTGGGACCTCGAGTGCCAAGAGATGGCCATCTTTATCTTTTTTACTAAGTATGGTACTTTTTTTGTTCAATAGTGGACTATATATACCTATTTTTTAAAGCGCGGAGTTATTGGTAATGGCTACAGTACACAAATCACATGATCTTAAAAATGAAACACTCGTGAGTAATATTCCTTATATACGGTGGATAGCATTAGCATGTTTAGGACTTGTAGTTCTAGGGGGAGTCTATTTTGGGTATTCCTGGTATGTGACCAAACGTGAGCAAGCCGCTCAAAAAATTTTTTCTGAGTGTATGCATGAGTATATGGAGGCCTATTCTGGTCAAACGGCTTGGGTTAATGTGCAAGAGTTATCAAAATTGGGATATGAACAGCATGCAAGCTCCTCTATGGCTCCGTACTTTTTAGCTTTACAAGCTGATGCTCTTGTGCAAGAGAATAAAAAACAAGAAGCAGTAGCCGTTTTAGATACTATGCTTGCTCATATGTCTTCAACCTCACCAGTCTATGGCGTCTATCAACTTAAACGAGCATTGCTTATGCTTGATACTGATGATGCATTAGGATTGGAGCAGCTAAAAAAATTAGCACAAAATAGTTCTAATAAAAATCGTGATGCGGCTCTCTATTATCTTGGACTGTATCATTGGTCTAAAGATTCTTTTGATCAGGCGCGGGAATCATGGCAAGAGCTTGTTGACCTTATGCATAATCAAGAAGCAAATTCGCCATGGGCTGTATTGGCACAAAAAAAACTACAACAAGCTGCGTAATCTATGACACCTAATAACCATATTCGAGTTCGATTTGCACCATCACCAACAGGCCATTTGCATATTGGTGGATTGCGAGCGGCAATTTTTAATTGGCTTTTTGCACGCCATAACAATGGTGTTTTTCTTCTGCGTATAGAGGATACCGATCTCGAGCGATCGCGTCCAGAATATACTCAAGCAATCTTAGCGGCTTTTGCATGGGTAGATATTCAGCCGGATGAGCCAGTTGTTATACAGTCGCATCGGTTTAAAGAGCATGCGGCAGTCATTAACACATTGCTTGCGCAGGGAAAGGTATACCGGTGTTATTGTCCATCAGTTCAAGATCCAGAAGCTGCTGGTGTTTTTTATAAAAAATATGATCGCACATGCCGGAATAAGCAGGATGGTGATAGTTCTCAGCCACATGTTATCCGTTTTAAATTGCCTGATAATGTAGGGTTAATCACATGGCATGATCTTATACACGGCGATATTTCATTTGATGGTAGTGAGTTGGATGATTTTGTCATCGTCCGCTCTGATGGTATTCCCATGTATAATTTTGTGGTGGTAGTTGATGATGCATATATGCGTATTACGCATGTAATCCGTGGCGATGATCACATTTCCAATACTCCAAGCAGTATCTTACTCTACCAAGCCTGTGGATATCAGCTACCGCGATTTGGCCATTTGCCTATGATTTTAGGGCCCAGCGGCAATCGATTAAGCAAGCGTGATGCGGCAACATCGGTATTGGATTATAAAGATAACGGTTATTTGCCCGAGGCGCTCGTTAATTATTCTTCGTGCGTCTTGGTTGGTCGCATGGTGATCAAGAACTGTTTACCCGTGAGGAACTTATACGACTATTTTCACTTGAGCATGTTGGTAAAAAGAGTGCAATTTTTGATCAACAAAAGCTTGATTGGGTTAATAGCATGTATATGCGTGCCATGAGTGACCAATCATTATACGCCTATATGATTGCAGATGTGGTACCAACACTTAAACAACAGCTCACGCACCTGCGTGAAGAACAAATCATTGCTTTAGTAAGATTATACAAAGAACGCACTAAAACCGTACGTGAGTTAGCGCATGAATTGTGCGCCCTTAACAATCCTCCAACAATCTTTAATCATCAAGAATTAGATACCTTGATAGATGCCAGTACGCCACAGTATCTTAACGAGCTTATACAAACGCTTGAAGCCCTTGATACTTTTACGGTAGATCTACTAACAGATGCGGTAAAGGTGGTGTGTAAGCGTTTGGGTATAAAGCTTGTACAGGTAGCGCAACCAATCAGACTTGCGCTGGTGGGAAAAACAACGAGCCCGGGCATTTTTGAACTTATGGCTATTATAGGCAAAGCAGAAACTATCCATCGTTTACGCCTCTTTATGGACTATATAAAAAGTAGATAGTTATTCATGAGGTGTTGTATATGAAGATTGGTATGCTTTTCCCAGGGTATGGAAGCCAGTTTGTAGGTATGGGTAAAGAATTCTATGATGACTGGCGCATCATGCAGGAATATTTTGAAGAAGCATCCAATTGTTTGAACATGAAT
>CAWEPS010000030.1:0-15598 GCA_963811005.1 uncultured bacterium
TTCATATTCATGCCGAATGAGTACATATTGGAAGTAGAATGATAAGCAGCCGATGAAGTGATAGGCACTCATTTTTGCCCCAAACATGGCATTATTACCTGGCTGGACGCATACATCGGTCAAGAATGGATAGATACCACTTTGGCAGTTGCTTGTCGGCACCGGAACATTACAGAATCCGCGGCGGAAGAAGTGGGTCACACCCGCCTCGGCCCCAAACTCTATTGTTTCGGTAAAGTCCATATTGAGCCCTGCAGTGATACCTAGCGCTGCGTGATCATCGCTACCAAATGATAGGGCAAACGGCCAGTTGCGCGGTCGTTCTGCTCCAATAGGAACGCTACCTTGTAGATATACAAATGGAATGAGTAAGAAGTCTTCCCAGCATCCAATACCACGTCTGTTTTGATTCATAGGATACGCATGGCGCCAGAAGAGGCCAACGCGTAGATCTTCACAGGAGAGTCTGTAGAAATTCTCAATATTAATGCCCAATTGGCAGAATATAGTATTAAGATTAAACATTAAGAACTCATCAACATTTTGTACGGTCAAGTTAGGATTTGTTGGGTCAAATGAGTTAGTGCCAATAGCAGCTGTACTACATAGGTTAGGTATAGTTGTATTACATGTCATATTCATAAAGGTTGCTGTTTGGCAAATATCGGCTACGCCAATATCTAAGGTGATACCCACATCAGACAACACAAGAGCAGACACATCAAAACGCATACCACGCTTGCGATAATTTATGGGCACCGAAAAAAACCCGAAATTGCCTTTTTTATCAATAGCGAGCGTATCATTAATAGGTGTGCCGGCTGGAACATCAGGAAACAATGCTTGTCGTGCTTGAACCAGAGCCGGAGGCAACACCTGGCCAGCCGGTACTGGCCCAAAAAGGAGTGCTAACATGTTCCAACGACCATTAAGATCGCCTAGTTCTACCGTTCTGTAGGGTACAGTGAAAGGGGTCAGGAATTCAAAGGTAAGATTTCGGCACGAAAGGTCGAAGTTTGTTTGCCCGCAATTGGCGTTCTGACCAAAGGGGGATAGGGAGACACTAAACCATTCCGGCTTTTCTTTTACACTTTCTACTTGTTTGAGGCGATCGCGTTCATATTGGTACAAAAAGTATTCAGGGTCGAGTGTGGTAAACATCGGATAAGGGTCGCTTTTTGAATTTTGTGAGATCGCACCATACTCCAAGCTGCTGGTTGCTACCAGTATGGCTATGCATATAATGCGTATGATGAGCTTCATATCTAACTCTCTAGACATTTTTTCAACCCTTTCTTTGCTTCAATCACTGATATCTTATAGCACCTTTGATGCGATAAGGTCAATTTCTACATTCCAACAGTTGGTTGTTCCTGTTGTTACGTCCTTTTTTATAGTCTTTTTAATCCAGCATGAGTATAGTAATAAGGATGGATTAAATAAAAGTTATCTTTACATATTACCATGCATTTAACAAGAAAAAGTCATATGTCATATTGTCTCTATTATAAAGCGCATATTAAAAGAGCCGATTGTTGGTTTTTTGTCGCCATTTTGCGTAGTTTTGAGCATCTAGCTTTTGATCGCACTCTTGATACGCAGGAAAGTGTTTTTGAATTCTTTGTTCCACAAGCAACTGAAAAATATTTTCTTGAAATGATGGCTTATTTTCAAGAGCAAGGAATTGTTACTGACTTAGTACAAGTACCTAATCGCTTTATGCTTGATAATGATGGCGTATAATGTATAGCTCGCATCTTGCCCATTGACAGGGTGCTATTGTTATCTCTACTCTTAATGGGCTAACGTGCATCAATAAGTTTTCTAAAAAAGGAAGATTAGTATGACACACTATCGCCAGCAATTGGCTATTGTTATAAGTATGATGCTTGGTGTCACGATGGGCTCGATAAGTCAGACACACCACCGTTTATCGCAGCAAGAATTTTCTTTGCTCGATTCCTATCCATCGCTTTATTTTGTGTATGTACCACAGGTCATTGTTGCTCATATGGTTGCGCTTGATAAGGTGGTGCCATTTGCTTCATCTTCACCGGCTTTGCAAAATGTGGGTATTTGTATCACCTATAATTCATCGGTAATGCTCTATGATACTGTTGTTGCAGCAGTGCCCGAGATGCTCCAATTATACAAGAAATATCGCGCGCAGCTAAACTTAACGGATATGCACTTTGCAGCCATTATGCAGGATCTTGCATTGTATCACCATGCCGTAAAGAGCGGCGATGCGTACATAGCATTAAATACGCATGATGTTACACGTACCGATGCATCAATAACGGTTATCTGTAATCTTTTATCCGGTCATAAAGCTATGCGTAAATATGATGCGCTATGCAATCCCGATCAAAACAATAGTACCACAAACTAGATGAGGGGAACCAGATCGCACAATTTTTCAAGACGCGCGTGTGCCTCATGGGTGCCAAGCATAGCGATCAGATCATGAATAGCGGGGCCTTCAGCTTGCCCCATTAATGCAAGACGTATAAATGAAAATAGCGCTTTCATAGGTATCTGATGTTCTTTGGCAGCAGCCTTAAGCGTTGGCATAAAAGTTTCCTGATCATGTACCACTGCAAGGTTGTTTTTCACAAGAGTTGCCACAGCACTGCTCATCTCAGGAGCCAAGCACAAGCTCAGGTCATGTTCGGTTAGCTCTGGTCTACTGAAATAAAAATGAAGCGCTTGTGTGCAGTCGCGCAGTGTAGAGATATCTGATTTTATAGTTTGTATCAGTTTGATGAGTGTTTGCTCGTCAAGCTTTTTTACCTGTGGATAGGTCGGCTCGATAAAGGGCAAACAGCGTTGTGCAAGCAGTGCAGGATCATACTGTTCAATCCATTTATGGTTGACCCATGTTAATTTTTCAACATCATACTTAATTTGGCTTGCAGCACTTATGTGCTTAAAATCTGTTGTAGCAACTAATTCTTGTAGGGACATAATTTCTTTTTCAAACGATCCGCCACCAATGATGGCCAAATAATTGCAGATCGCTTCGGGTAAATAACCTGCTTGACGCAGATCCTGTAACGAGAAACCAAAATCCCGTTTTGATAGCTTTTTCCCTTGCGTATTGCATAAGATTGGCATATGCCAGTAAATAGGTAGTGGCGTGTTAAAAGCTTTATACAGTACAGTTTGGATAGCGGTATTGGTTAAGTGGTCTTCGCCGCGGAAAATGTGCGTCATACGCATCTGCAAATCATCCACAAAGTTGGCAAATAAAAACGTGATGCTGCCATCTTGGCGTGTTAATGGGTGGTCAGAAAAGTTTTTGAACTCAAAATGCACGGTGCCGCGAGCAAGATCATTAATTTCTACCGACCCTTCTTGCGGTAATTTCAGGCGCCATATAAAAGGCACGGCATGAGCAAGATTTTTTTCGATAGCTTCTGGTGAGAGTGTGGTACAAACCCTATCATAGCGAGGGGGTAAATGGAGGGTGATTTGGCGTTGGCGTTTTTTTTCAAGTTCTTCTGGGGTACAAAAACAGCGGTAGACTGCCTGAGCATCAATCAACACTTGCAACTTTTGTTGATATAATGCTGTGCGTTCTGACTGGAAGTAGGGTGCATACGGTCCGCCTTTACCCGGGCCTTCATCAAATGAAAGGTTAAGCCAAGCAAGATCTTCAAGGATCTGGTGAGCGCCAGGGTCAAAGTTTCGTTGTTGGTCGGTATCTTCGATTCTAATAATAAAAGCCCCATGAGCTTGATGCGCAAAAAGATAGTTCATTAAGGCAGCGCGCACGTTACCAAGGTGCATTAAGCCAGTTGGTGCGGGTGCAAAACGAGTGCGTACTAGAGAATTAGTCATGCATGATTCCTACATAATCGAAAAAAAGATAGGGCTGTTTTAGCCTGATTTGTACAGTCTACTATGAACAACAGCTAAGTCTAGATACTAATTTTTGACATGAGGGACTCTGTTTTGGTACTGTTCTGACTGGAGTAGTAAAAGTGGAGGTTTTATAAAAAAAGGAGAGAAAGAGTATGAATAAGTGTCTCAAGATTAGTTTTGCTGGTGAATTTTCATCAGATTTTTTTCACGATTTTATCCAAAAGCACGCCAAAAAGCTTGGACTAGAAGGTACCGTACAAGTGGTGCACAAGGATATGGTACGCATTGTTGTGTGCGGTAAAAAAGAAGCAATCGATGCCTTTTTGGATCTCCTGCACAAGGGGACTGCTCAGATTCAACTTGCGGATATAGAGATTGAACCGTTCTTAAAAGATAAAGATTACCGTGGCGTATTTAGGGTTATTGAATGAGCATCACTGAGTATCTTGGTGTGGTCCACCAATGAATGCTGTGTGGAGCGCCGGGTCTATTGCAGGGCTAAAGTTATGGTGATCAATGATATACAGGGTATGAAATGGACTTTTTTCTTCAACGGTAGTTACGGTAAAGCGGCCATCGGCAGATTGGGCGGTGAGCGGCTTAGCTGAAGCTCTATAGGCACGTGCGCTATGTTTAATCGCCTGGTCTTTATAGGAATTTTGTAAGCAGCAAATAGCACCTAGATGCCAGTTGTTACATATGCATCCTGGCATTTTTTTATAGCATAGGGTAGCTAATGAATAAGTAAGGCAGGATTCGGTTCGCATCCATGAGCGAGCTGTTGCTATGTCCCAATACCTTATTGGCAGTTGGATTATCTTTAAATTATCTATGCTGAATGTGTGTCTTGGATCCCAGGTAATAGGAATAGATGCATGATGATACGAGGCGTGTTCAGATCCTCGATACTCCAGTATGATTTTCCACAGTGGTGGTTTTAGCAGTGGCGCAACAGTTGTTTGTAAATCAGCAATGATGCTCGTTTGATCGGGCTTTTGGTTTGCAATTTTTTCAGTATCAGGAGCCTCTATGAGTTGTTGATTCATTGATAGAGCATAATGCGTGGCACTAAGCAGGCATATGATGAATATGAGCTGATTCATGAATGTCTTTCATGCGGGCTGTTGCATGATGGATCTTGAGCTACGAGTGCTTTATGCGCTATCGAATCTACCGTAGGATGATTGTGATCAATGATACGCATGGTATGGAATGGACTTTTTTCTTCAACGGTGGTTACGGTGAACCGACCATCAGCTGATTGTGCGCTGAGTGGGGTAGTTGATTGTATATATGGCTGTGTGCCCTTTTTGGTCTGATAGCTTGTAAAAGATTCCTCTAAGCAGTGTAAAGAATACGTATATGAATCATTGCATTCGCATAATGGATCATTGGTATGGCAACTGGTAGCTAATGAATAGGCAATGCAGAATGCTGGTTTGTATCTCCAGTGCTTATCATGTTCATTCCAATAACGTATGTCGTGTGTAATAATATTTAGACGAGCAATGCTGAATGTATGGTCTGAGGCCCACGCGATAGGGATAGAGAATGGGGTATGATATGATTCTTGCTCAGATCCTCGATACTCCAGTACTATTTTCCACAGGGGTGGTAGCAGCAGCGGCGCAGCGCTTGTTTTTAAATCAGCAATGATACTCATTTGATTAGGCTGGGCATTAGCTTTTTTGTCAGTAGCCTGTGCATGGTGCAATGAGAACATACTAATAAGTGCCGCATAATATGCTATGCGATTCATGTAAAAACCCTTACTGTGTACCTTGTTTTGATTTTTCAGCACGTACCTGCGCCAAAAACATGTCCACTCTATTAGCTCGCGTAATTCGTACGGTTTTAAATGGACTTGTTGTTTCCACTGTTTGGGCAAAAAATTTACCATCAGCAGATGCAGCGGATAAAGGAGTCGATGAAGGGCTGTACCTTGGAGCCTGCAGCTTAAAACTTATAGCCGCATAGATGAATTTGGGATCTAAAGATTCTACATAGCTACTTATTTTAGTAGTGCAAGTACATGTTGGTTCGCAGCTTGTAGCAAGCAGACATAGAACAAGAGGAATTTTTATTGCACCTCTCTCCGATGGTAGTTCAATATCAGAAATCTCTAGAGAAGCTATGCTGATAGAATGCCTATACATCTCAATTATTGTAGATACATCAATAATCCGATCCGTCTTGGTTGAAGTAGGATGTAAGGAGCTCTTTTTGTCAGTAGCCTGTGCAGAATGCAATGAGCACATAATAATCATTGCCGCAAGATATGCTCTATAATTCATGTAAAAAATCCTTACTGTGATGCATCGATTAAAATAAATTGCTTTCCAGTATACACTATGATAACAATCACAGCAATGCAAAAAAAGCTATGATCATGGAAAAATGAGGCAACTTATAATCATTGTGCTACACTAAAGTACATAATCTATAGGCTGTTCCAATTAGGGTACAATCGTGTCGCGCTTTTCTATGTTTTTTCGTCAAGTAACCATCCTATGGTGTGTTCTTATAGGGTATCCTATGCATCTGTCTGCACAGGATATTGATGCTATGCAGGAGATTGTTATTGATACCAAGCATGATGAATATCACGCGCGTATTGAGCAAGCACTGCCGCATACGGTCAGGCTTGAAGAGGTCACCTATGATGCAGACCTATTTTTCGATCCCTATGAATTTACCTATCTGACGGGTTTGCGCAATGGTATGGATCTGACTGCAATCATAGTAAACAAGGCTATCGGGTATCTCATTAAAAAAAACAAATTTCAGACCATTATAATACGCATCATAGAAGGTGAGCATGGTGTGCGGCTGCATGTTAAGTTAATAAGCTTTTGGACCATGGGCGCACTTAAATTCCATGGCATGCTCCTTAATAAAGATACCTATCGCCAATATTATCTTATGGAATCAGGCGAGCCATTTGATGAGCATAAGCACACGTTATCATTGGAAAAAATAAAGGAAGCATTTATTGCCGATGGCTATGTTACTCCCGCGATTACGCATAGGCTTGACTACGATCAAGCTACTAAGTCAGTAACGGTGCACATCACACTCAAACCCGGTGATGCGTTTTTTATCGGACAGGTAGGCCTTGTTATGCGAAGTCATGATGATAAGGTGGCCGATTATAGCGGACTCAAAGAACTTATTTATAAAGAATTTTTCAAGCGCATAGAGCGTGCTCGGTACAGCAAGAAGATGTTAAATGCAGAAATGGTAGCACTCAAGCGATATTTGGCAAAAAAGGGCTTTTTGCAGGTTTCAATTGAATTACAAGAGCGTGTCGATATGCCTGCCCGTATGATCCATCTTAATTTTATTTTAGATTTACACCGCAAAAAAGAATTTGTCTTTAAGGGCAACCATTTTTTCTCAGTGGATAAACTTATTGATACCATTCTCTTATTTGGTGAATCTGCAGCACTGCTGCCGCCGGCAATTGTGCAACAAGAATTAGAAAAAGCATATAAAGAAAAAGGGTTTTGGGATATTGCTATCACGGCAGATGCACGAGAAGATGCCTATTGTTTTTCTATTAATGAAGGTCGACGTGCATCAGTTAAGCAACTAACTTTTAAAAAAATGGAGCACTATACAGCTGCTGCGCTCGAAAAAGACTATTTTTCTGAATTTTTGCGACAAAAATATTATGATGCGGCCTTGTGCGCCAAATCGGTAGATGCCCTTATTGCATGGTATGTGGGACAAGGATATCTTGATGCGATGATTGTGCATCAGGAGTTTGTTCTGCTCGATGCACTCAGTAATAGTTATGCTTTAGAGCTTACCCTTGATGAGGGAGTGCGTAGTTATCTAGATACCATCACTCTAGAAAATTTTAAAGAGCTAGAGGATGAAGGCCCTTTCTTGGCTTTTAGGCGTAGTACTGAGCCCGTTCCTTTTGTGATGGAATATGTGCAAGAGCAGCGCCGTTGGCTCCTTAACTATTTTCACGATAAGGGGTACGTTAATGTTAAAGTTGACCCTGATTTTACCCGAGATGAAAATCGCATTGCCCTCGTGTGGAAAATAACTACAGGGGAGTCGCGGGGCAGATTTGGCAAAACTATTGTATTAGGAAGCAGTAACTTCCCGTTCCATTATGTTGAGCGTGAACTGTGCTATCAGCAGGGGCAGCCATGGGATGCTGCTAAGCTGCGCGATTCGTTAGTAAGGCTTAAAGAGTTAGAAATCTTTGAAACGGTGCATTTGCATCCGTATGATAATTCTTTGCGTGGTGACGATGAACAACCTATCATTATTAAGCTTATGCAGGATGATCCATTTGAACTGCGCGTACGAGCCGGTTTTGCTGTGCAGCAGGTGAGCAAGTTTTTAAATACAGCAGGGCTTACCTATCGTATTGGGGGTGCTTTTTTCATTAAAAATCCTTTTAATCGAGCAGATCAAATTTGTATTCAAGCCGATGTTGATCGTTCACAGCGCGCTGTTTTATTACAATACCGTTGTCCATGGATTCTTGATAAACCAATACAGACGATTATCCAAGGATATGATAATAAGTATCAGCAGCCGGGTCTTATTGGCTACAAAAAAAATCTGTATGAGATTTATCAGCAGGGGTTTCTCATTGCTTTTATGCATAGGAAAAACAAGATAGATACTGGTTGCACGGTTGGTATTGAGTTAATGGAGACTACCTTGCAAGAAGACGACCAATGTGTGGGCAAATTACTCGCCAATCAATTAGCACGTGCTATTAACTTTGCTCCCTCATTATTAAATCAAAAAATTCCGTATGTTCAGTTAGAGCCTACGCTTTTGATTGATTGGCTTGATCAGCGATTAGAACCTTCTAAGGGGTTGTTTACCGTGCTCTCACTCAAAGGTATGTTCCCCTTTGGGCCTGTGGGCGGTAACTCCTATTTTGTTCGTTTAATGGCAGAGCAATCGTTTTTTATTCCATTCAGGCCGGCTGTTTTGGGGTTACGCTTTAGGTTTGGGCATATTTTTAATCGTTTGCTTAATAATATTATGCCAACTGAGCGTTTTTACCTTGGCGGTGCTAATTCTATACGGAGTTACGAAACTGATCGGTGCCCACCATTAGGGCTGTTTATCGATGATGGCAACTGTCCACAGTATGTGCCTCAAGGGGGTAGGTCTATGATGAATCTTAATGTGGAGATGCGCTTTCCTATTGCCAAAAATATTGGTGGTGTGGTTTTTCAAGATCTAGGGGCATTGAGTGGAGACCGTCTTTTTGATTGCTTAGAGCGCCCATTGCTTGCCGGCACTGGTTTTGGTGCACGGTATATTACGCCTATTGGCCCCTTACGATTTGATATTGCCTGGAAATGGCAGCGATCATATCCGGGTGAATTGCCCTATGCATGGTTTGTAAGTTTTAGTCAGGCATTTTAAGGGTATCATTAGTCATAGAGGAGGCATTAAAAAGATAGAGAATCACCTCTATGCCTTTTTGCTGAAAATACTGCTAGAATAACTGGTGTTTTTAATGTATTCTTCAATCTTATTGCACACTACATACAAATAACCATACAGTAATTATAGTGCCATTGGGGGATTCAAGCGCTATGTTATTGTAAAAATAGGGGATATATGGATAATCATAATCATAACCACGATCATTATATAGATGTTGAAGGTGGCCATGCTCATAGCCATTCATTGATAGGGGAACTTTTTTGCCACTTTCCGTATGCAATTTTTTCTGTTGCATTCAGTTTGGCAGTCTTAAGTTTCATGGTGTATATATCATTTATTAGTAGCGCCCACACAACTTTGGTGTGTCAGGGTTCTGATGCGTTGTTCCATAGCTTTCATTTTATGCATATTGTGTTTGCGGCAACGGGCACACTGATTACCTATTTTAGGTTTTCCAAAAATATTATACGTGGCTTTATAGTGGGCGCCGTGTCATCAATGTTCTTTTGTACCTTGTCCGATTCTATCTTGCCCTATCTAGGCGGTACCCTTATGGGAGTTCATATGCATCTGCATATCTGTTTCTTGACCGAGCTGCATAATGTGTTGCCATTTTTATTTGTAGGGCTTATCAATGGCTTTATCATGAGTAGGCATGCTTCAACGCAGCAAGGTACTTATTCTATCTTTTCTCACTTTATTCATATTTTAGTGAGCTCATTTGCCACTATGTTTTATCTGGTAGCACATGGCTGTACGGATTGGTACGTTAATATTGGTATAGTATTCCTCTTTTTGGTTGTTGCGGTTCTTATTCCATGTACATTATCAGATGTTGTAGTTCCTATGACATTTGCTCGGGCTGATAAAAAATATGCGAAGCATTAAAATAGAAAATATTAAAAAAGTCTTTAATGGTGAAACGATTATTGAAAATCTTTCGCTGACCATTCCCAGCGGTAAGTTCTTTGCGTTACTGGGACCAAGCGGCAGTGGAAAAACGACACTCTTGCGTCTTATTGCAGGGCTTGAAACACCCGAGCATGGTAGAATATACCTTGGTAATCATGATATAACCTATATGCCTATTAATGAACGGCGTGTTAATACCGTGTTTCAGAATTATGCCTTGTTTCCGCATATGAATGTTTTTGATAACGTTGCGTATGCCATGAAGCTGCGCAAAGTGCCACAAGATATTATTGAGCAAAAAGTGATTAAAATGCTCAAAATTGTACATCTTGAGAAGCATATGTATAAGTCAATTAAGCAGTTATCTGGTGGCCAGCAACAGCGTGTTGCTTTAGCCCGTGCAATTATCAATGAACCGGATGTATTGTTGTTGGATGAACCGCTTGCAGCATTAGATTTAAAGTTGCGTGAACGAATGTTGCTTGAGCTGATTGAGCTGCAGGATACGCTTAAAACAACGTTTGTGTATGTAACGCATGATCAATTTGAAGCGCTTACCGTGGCTGATTACATGGCCATTATGAACTATGATGGCGAAATTGAGCAAGTGGGCACGCCTAAAGAAATTTATGAATTTCCTGTTTCCTCATTTGTTGCGCAATTTGTTGGCACTACCAACATTATTAAAGGTGTCATCCGCATGGATTCTGGTTATAGTCAGATAGAGATTGAAGGTCTGGGTAAATTTGCGGTAGTGGTTCCGAAAGATCGTCAATGGAATGGCCGTGAAATTGCCATGAGTATTCGTCCTGAAAAAGTAGAAATTAGCAAAAAAGAGCTTTCTGGTTTTTCCAACTGCATGCAGGGAACGGTTAAATCTATCGTCTATCATGGTCGATCGACGCAATATAATGTTCGCTTGAAGAATGATTATTTATTGCAAGTTTTTGAGCAAAATGAGGAACATTTTCCTCAAGAGGTAATTGATTATGATGATGTGGTTAATTTGTATTGGCAAAAAGAGAATGTGGTGCTGCTAGAACGATGAAGCTTATGACCAGAATTCGATCACGCGTAATCAAAGAGTTTCCCTTTTTCCTGGCAACGCCGGCATTGCTTTGGGAGATACTATTTTTGTACATGCCGCTTATTGTTGTTGTACTTTTTAGTGTCACTAATAAGGGGACCGGTTGGTTGGGCTCTTTTACCATGCAGCATTATAAGGTGCTTTTGGATCCCATGTATTTGGTTATCATTGCGCGATCATTGCTCCTTGCTAGTTTTACTGCTGTTTTGTGCACCACGCTTGCCTACCCAATGGCCTATTTTATAGCGTTTCGCGTTAAGCGATTTAGAAATCAATTAATAACATTTTTAGTATTGCCATTTTGGGTTAATTTTCTTGTGCAAGTATACGCATGGTTTTTTGTGTAGAAAAGCATGGCCTTTTAAATACTCTGCTTCTTAAAACTGGTATAATAAGTGCTCCTATTCATTTACTCAATACACCATTCGCGGTCTATTTGGTTATGATGTATTGCTATGTTCCCTTTGCGGTGATGCCTATATATTCCATATTGGAGAAATTGGATAGTCGTTTATTAGAGGCATCAGCAGATCTTGGTGCTAATCCATGGCAAACATTTTGGTGGATTACGTTGCCTATGTCTGCGGTAGGGGTTCGCACAGGATTTTTCATGGTTCTGGTGCCAGCATTTGGTGAGTTTATTATTCCAACGTTACTCGGTGGCGGTAAGCAGTTGTATGTAGGTTCACTCTTAACCCATTATTTCTTGTCATCACGTAATTTTAATGTTGGAGCGGCGTTTACCGTTATTAATGGATGTGTTCTTATAGCCGCGGCACTTATATTTTATTATCTATTCAGACGTGTGCTTGGCATTAGGAGGTCATTATAATGGGAATCAAGCGATCACCAACCTATTATATATTGCCAGTTTTTGTAACCTGCATGTACCTATTATTATACATTCCTATTATTATTCTTATTCTCTTTTCTTTTAATAATTCTAACTTTCCCTATGTATGGAAGGGGTTTACGCTGCATTGGTATCGTGAACTATGGTATTCAACTTAGATGTGGGATGCCTTAAAAAATTCAGTTATTGTTGCAGCATCATCTGCGACCTTGAGTTTAATTATGGGTGTTTTGACGGTTGTCTATGGATCCAATAGCTCATTGGGGCGTTTTTTTGTGCTCTTTTATGGAACTATGGGCATTCCGGAAGTGGTATTGGCAGTCGGATTATTGAGTTTTTATTCTTTTTTTGCAGTCCCGTTTGGATTGACCACCATTATTGTGGCGCATACATTAATGGGCCTTGGCTATGTGGTGCCGATGGTGCATGATCGCTATTGTGAGCTTGATTATGCGCTGACAGAAGCATCCATGGATTTGGGGGCAACGCAAGGACAAACATTTTGGCGGATTATGGTTCCCTTATTGTTTCCTGCATTATCAGCATCGGCATTAATGGTTTTTATGGTTTCACTTGATGATTTTGTCGTCTCATTCTTTTGTGCGGGGGCATCGGCGCAAACATTACCTATGTATATTTTTTCCATGATCCGCTCTGGCACAACACCCGTGGTCAATGCATTATCTACTGTCCTTTTAGTGCTCAGTAGTTTATTGGTTATTATTTTTTCTTCGATATCGGCCAAGAAAGAGGATTTTTTGCCATGAAATTTTTTGAACGATCCTCTATAATTCGCTGTGGTATTATTGGCTTTTGGTTGAGTATGATCTTCTTATTCTTATTCTCTCCTTTGATCATGCATGTTTTTACCCAACCTAAAAGTTTGAATCTGTTCATTTGGCCTATGATTTTAGATCCTCGTGTCTTGGCCGAATTTGAGCAAGAGACCGGTATCAAGGTGTATCTGAACTATTACGAAAGCAATGAAGAGCTCTATAGCAAACTAAAGGCCACTAAGGGGCAAGGATACGATCTTATCGTGCCCACCGATTATACGGTTGAACGTTTGATACAGGATGGCCTACTTAAAAAGATTGATAAAACTAAACTAGATTTTTTTGGGCGTATTAAACCAGATCTTGTGGGACATTACTTTGATCCCGCCAATGATTATTCTTTGCCCTATTATGTCAGTGTATTTGGATTTGGTATTAATAAAAATTATTTTAATGGTGGCCTTGAGCATGCAACATGGGGTTTGGTTTTTGATGAACAGCAGGTGCCTGCTCGTATCTGTATGATTGATAGTGCACGAGAAGCTATTTTGCTTGCTGCGCACTACCTTTACGGTACCATCGATACATTGCATGATCCAGATCACCTTCAGGAGGTAGGTGCTTTATTGAGTAAACAAAAAAAATGGGTAGAAGTATATACAAGTGCGCGCGTGGAAGAGCTGCTTGCCTCGAGTAGCAGCCCATTGGCGGTAGGCACAAGCCCAGATGTGTGGAAAGCTGCACGAGAATATTCTCATATTGGGTTTGTGGTACCCGAAGATGGCAGTTTTATTACCATTGATTCATTTGTTATGCCAAAAACAACTACCAAAGATGCACTGATTTATCAGCTGCTTAATTTTTTATACCGTCCAGGAGTACTTGCACAAAATAGCCGTAATTATGGTTTTTGTCCTCCAGTTAATGATGTTGTTGGAGGAGAGGGTATATTCTGCCCTACACCAGAACAATTTAAAAAGTTCAGCTTTTTTAGAAATGTTTTAACCAAACAGCAGATGCAAGATTTGTGGATTTCGGTTAAATCTCGTTAACTATTTTACCAGATAGGTATAGTGTCATGGCACACAAAAAATTTTATGTCACAACTCCTATTTATTATGTAACTGCAAAACCGCATCTTGGTTCTTTATACTCAACACTCTTGGCAGATGTTGCAGCGCGGTGGAATACCCTGCTTGGTAAAAAAGTATTTTTTTTAACGGGAACCGATGAACATGGGCAAAAGATTGCGCAGGCAGCTGCTGCAGCAGGGAAGCAGCCAAAAGAATTTGTCGATAGTTTTATAGCAGATTATAAAAACACCTGGCATGAATATGGTATTGATTATAGCCATTTTATTCGCACCACAGATATGGCTCATGTACAAGCGGTGCAAGCATGGTTGCGCAAGCTTAAAAATCAGGGTGATATTTATAAATCTACCTATCAAGGGTGGTATTGCACACCCGATGAGACGTTTGTCTTGGAAAAAGAGGTTGGTGCAGCAACGGCAGATGGCGGCCCATTATGCCCTTCGTGTGGGCGCCCTACGGTAGCTGTTTCTGAAGAGACCTATTTTTTTAGATTGTCGGCGTACCAAGATCGTCTTTTGGCATTTTATGATGAAAACCCAAATTTTATTGTGCCAAAAGAGCGTGCACACGAAGTGATTAATTTTGTTAAATCGGGGCTGAAGGATCTGAGTATCTCGCGTACGACCGTGAGTTGGGGGATTCCATTTCAGATGATTCTGCACATGTTACGTATGTATGGGCAGATGCATTGAATAACTATATTACTGCGGTTGGGTATGGCCAAGCAGATAAGCAGGAGATGTTTGCACAATGGTGGCCAGCAGATTTGCAAATTTTAGGTAAAGATATTATTCGTTTTCATGCTGTATATTGGCCAGCCTTTTTGATGGCATCGGGATTACCATTACCAAAAAAGCTTTTGGTACACGGATGGATTAAAGTAGATAAGCAAAAAATGTCTAAATCTTTGGGCAATGTTGTTGATCCGCATGATCTTTTGCGCACCTACGGATCAGAGGCGGTGCGTTACTATCTAGTTCGTCAGATGGCTATAACGCATGATAGTGATTTTAGTATCCAAGATTTAGAACAAAGAATTAGTTCTGATTTGGCTGATGATTTGGGTAATTTACTCAATCGCATGATTACTTTGGCGCACAAGTATGATATGTGTGATGTGCAAGCTCCTGCAGCATGGGCAGAGCCAGCAGCTGCTTTGCGTGCAGAAAGCATAGCTATGCTCGAAGAATTTAGTGCATATATGGATGAATGCTCTTATCATATGGCACTGGCGCGTCTGTGGAAATTTATCAACAGTGTGAATGCCTATTTTCATGCGCAAGAACCGTGGAAGGTCGCTGCTCATGATAAAGCATTGTTTGCGCAGATTATAGCAGCAACGGCGCATAGCTTACACACATTAGCATTTTTATTGTGGCCGGTAATGCCAAAAACAGCAGAACATATAGCGGATAGCCTTGGCGTTGCAGGACTTAAAAAAGATACGTTAGAAACTCTACATATAGGAATTTGGAATAAAGAATATTTCCTTAAAAAGATTCCTATGCTTTTTCATAAACCGGAGGCAAAAGTTGTGGAAACAAAACCAACAGAAGGTGTGATAGCTCCTGCAGAA
>CAWEPS010000031.1:0-10723 GCA_963811005.1 uncultured bacterium
TGGAAAGTATATAGAAATGCCTCTTGCCATGTCGCAGGTTGCTGCCGGTTGTATTTGCTATAACAATTTTGTTAATAAGGCTTTGGCCGGCCTCGAGCGCACTGGTGAGGGCATTTTGCATGATAGATGTTGCTTGTTGATCCATTAGGTGTATATGCTTGATGTTGCTAAGCAGGTTAGTGTAGAGGTAGATGTAGGTCTAGGTAGCTTGGCTCGTCAAAGTGTGTACAAAATCCTTGTGTCGACTTGCTTGAAGCACATTGGTGGCACTGTTATTTTTTTGATTTTTTATACATCCCATCAAGAGTTGTGAAACTTGATTAATATTGGCTTCTAATAAATCTAATGTTTGCAAATCAATGGCTGATTGCGTGTAATCATCGGTTACAGTATTATAGGTTGCTCCATACATATGCACAATGTGTGCGCTGAATTCAGCGGGATTGAGCGTATTAAACTGAAAGGGTGATAGTACCCGCTGGTAGTGCCATCCTGTGCCCAACTCCACCTCTTGGGATCCGACCATAATTTTTGCATATTTCTTTATTAAATTGGCAATTTCTATGGTAGACATTAAACAGGCATCAAATCCTATTATTGCAAATTGCTGCCCTTGAAGTGGCCCCTGTTGTATTGCCTCTAGAGCAATTTCCAATTTTTGATTAGTCAGATAGTTGCCCGTTGTATCATCCCAACATATGCCTCGGTCTACATTCTTATGGGCATTAATAAAATCAAAAAAACCTATTGTTCTATCAAGCTCAAATTTGTTGTTGAGAGGATTAAAGGTGAATAGTTCCGTTGGATTAATAATTCTGCCACTGGCTGGGTCAAGGGGCCCTGTGCCATGATTCCAGAAAATCAGCGCATAATTGTGTGCGGGATAATTTTCGATGGCCCATGAACAACACGATATTAATGTTTGGGGATCACCACTATCCATTTTTTAAGATCAGGGGTCATTGCCATTTACGTGCAAAATTTTATTGTGCTCAATATAATAGCGGCGCGTTACTTTTTTATTGCCCGAAATTTTAATATCCAACTGCACTACGATATTAATAAATTCACTAGACCCTACAGCAGCCATCTGTTTTATATTGCGCGCAGCAAATCCTCGCAAATCATTATCGGCGGCCATATACACAATAAATGTCCAGTCTTTGGGCTCTCCCGCTTGGCTTGTATCCGCCTCCCGCGCGTATGCGCTACGGCAAAAAAGTAGAGCTATGTGAAAACTTATAAAAATTTTTATGTACGGCGCTCTTAGATTAGCCATGAACGATTCCCTTTTTTAGCCTAAAAATCAAGACATTCTTGTATCTGATTGTAGGCTATGAGGCTCTTAAGAAGCAACAATTTGATAGTGTGTATACTTATGGTGTGTTTTTATTTGATTAAAACAGGCAAGGGCAAAGGTTAGCCCAAAGCTTAATTGAAAGTCTAAAAAGAATATATGCAGTGGATTATAAAAAAGTATAAGAAAACAGATAACAGTTAAAAGATGAAAAAACTGTGTTTGGATGCGAAACAGTAACAAGAACTTATAAAAAATAAATGTTAAAAACGCTCTGTTGAATGAGATACTCGTCCAACTCAAACAAAGGTAGATGCAACTGAGTAGAATAAGAAACAGCTCTTTAACTATCCAATTACAAGGAATCATCATGAATAAAAACTGCCAAATAACAATGAAAATAATCATATGTAATCCAGATCGCGCAAGATAGTGGCTAACGCCCCATGTGTTAAAATGCTCCTTGTTTTTTTCGGTTAACCTTTTTTGGGTATGTTTATTGCCTAGAAAAATCGAATTAAAAAGTTGATAAGTCCTTGGAGATAATCTTTTTTTTAGTCGCTCAAGTGTGTGATTCCTTAGATAAAAAAGAGATCGCTCGAGCGACCAGTGTGGTCTCCTAATAAATACATATGCAGGTTTATGTATAAATAGGGTTGTGTATGCCTTCTTTGGCCAAATAAAGGGCATAATCCTTATTGCTGGGTTCTTTAAAAATAAGGTTATCAAGTGCTATTGTATCGCACACTAACAATGACCGAGTGTGCTGATGTTTTGTATATAATTGTAGTGTAATTGATGTGGCATGCCAAGGCGTTGAGGTGTCCATTATTTCCTGAATGGCTATAGTAATGCATCGGTTATACAGGGGATGTTCTAGTGCATCTATGGCGAGTATGGTTCCTATACCCGTGCAGCGTTTTCCTATATAGCGGTTGAACTGCTTTTGTGATTCATAGCACTGGTGTAATCGTAGTGCGCCAATCATATATGACAACAAACAACAGATAATAATTACCCTGTGATGGGAAAAGGTTTTGTGCGTTTGATATGCTGCCAGAGAGCATGCTTAAAAAGACAATAAAAATAGTGTAATATGCACTATGAGTTGGAGGTACCACTACCCCCAAGATATAACAACATACTAGGGGGAACAAGAAGTGTATTCTGGTGTGGAGAAATTGGTAGAGCATTGATGCAATATTATAGGGATAAAGTAAACATTTATTCTATCACTATAGCATATTTTTGTTGTTTTAATATTAATCTTGGCTTTATGATGTCATAATGGTTTACACTATGGAATAGTTTTCCAATGGATTTTGCCCTACGACTAGCTTTTAAAAGATGGAGCAGGAATGCTTAAAAATTATGCTGATGGCTTGGTGCACCATAGATTTAATAATGGACTTACCATATTAATCTATCCTATCAATACCATACCCCAAGTATCCATGCAATTGTGGTATAATGTTGGTTCAAAAGATGAGCAACGTGGACAAAAAGGGCTTGCGCATTTTTTAGAGCACATGATTTTTAAGGGAACAAAAAAGTTATCAGAAACTGATTTGATTGCGATAACACAGAAGCTTTCTGGGTCATGCAATGCATTTACATCCCAAGATTATACGGGCTATCTTTTTGATTTTCCAAGCCACCAGTGGGAAATAGGTTTTGAATTGTTAGCCGATTGCATGCGCAACTGTGTCTTTAAACAGGACCTACTTGATTCAGAACTAGCCGCCGTTATGCAAGAGTTGCGCTTATATAAAGATGATTATGAGTCCAGCCTAGAAGAAGAGATGATAGTTGCCATCTTTGATCAACACCCATATCACTATCCTGTTATCGGGTTCAAGCAGGATTTATGGGTAACGAGTCCTGAAGGAATGTCTAACTTTTATCATAAACATTATATTCCTAATAATGCCACCTTGGTTGTTGTGGGAGATATAAACCATGACTATTGTATAGAGCAGGCAGATAAATTTTTTGGCGCTCTAAAAGCAGATGTTACCTATCACAAGCAACAATATTTTTATACAAATAGTATGACAGCAAAATCAATCACATTATACCGTGATCTTGAGCAAGCTAGTGCAACCATGGCATTTGTTATTCCTGGATTACGCGAAAAACAAAGCTATCTTGTTGATGTCATTAGCTGGATTCTTGGTAATGGTAAGGGCTCTCGTCTTTATAAAAAATTGGTTGATGAGTTGCAACTTGTTACTCATATAGAGACCTATTCAGCTGGTTTGTTTGAGCATGATGTTTTCTTTATTCGTTTTCAACCTCAAGAAATCGCGGATATCCCCAAAATCAATGAGTTGATACTGCAAGAAATTAACAATTTAGCTTTATCAGGAGCGTCCAAGGCAGAGCTTTTGCGTGCTACTAAACAAGTAGAAACCGATTATTTAGAATTGTTTGAGGATAACGAGGAACTAGCTCATGAGATTGCGCGTTGTTATGTTGCTACGGGCGACCCATTGTATGCCTTGAATTATCTTGAGTCAGATTCTACTATTTTGAATGACAAAATACAGCGACTGCTTTCTACCTATTGCAAACCATTATTGGCCCATACAGGATCTGTTATCCCCATACCTGAACGCGATCAAGACTATTGGGTTTGTATGCAAGAGGCAACCGATGAATTAGACCAGGCAATGACTGCTAAACGCCAGCGCACAACAGCATTAGAACCATTGCGGTATGCACAAACTATTGCCGCCAAAATACCACCAGCCTCTACATTTCCACATTTTTCTTCGTTTCTCCTGTATAATAACTGCAAAGTTCTCTATCATGACAACCCGCTATTACCAACCATAGATCTTATTATAGCGTTTAAAGATTGCTATTATGTTGACCCAATTGATAAGCAGGGATTATATAATTTTGTTATGGCATTATTGCTGGAGGGAACGGCAAGCTATTCTGCCCAGCAGTTGGCTGATGAATTTGAAATGTACGGGATGGCTGTTGATGCCAAACCTGGCTATATAGCGCTGCATATGTTAAGTAAAGACTTAGAGCATGCCTTGAAATTGCTTGATGAGATCATACATCGACCATTATTTGATAAAGATGTTCTAGAAAAAGTACGCCAACAGCTTGTCGCTCAAATTAAAGAATATTGGGACGACCCATACAGTTGCATTGATCAACTTGCCAAGCAGGCTGTGTATAAAGATCATCCTCATGGGCGCAACGCCTTAGGGACTGTAGAAAGTATCATGTCTATTACACATCAGGATATTGTAGATTTTTATAGTCAGCATATTACCCTAGCTGATGCGCGTATTGCATTATCAGGAGATCTCGGCGCCTATGATATCCCAATAGTGTGCAAGCGTATATTTACACAGCGTCCATATAGTATGCAAAAAAATGTGGAAATGCCACCAGTTAAAGCAACGGTTGGAGCGTTGCTTGAGTATCCAATGCAACGAGATCAGATTGCATTATGTTATGCGGGTATCTCCATAGCACGTATGGATAAAGATTATGATGCATTGTTGCTTTTTGATCAATTGTTGACGGGTGGGGGTTCAGGAAGCATGAGTTCATTGTTGTTTCAATTGCGTGAGCAATCGGGTCTTTTTTATACTATCAAGGGATCGCTTCTTTCCTATGTAGACAAGCAGCCAGGCATGATATTTATAAAAACGCTTGTTTCGGTTGATAAGGTTCATGAGACTGAGCAGCGAATTTTGGATACGCTTATTAATGCTGTTGACCAGATTACGGAATCAAATCTACAAGAAGCCAAAAATCTGCTCATTAATGGACTTGCACAGCATATGGCATCAAATAGCCAACGCGCGCAACTATTTCTCTTTATTGATAGATTTGATTTACCCGTGGATTATTTTGATAAACGAGCCCAGCAATTACAGGCGGTTTCTCTCGAAGAGGTTAAAGATTGTGTAAAACGCCTGCTGCATGCTGAGTCACTCTATAAAATTCGGGTTGGGCGTGTTAATGACATAAAAAAAATGGAATAAGTATGTATAAAGAAGGATGCGTAATGAATAAATTTGCAGGCATTAGTATTGGGGTAATGACTTTTGTGCTCTGTAGTATAGGCTTAGTGTATTGGTATTATTCCCATCATAATCAATCTTTTTTTTGGGGGACTCAGGTGTCTATGAAACCAGATTTTATTAATGGCCAGGTATGCAATAAGCAAACAAAAGATTCAGGGGCTCCTTTTGTAGAAAAAAAAGTGCTTGCTAATGGAATGACCATTTTAGTACGGCCGATTCATTCTATCCCAAAAGTATCCTTGCAAATTTGGTATAACGTTGGCTCTAAGGATGAAGAGACGGGCGAAAAAGGGATAGCGCATCTTATTGAGCACATGATTTTTAAGGGAACAGCAGGTAAAAGCTCATTACATCTTTCTGAATCAGACATTAATACCATAACACATATGCTCTCAGGTAGTTGTAATGCTTTTACCGCCCAAGATTTTACTGGTTACAGCTTTGATATGCCATCACATACTTGGAAAGAGGCATTGCCTATCATGGCAGATTGTATGGTGAATGCAGCATTCAAAGATGATCATTTAAATTCTGAGATGAAGGCAGTGATACAAGAGCTTAAAATGCGCAAAGATCGCTATCAATTAAGTCTCGCTGAAGAATTAATGACAACCATTTTTGCCGATCATCCATATCATTATCCAATTATTGGCTATAAGCAAGATTTATGGAATGTGCATGCAGATGATTTGCGGGCTTTTTATAAAAAGCATTATTGGCCAAATAACGCAACGTTGGTAATAGTTGGCGATGTTGATCCACATGAGGCATTCGATTTGGCGCAGACCTATTTTGGACCACTCAAGGCAAATGAAGATTATAGGCGTCCACAATTTTATTTTAATAAAGATATCATTTCAAAAGAAGTAACCTTATACCGTGATGTTGCGCAGCCATTTGAACTGATGGGCTTTGTCATTCCCGGAGCATCAGCAAAGAATAAAGCAATTGTTGATATCACCTCATTATTATTAGGTTCAGGAAAAGGCTCTCGGCTGTATAAAAAAATTGTAGATGAGCAACATCTGGCTACATCATTGACCAGTTTTTATTGGGATATTCTTTTTGAATACAGTGTATTCTTTATTGCCTTTGAACCAACTAATCGTGCTGATATACCACGCATTCAAGCCATCATTCAAGAAGAAATTGATTCTATTATCGATGATGGACTCCAGCCGCAGGAATTAACACGCGCCATTAAGCAAGCGCGCATGGATTTTTATAATACGCTTGAGGATATTCACCAGCAGGCATACGATATAGGTAAATTTTTTGTAGCAACTGGGGATGAGAATTACATCTATAATTATTTATGTGCTTCAGATGAGCAGGTTGAAAATCAGGTACGTGCTTTCTTACAAGAATATTTTAGACCGTCACTGATGCATAAGGGTCACTTATTGCCATTGCCCGAGCGCGAAAAACAGACCTGGGCAAATTTGCAAAAGCTGTCTGATCTGGAAGATACGCGCTTTTTATCAGCACGAGCACGCACATCATCGGTTGAAGCTCCCAACTACGCAAAAAAAATACACGTTCAAGAAGCAACTAAGTTTGATTTTCCAAAGGCAAGCGAACTGGTATTGCCTAATGGTTTAAAAGTTGTCTATTACAACAACGAAAACACACCCAAGATCACCCTTGAGCTCCGCTTGAAAGCACAAAATTATTATGACTCAGAGCAATTACCGGGACTGTATAATTTTATGGCGGCCATGATTTCCGAGGGGACTGAAAATTATACAGCAAGTCAACTTACGCATGAATTAGAATCACGAGGCATTTCGTTTGTCGCTGGCGCGGGCCAGATTTCTATGAGTATGCTCAGCGCTGATCTTGAAAAAGGATTAGAACTGTTGATGGAAATTCTGACTAAGGCGACATTTGCGCAAGCCGAGATTGAAAAGGTCCGAGCTCAAATTTTAGTTGATATTAAAAACTTTTGGGATAATCCATCCTATTTTGCAAATCAGTTGATTAAAGAGCAAATCTATAAAGGTCATCCATACAGCAAAAACACACTAGGTACGCAAGAATCTGTTGCTGCTGTTACTCGCGAAGATCTAGTGGCTTTATACAAACAGTTCATATCACCGGATGGTGCAACCATGGCGATAGTGGGAGATCTGCGCGGCTATGATCTTAAGGCTGTGCTTGAAAAATCTGTTGGCCACTGGAAGGGAGCAGCGGTCAAAACTATAGTATTTCCGGTCTTGACCAAAAAACAGCATGAGCATATTGAGTATCCAATAAATAGGAATCAAGTGTTGCTGGCCTATGCAGGTTTATCAATCGATAGAAAAAATCCCGATTATGATAAGCTACTTATTTTTGATCAGATTCTTGGTGGCGGTGTATTGGGGTCTATGAAATCACGTCTATTTAAATTGCGGGAGCAATCAGGACTATTTTATTCTATTAATGGTTCGTTAACAGCTCAGGCCAATGAGCAACCAGGCATGGTTATGATTAAAACAATGGTTTCATTAGATAGGCTTGCGGAAGCAGAAAAAGCGATCAAGGACACCTTAAAAACGGTGGCTGATCATATCACGCAAGAAGAATTTAATGAGGCAAAAAATGCCATACTAAATTCGCTCATGCAGAACTTTGAAACAAATGCAACTATGGCCAATGCCTTCTTATTCCTGGATAAATATGGATTGCCTGGAGACTATTTTGATAGCCGAGCAGCAAAATTGGAGATGATAACAATCCCGCAGGTGCAAGATGCAGTTAAGCGAGTACTCAACGCAGATGAATTAATGGTACTCAAAATTGGCCGTATGGCTGCATAGTGCTCATTAGAAGCTGTGGGCTTCTCGTGCTACCTTGTGTTAATAGATCGCTCTAATTGGATCATTGGAAACTCGCGCAGCATTGAGCAAATTCGATTTAAAGATATTTATTAATTTTTTATTGCGGTTGATAGTTTGGGCAGACGTGCCATCTTCATCTTTATAAAGTTCATATTCGTACTCAAGGTTTGCTGTTTGTTGCTCAAGTATGCGTAATTGTTCCTGTATTCTTTGATCTGATTTGCCCGCTTGTTTTATTTGTTTGAAGTGTTTAAACGCCGATATTCCTAATGCGGCTACTCCAACACAGGGCACTGTTATATATTTATAGTTCAATGCTATAAGAAGAATCTCCTCTAGAGTCTTATCGGTCAATTTGCTTGATATGGCATTCAAAAAGCGACGTTCGCTTGCATGCAGAGCAGGGGTAACGCTCATTACACCTATACATATAAGCAACCCAGTAATAATTATTTTGGTAGGATTCATAGGATACCTTTTTAGTATAATCAACCAGCTGTGGGCTTCGATAACCAGGCACTAATGCCAGCTATTAACTTTTCTTGTGCCAGTGAAGGATAAATAAGTTTATGGAGTTTAACACTCATGGCATGGAGCCTAGAGTCTTGCGCAGATGCGCCAATTTTTTTATACCCGTGAGGGAAAAATTTTGTTGTTATAGCGTCATAAGCCTGAACGAGCATTGAGTGAGCAGATCTGTTTTTTTTGTTAGTGGCTGTTGTATCAGCTTTGTGCTCTAAAAGAATTACTATAATGTCTAATAACCTCGTTATTGGTTGCTTATGATCTTGGCAGTCTTCTAGGTGGTTAACGCTTATACATAGAGCTATAAGTCTGTGTATGGCGCATAACAAGGCCGTTTCACCCGCCTTGTTTTTGGTTTCTAATGGGGCTTGCCCATCTTCACATAATAATCGCACAAGATCGCTATTGTTGTGAAAAATTGCATGCATAAGTGGGGTATTGCCCTCATTATCTTGACCATCCACAGGATGCATTTGTTTAAGCAGAGGATTTACCATGATAGTTTTATTGGCTCTGACAGCATTCAAAAGGTCTTGTTGACGTTGATGATATAATGAACGCATAAGATAGCCTGTCCCAGCTATCACACATGTAGCTGCTGGCAGGCAAGAATAGCCAAGGGCTTGTTTGGTCCGAGTATACAAAGATGTTGCCCATTGCATGCCTTGAACTGGCATAACAGCTATACCAAGAGCTAGTAAGAGTACAAGCATATAATTTCTAGAATTCATTGTAATATGCCTCCATTTATCCATTATTATAAGCTATTATTAAGGATATAGGATCTATTCTATCTGTCAAAAGGCATTAAGAATAGCCCGTATACAGGGATTTCCCCTTATAGAGAATATGCTTTGATGACGTTTGCCGATTTTTGTAGTAGCAGTTTTTCTTGGTCATTTAATGCTATAGGGGGCAATCCTTCTATACCCTGTGCACCTAAAATAGCTGGCAGGCTTAAACAAACGCCATATGATTCTTGAAAGCAGGACAGGGGCATCAATCTTTTTTGATCAAATAATATGCTCTCGCAAAGTACTGATACACATGATGCAATGCCATAATAGGTTGAACCTTTGCACGCTATGATTTCATATGCTTGGTTGCGACTTTGCTGTGCAAGGGCATCAAGCTCATGCTGTGTAAGACTGGTGCATGTTGTAATGGGTATACCTTCGATATGAGCAAGAGACCAGGCCGCAAATTGAGTGTCACCGTGTTCACCTAACACATATGCCTGTATTGAATGCTCTGAAATATTTAATTTTTGTGCTATAAGATGCCGTAAGCGGTGAGAATCTAAAAAAGTTCCTGTGCCAAATATTTGATTGCGTGGTAATCCAGCAAGCTCTTGGGCGTAGAGTGTAAGAACATCTACAGGATTGCTTACCATAATAATGATAGCATGGGGATTTATAGGTTGGAGCGTTGCAATGATTTCAGCAACTACTTTTTTGTTACGTTGCCAAGAGCTGAGTGCGTGGTTGACCAGGTTTTTGTGCTATTCCAGCAGCTATGATGATAATATCTGCATGGCGTGCTTGATCTGCGGTTGCTTGTTGTGGTGATGGGGTTGATGAAACAACTAAGGCATCAGACAAATCTAATATTTCACCCCGGCATCGGACAGTATCAATATCTACTAATAAAATTTCAGTATCGGTATTGCGGAGCATGAGTGTATAGGCTATGGTTGAACCAACGTTACCAGCGCCTACAATCGCTATTTTTAATTGCTTATAATATTTCCTTTCTTTTTTTACAATGTTATGGTACTTACTAATATAGGGGAAAAGAAATGGTTTTAATAACATGTAAACGTTAAGGAGTTGTACTATGCGTACAATGCATAACTACGCACTGCATGCACACGATGTATCTTTATCTCATACACCTGTGATGATTAAGCAAACCATTTTTTTCTCTCGTATCGTTATTACCTGTTGGTTTACGCATCTTTTCCAGACGCAGTTTCTACACTGTATCGCTTAATAAAGCTTTTGTATGTCGTACGTTAGATAATT
>CAWEPS010000032.1:0-18203 GCA_963811005.1 uncultured bacterium
AAGGTACCTTCGGTAAAATGCTTGCCACCACGCACATAGAAATACCAGGCTAAGTTAATGGCGTCACGAATAAGGAGATACTAGCCGGTCATATCAAGAGCTTGCTGATACTGACGCTTGTATTCTTCAATCCATTTAACGTACTGTTGTTCTGTTTTTACCTTAAGAATCTCGTCTGCCAAAGCTTTGCCTTGTATCCATGGCCCTAGCTTATAGGCATTGTGGAACGCATTCCAAAGTCTTTTTACATGAGGTTGTAAAACATCATTTTTGTTTTTAAAATTCTTGAGCAATCGTGCACACTGCTGTTGCCAATGAGGGAACTCTCGCGCTAACGTATGCAGATAACTCACTTTATCCGCAGACGTTGCATTGCGCTGCACAGTAAATAATATTGCATGCTCTGTAATTAAATGCCTATATAAAATCTCATCACTAATATCGCCATTCTCAAAACCGTCAGCGCCTAGCTCTGCTTGACGTCTCTGCGCGTCACTTTCTTTTAATTCTAGCTCAGGCAATTGCATGCTAAATACATGAGCATGAGTAGCAGCCTGAGATTCTAATTCTTGCATTGCTCTATTTGCGGCAGATGTTTTGCTATCTCCCGCATCAAGGGACAATGCATGGCGCACTTGCTGTGCTACCGCTGCGCCCCGCTTAGATTCTACCTGTGCCAGCATGTGATGTTGGCTTGCTCGATTCTAGTGGGAAAAGCTTCGTTACTGCCCGCTGAGTATCATTTTGTAGCTGCTGACGCTTCTTCCTTAAATTCTTCTTTCAAAATTGCTAATTGTTGTTCATGCGCATGCAATGCAGCCTCCAGCTGCTGTTCTGGCGATAGAGGCACTGCATCGCCCGGCAATCCTAATCCCCCACCTGTATCTCCCCAAGCTATGCCCGCTATTGACGATACAGCCGCATTATCTCGAGCCTGTTGGATAGATGCCTGAGCTTGTTGCAAAGCTCTTTTGCTCGCAGATTGAACCTGATTTGGCTGAGTAATCTTAGTATGAGGTATCGCGCAGCCCATAATCCCATAATTCCGATAGTCCCGACACCCAACTTTTCGGTCATTGTGGCCTGCCGCCAAGCCCTTTTGGTCATGCGCCAATAGACGTGGGCCCCTTTTATGGGGCAAAACCGGGCTAAAGATGGGCCAAAAATGAGTAGTAAAAAGCGATTAATTCTGTAATTCATACAACCTCCATAATAAAAATTCCATTTACCTATAGTATTACAAATGAAAACAATAGGGTCAAATGGCCCACTCCCATTCTATCTTTCAAATAAAAAAATAGCCGAACGTTTGACCTATAACCCTAAAAAACCTATAGTTAAAAGAGATACACTCATCATACCCCTTTAAAAAGTAGTGAATGGAAAAAAGAATGAAATTCAGCCCTTTTTATGGGTGCAATCCTTATACTGCAATCACTGCCAAATAAGGCCGCTGATGTTCAAGCATTACCGCATCAAGGCAATAATCAATCATTAGCTTTGGCCGCAACAGCAGCCCTAGCAGCAACTACCCTTACCTGGAATAACTATAGCAATTATACCAAGCAGTTAACCTGGGATTGGGATACCATTAAGACCGATACTACACAATTTCCTGCGCAAGCGAGGCACTTTCCTCAAGATTTTATGTGGGGAGTAGGCACCTCATCCTATCAGGTAGAGGGCAACTGTACCAATTCAACCTATTACCGCTGGCAACAGTCCAACGGCTATAAAGAGCCGGCTGGCGTAGCGTGTGCCCATGAAACCCATTATAAAGAGGATATTGCCCGCATGAAGAATGAGCTGGGTGTTGCAGCTTATCGCTTTTCAGTTGAATGGAGCAAGATAGAACCACAAGAAGGCGTTTTTGATCAATCAGCGCTCAATCATTATGTAGATATCTGCGCTGAATTAGAGCACGGTATACGCCCTGTTATAGAGTTTCATCATTATAGTGATCCACAATGGTTTATGGATAACGGTGGCTTTGCCCAAGAAAAAAATATAGATTTATATGTGCGTATGTGCACTAGAGTGTTTCAAACACTTGCCCAAAAATTGCCTGAACTATTTATGAGCAAAAACATTCCCTACTTTCTCACCTTTAATTCGCCAGCCAGTTATGCCGCAAATGGTTATTTAACCGGCAATCGCCCTCTGGGCATGCGCAGTATGCAAACTATGCTCGAGGTACTTAAAAATATGCTCGAGGCTCATGTGCGCGTTTATCAAGCAGTTAAAAAGCACCCGCAAGGCATGCTCTGCAAAGTGGGAACCACCCATAATATTTATCAACTTGATCCGCTCAACTGGTTCAATCCAGTGCACCATCTCAAAGCCCATTTTGGCAATCTGCTGGTGCATCACTCCGTCTACCAATTTTTCACCACCGGTACATTCAACATAACCATACCCTGCAAAGCATCGGTAAACCATACCAATCCATTAGCACCCCACTCACTCGATTTTATCGGTCTTAACTATTATTGCCACGGCTATATGGCTACTACAACTGGTCCGCTCACCCCTACTGCCGAAATTCCTACCGACAACCCACAATACACGATCTATGCAGAAGGATTATATCGGGCTATACAAGAAATATCGGATAATCTTGCACAGCCACTCAAGATTCCTATCATTATTACCGAAAATGGTATTGGCACTCACGAGAATGCAACAAGAGATCTGTTTTTAAAGCGCTATCTGTATGCATTAGCGCAAGCACTCAAAGATGGCTATAACGTCATGGGGTATATACACTGGTCATTAATGGATAATTTTGAATGGGCACATGGCTATACTATTGGGTATGGGCTATATCACGTTGACCGCAGCATACATCCTCTAACTGGCCTACCGTTTTTACATCGCACATTAAAATCCGGTGCTCGTTATTTTGTAGATCTAATACACCAGCACAATGCCGCAGCAGTCGCACACGCATAACTATTGCACTATGCCAATGCCTATACTATGCTACATGGTATACAATTAAAATCCCAGTATTGAGTAACTATAGGAGTACGCGCAGTGAATTATGCAAGAAATAGACTGTTCTGGTGCCTTATGCTCATCACCTCACTCTGCAACCCACACGATAAAAAGCTCACTCCTCATGCACCATCTTCACTCCCACCGCAATCTGCACCAGTATGCCCCAAGCAACTAGAAAAAGAGATTCAGAAAGGCAAAGAAAGGATCGTACAACTTTTTCTCCACCTCAATCCACACTTAACTCGTGCGCAAGCACTACGAGAGTTACACTCACCACGAAAGAAATAGCCATGCATAAAAAAATAATCTTGCTTCTTGCACTTCTGTTCTCCTATACAACAACCACACTCAGCCTTGATTGTTTTAAAGAATGCTTTTCAAGTAACAAGGCATCGGTTGCACCGCTCATTGAACATAATGGTGGAGATGAAAAATCTGATAAAAAGGCTGCATCACAAGCCGATGCACTAACACATGATGATGATCAAGTAACGTCCAAATCTGAGGCGCTACAACTTACTATAAATCCACAGTATGCACACCTATTAGTACCGCTCTTGCTACCACGCATCTTACCACAGCATGCTTTAAAACGGCTTGATCAGCAAAAGCAGGCCCTTGCCGCCGTTATGACAGCTCTTGCAACCAAAAAACTAACCCATACAACAAGCGCATACGGGCTTGTTGGTGCCATGGAAACATTCGCTCTTGATTATACCAGCCAGATACCACCAGCATTATTGCATGACGCTGGCGATACAAAAGCTGATGCTCTACCAACATCCCCACTCTATATACCCTCCCGAGTGCTCCCTACTATTTCAGCACAACGTCTTGCGCAAGAATGTACACAGCACAAAACATTGATAGAGCAGCTTGAAAAACTCATCCACGCCCAACAGCTAACCACGATCGCATTTATAAAAAATAGCACTGATCTGTCGCAAGCTCAGGCCACGCATATAGTTGATTATGGCACATAACACCCTGCTATAGACATTGGATAAGGAGAGTCTCATATGCCTCTATGGTATCTGTTTATTATATACATGATCACCCAAATCCCCTCTAGCATCTGCCTTAGTCAGCCACCTGATGGATGGGCACAGCAAACCCTCTCGCAGCTCTCACTTGATGAAAAAGTTGGGCAACTTTTTATGGTTGCAGCCGTTTCGGATGAAGAGCTCAATTCCAAGCCCCTATCAGATGCCATGGATGCTGGCTTTATGCAAACACAACCGTATAAAATGGCGCAAACCGATGTGGAATCTTATATCACTCATCAGCACGTAGGCGGGATTATTTTTCTTGGCATGGGTACGCCGCAAGGGCAAATTGAGCGCACACAGCACTATCAAAAACTGAGCAAACTGCCGCTGCTAATCGGGCAAGATCTTGAATGGGGTCTGACCATGCGCTTGCATGATACTATGCGGTTTCCCCGGAATATGACACTGGGTGCACTCAAGAATGAGCAGCTGATCTATCACATGAGCGCAGAAATTGCACGCCAAGCACATCAACTTGGTGTGCATATTGTTTTTGCTCCCGTCGTTGATATCAATAATAATCCTGCAAATCCTGTTATTAATGATCGCTCCTTTGGCAGCGATAAACACGCGGTTGCACGCAAAGGTGAACTATTCATGCGCGGCTTACAAGACAATGGGATTATCGCATGCGCCAAACATTTTCCTGGGCATGGCAACACCTCAACCGATTCACACGATGAGCTGCCCGAGCTTAAGCAAACACGCAAAGAACTTGATGATGTTGAACTGTATCCTTTTAAGCATCTTATAGCTCAAGGCGTGCGCAGTATTATGGTTGCGCATCTTGCTCTGCCAGCACTACAGCCATCGCACACAGATACTACGCCTACAAGCTTATCACATGCGGTAGTAACCGATCTTTTACAGCATGAACTAGCGTTCAATGGCCTTGTTGTTACCGATGGATTGGGTATGGGTGCATTGATGAATCATTACGCACCCGATGAGATAGCATTGCAAGCGGCACAAGCGGGTAACGATATGCTCGTGTGCCCGGTTGATGTTCCACAATCACACGCCCGCATCAAGCAAGCAGTGCTTGATGGCACTATCGCTGAACAAACATTAGATAATCACGTACTCAAGATTTTACGCGCTAAGGAATGGGCATTGCGCAATGCTGCGCACGCTGGATATGACTATAACACTTTTCACACTGCCAATGCCTACGCACTCAAAAAACAGCTGTATCAGCAAGCAATCACGCTCGTTCGCGATGATTCCCAGCTCCTGCCACTCACGCAAGACAAAGCACACGAATGCGCCATTCTGCAGATTGGTGCCACACCCCAAGCGACCTTTATTACAACCATGCAACAATCCTGTAACGCAGCATATGCGCATCTACCTGCACAACCCACTGATGATGCCTGTGCAGCATTACATAAACAGTTTGCTTCCAACAGCACGGTCATCATACCTATCTTTGGCATGAATAAATTTGCTCACAAAAATTTTGGCATAGCAGATACAACGCAACGTTTGATTCAACAACTGCATAACGACGGCAAAAAAATAATGCTGGTTTTATTTGGATCGCCCTATAGCCTCGAGCTATTCAAGAACATCCCAAGCATCATAGTTGCGTATGAAGATGATCCCGATGCGCAAGAAGCAGCAGCGCACGTTGTGCTGGGTAACGTGTCTGCGCAAGAATCACTACCTGTTTAGTAGGATATGCCACCCTTAATCCAGAGCGCATATTCAGCAACCGCATTATCATATTTATCACCGCCAGCATCAAAAGAAAGTTCACCACCTAGACCAACATACGGAGTAAGTCTATTATCGCATGATGCCGTATACCGTCCATGCACAAAAAAAGGAATGTGAGAGCGCAGCTGGCGATGCTGCAGATAGGTTATCAATATCATTATCAGTTAACAAAATAGCCTGATCGGAACCACGCATATCACTTGCTACCGGTGGATTGAGCGTCAACTCATCATTGCCGGGTGCAAACTCAAAGGTTGCAATAATTGGATTGCCCGCATCATCTAATGAGTTATCTGCGTTAGAATTCAAGAAATTTGCATTGCCATCACCCTGACCACCAAAAATTGTGGCGCTACTTTGTGTTACATTCAATGCAACAAACCGCTGATTTTCTCGATTAAATCCATACACTTGCGCATCACCTTTTATGGCATACATACTGCTGGCAAAATCATCGCGGCAGACAATCTGCTCTGATGTACGCGCCCAAAAATCATACCCACCTTCGATGGTAAAGCATCTATGCATATAGCAAAGCTTAATAACAGCGTCCACTTGCACAGCAATCGCCACTTCCGCATTCAAGGTAGTCTGATTGATCGCTGGCATGAGCACACTGTGATACTGCTGCTGCGCAACAATACCATCAACAAGCAGCCCCTGCACAACCGGCGTTCCTATCTCTTCGATCAGCATGTAGCGACTACTTGGACCATTTTGTTTAAAATCAAACGAGCGACGCTGCAAAGACGGGAACAGATGGGTAAGGTTTAAATCCCCATACAATCCCCACGTAGGATTGCCATCTTGATCATGCCATACAATAGCATGTCCCGTCATACCAAAGCCAAACTCCCAATGGCCACCATTACCAATCATCGGCTCAAATAAAAAAAGCGCACGAGACGTATTGCCCGTTGGCAATGATGTGCGCACATTAAGTCCATAATGATAATTTGGGTCATTAATAAAATTCCACCCAAAAACAAATTGTATGTCCGAAAAGCCGGTACGAGTTCGCGCTCCTGCTATTTTACCAAATTTGAGGGGCTGCAAATCACCAATAGGCGTAGAAAAACCATACATCCATTCAGTAAAATCACGGGCCATATCATTGCGGGTAATCTCGGCACTTGCCATATAGCCGGGTGGATACGGCATTGAGCCATAATTTTGAACATTTTCACATAACTGCATATTCCATGATGCATATACCCACGGCGCATGTGCACGCACATATAATCCCGGATACCAGCAATCTAATCCCATGTAAAGATTAAAATCGAGGATGATATTTTCAATAATTGGTTTTACACATATCGTACTAGTAAAATCAAAGGGCAACCCAAAATAATCAGCCAGCAATGCATCATCAGGACGATCCTCTACCTGCGTACCAGCAACTACAAATTCTTGTCCACCAAAAAAATAGCCCGCTAGCTCATCCGGTTTGGTAGAGTGCGTGTAGATTGGCATGATATAAAAGCTGCCATACGCGCCATCAGCACACAAATTAATATCTTCTTGCCAACCAACAAGCTCTCGTTCAGCGTGATCAGTTTGCGATCGCGGACTCAAAAAAGAGCGTCCACGCAAAAAAGCATAATTTTGACTAGAGCATATCAGGAGCATACAGAGCGCAAATAACCGTTTCATGAAAGCCTCATTAAGATTTTACATTTCTGATTTTTGTATGTGAAACCACAGTCTACACATTTTTAGCTACTGTTCCAAATGTTGATCACTACAACGCACAGCGATCTATATTCCCCTACCCAAATAATCAAAAACAAGAACCTGATTAACTTCCTTTGGCATCGATAGAGCGACCATGAGAATTGACAGAATACGCCTCTTGGGCCATAGTAATCATACGTACATCATATTACCGCATCTACCGTGTGATAGTGCATACGGCATTCAAAGTGATAAAAAAAACGATAAGGGTGGTAAAGGGTCTTGGCCAATTACCATTAACAAACTGATGCACGAGTAGCCGTTACAGCGGCGGAGCTGCAGGCACCTCACCTTCCAATGCTGGCGCCTCAGGAACACCACCAAATTCAGATGATGGCTCTGCCGATGGTGATGCAATCCCTGATGCGCTGCGCGCAACGGTGATTACGTTCATAAGCTGCTTTTTGAGGGTGTCCATAAGATACGTACGCAACAACCCAATAACATTGTTTTTCTCTTGCTGCGCTGGTAATGGACTCAACCATTTTATCGCTGCATCGGCAACAATGCGCTGTTCAATGTTGGTAATTACTGCGGCACATGCGGCATCAACAGCATCCGCCTGTACCGCTGCAAAGTCTACTCGCACGCCCTTAGGCATAAGCAGTGCAACAAGCGGCTGAAACTGCCCTTGTAGTGCTTTATAGATACTTGCATTACGTCTAGCTTCATTAAACGGCACTTTTTCAAGCGGCAATCCTTGAATGGTCGCCTCACCTTTACCGCTATTGAGTGATGCAATCTGATTAACCACAAGATCCGTTATGGTTGTGAGTAACAAGGTGCGCAGCCCATCGCGCAGCTGTGTGTAGGCTTGGCTATGTTCAACGCCAAGATGCGCATTACTGACTAAAGTATCAAGCTCGTGCACTACCTTGTCAATATCACCAGATTGCAGTGCATTAATCATGGGGGTCAATGTATCTTTATACACACCGGCATTAATCAATGCCGATTCTGTGCCAATAGTTGCTACATAGGATCGATTAGGCGTCTGTTTACCTTCATTCAAACTAGTAAGCGAATCAATAAGTAATGCCATGCGCTGCTTGGCATCCAAGCGCTCTCCCTCTGCCTGAACATCACGTACAACCATCAATAACAGCCCATATGGATCAATCATGGTATAAAAATCATTGGTTGTTGCATAGGCATCAACATCTTGCTTACTGCCCACCAGACGCACATACAATGCTTGCACTGATGCTGGTGTGCTATAGAGGCCTTGCAGCTCATCAAGCTTTCTTTTGTCGGCTGCAGATAATGCATGTTTAACCTCTTGTTGTAAGCGGTTGATGATCACATCACCAACATATATTTTTTTATCTTGTGCCTCTTTTTTTGCTGCACCTAAAATATCCAGTGCCTGGCGCGCCACCACCTTCTCTTGCTTATAGGCAGCAAGAGTTGTGCGCACTATATTTTCGATGCGCTCTGGCAATGCACGCTGCGTGAGGGCGTTCAGTTGCGCAAAAATCTGATCAACATCGGGATCTAATGAATGTAACTGCTTTTGTATAAGCTGGATTTCAGGCCTGTTGCCAATCATTCCAGGCAGCATGGCAATCGTATCACGAATATCTTTTATCTTGGTTGCCTTTTCAAGGCGGTCGACCAAGAATGCCAGCACATCAACTTCACCTTTTTGCTGAGCCAGGCGCATACGATGATCCTCGAATACTGCTTTAAATTCCCGCGCCCCTGATCGTACAACTTGAGTAAATTCTGTTGCATCAAATACCAATTGCGCACTCATTGGGCTTAATAACGTGTTGAGCGTAAACAATGATTGATCCGTGCTCTGCAGCTCAATAAGAAGTGGTGTTAATTTAATTTTTTCTAGTGGCGATCCCTTACTGTTGGCAACAGCCTGTGCTTGAGAACCCAGCAGCAGAGAAAATTTAAGAAAATCTGGCTCTAATCGGAGCATATCAATCATGGAGCGTAGCACTTCAACATAATCCTGCGACAGCGTAATTGCAGGCGTAGCTGCTTCTGGCTCCTTACCCGTTTTGAGCGATGCCGATTCTGATTCTGGTGGCAGCTGAGAGCGCACTGCAGCAATAAACTCATGCATCTTATCAATCACACTGCCATCTGATGAGACCTGATCAGCCGGTGAAGGATTGAGCTGCTGTATGCGTTGGCTCACGCCAAGATTGATTACTATCGTACGCACAGGCGTATGCGCCGCACCCGTTATTGAAGCAACATTAAATACACATGGATTAATAATATTTACCAGCGTATTGTCTACAAGTGCACCCGATTGCACGTTCTGCAAGAACGTAGTTAAAAATTCGGTCATCGACACATCAGGCTGCTTGGTGATATTTTCAGCCACAAAGCGCGAAATGCTGCCGGGCATATCAGGGCCTATCAGTGCTGCCAATTCAGCACGCTTTTTAAAGGCAGGATTAGTACCAAGCTTACTCATCTGCTCTATGACAAAGGCACAATAGGCCTCAAAACTGTTGGTAAAGCTTTTGGTCCCAACTGTATAGAGCGCTCCTTGCGGCCCTGAAAAAGATTCACGTGCTATGGCTGCTATAGTTTCCATCACTACTGCATCAGATGCTACACGCTCTTTATCAGTTAAATTTTGTAGCTCATCTGCCGATAACGGCTCTAATAAACCAGTTTTTGATGCTGGTTTACCCACTGGTTTTTGCACTGCTTTTTCTTCTACCGGATGCGGAGCCTCCAAAGGCGGCGCCACTGGTGGTGCTGATGGTGGTGCAAATACTATCCCTGGAGCCGGCTGCATCACGGGAGCAGCAGGGATGGTAGGCGCTCCCGGTGCCTGTGATGGCACAGCTGATGTGGAAACACCTTGAGTCGACGCTGGCGCGTGCGGTGCAGTAGAAGTTTCTAGTGGTAATGCCCTTGCAGCACCGCTAACAACGGCCCCTTCAGATTTTTTTGCACCGCCTGTTGGCGCATTTTGTGCTGCAACCTGGCTTTTCTTGCCCTTGCGCAATAGTACTTTTTTGTTTTGCTGTGGAATAACTTTTGTGATGGTGGATACTGGTTGGATCAATCCAAGCATCTTTGGGGCTACTGCCGTAACCCGTGTTCGCAAGAGTGTATTGGTTGCCTCATCTGCCGGTTGCAACCTATACCCTTTGGCCTTGATGGTGGCAAGATAGGTACGCAAATCAGCATCAGACAGTCTCTCAATCCATGCTTGCTTTACCACCGCAACTGAAACTTTTGTCTGCACCGTGCAGGAGACAAACATCGTCAGCATCATACCTATTTTTACTACGAGCATCATTCTCAATTCCTTTGTTATTAATAGGATAACCCACCCTTAAACACCACCGCCCATTGCGAAAGTATAGACTTGTTGTAGGTACATCCGCCAAATTCTACTTCAAAGCCACAGCCAATATAAGGAACCGTACATGCACAGCCTTGCCAACGCTGACCAACATGCATAAATAGTTTTTGCGTTAATGATCGCGGCATTAATGCAGAATTGTTATCAATATCATCATCGGTCAAGAGAACTGCCGGATTAGAGGTATTGATAGGCAATTGTGGTATGCCCAGCGTAACTGAATCTGCTATATCAAGCTGCGCGAGTGCTCCCGGGCTTGTTGCAACAATAGGAGAATCAACGTTAGCATTGGTAAACTCCTGCCCCGCCACAAAATTACCAACCCCTTGCCCACCATGAATGGTCGCTCTGCTTTGTGTCGCATTAAGGGGATCAGCCGCATCTGCCGTCGTAAATCCATAGAGTTGTGTATCACCCTTAAACGCATAGCCTGCAGCAAGGCTATCCCTGCATTGTAATTTTTCTGCGCTACGGATCCATATATTATAGCCAACATCAAATTCTAGATCACCCCGATAAAAGGCACATTTTGCAACAATATCTGCTTGCACGGGGATGGCTATCTTGGTACAAAATGTGGTCACATTAATGGCAGGAAAGAGATGCCCATCATATTGATCGGGAGCTGCTGGACCACCCACACCTAAAAAAAGATTTTCTGATCCAGGGGTGATGAGCTCTAAGAGCATATAGCGACTGCCTGGGCCATTGTTTTTAAACTGAAACGAGCGCACTTGCTCTGAACTAAAAAGGTGCGTCACATTCGCATCCAGGTACAACCCGCAACTCCACAACGCATGCTCCCACACATCCACATGGCTGGTCAGTCCCATGCCAAGTTCCCAATGTTTGCCATTACCCACAACAGCATCTAATAAAAATTCAGGATCCGGCCGTGAACCACTTGGAATAGCGGCACGTATATTCAACCCAAGATGATACCAATCATCTTGTACAAAGTTCCATCCCGCCACCAGCTGCACATCTGATAACCCTGTTCTTGATTCTCGACTAAATATTTTGCCAAATGCTAGGGGAGATTGCATATCACCAAACGTCAATGGAGTTTTAACACCACTGATTAATACACTCCCTTGCATTGCCAATTCTACTGAATGCGCAAGCTCATCGGTTGGAACCTGCGCTGCGCCCATATAACCGGCAGGATAAAAATCAGATCCTGCCGCGCCTACAAATTCACACAGCTGCAAATCTGCCTTGCTGTGTACTATAGGCGCATGAATTCTAATATAAAATCCTTCAAAGATACTATTGAGCCCAAAGTAAAAGTTCGTATCAAAAATAAAGCTCGTTATAACTGGGCAAAAATTCACTACACTCTGAAAATCCTGCGGCAAGCCAAAATAGTCGGCTAAAATATCATTGCTACTGCGCCGAGTAACCCGACTACCAGTAACATTGAATGATGTGCCCCCTAGAATATAATTACCCAGAGCACAGGGATTAAAGGAATGTTGATACACAGGAGCTAATGAAAATGTCCAATAATTATCACATGTATACAGGTTGATCTCCCGCTGCCAGCCCATAAGTTCCCGCGCAGCATCAACACTCTGAGATCGTGGAAGATAGACAGTTTTTACCCCTTCAAAAGCCTTACTTGGCACATATAAAAGAACTATACATCCAAGAAGATACCTCAGTGTGATCATGTGCTTCATACATTCTCCTTAAAAACTTATCTTCAAGCAATAATCTCTCATGATTGTATGGTATACGCCCGCGGCGATAACAAGTGAACTTAGTCTTACAAAATCCTGCCATGACATACAAGAAGCTGTTGCAAGTAGTAGATAGGGCTCACAAGTATACCCTTTTTTGATCTGCGATGGTGGACTCAACCAGCCCTACAGCCCACTCCCCTAGAGATAGCCACAAGAACAGATAGCCTGTTACAGATAGAAATAGTGCATGCTCGGTCCCTCCCTGTATCGTGCATAGTTACCCTGTAACTCCATACGAGAAAAGAAACTTCTTTGTTTTACGCAAAAAGGGAATGCTTTGTTAAAAAAATATGGTAAAATACTCTATATAATAATAAATATCAACACTAGTTACTAGATCTATCCCAATATACCCTCTCCTGTTACTATGAAATCAGTAGTTGGAATGTATAACACAAGGAGATAGTAAGATTATGAAAATGAAAAGAAAGAAAGCCTTTTTCTCTATATCTGCGGTGGCCAAAATGTTTTCAGTGCACCAACAGACTATACGGTTATATGAAAAAGAGGGCCTTATAACCCCCAAACGCTCTGCCGGCGATACCTTACTCTTTTCTGAAGAAGATGTTGATCAATTGGGTAAGAAATTATCTATTTTAGCCCACCAACTGGGTATGCTAATCCGGCCGGGGTCGAAATATACTGAAACCAAAAAACAGATCAATAAGATGCAAAAGGATATGAATAAGATCTTTGATCAAACCCAGGCAGAACTTGATAAAGAAAGTGAAACATCAAAATTGGCAGGTAAAAGCCAGCATAAACAGCTGTTAACGATCAAAAAGAGAAAATGAACTCCCATCAGGATACCATACAAAAACCGGTATCATCACTGCCAAACCCACTCGCAGTGCACGAGCAAGAACCGGTACTTGATGTTGATAATTGGGATATTGACTATGAAAACGAATGAACAATGCATCTGCGCATGATTAGCGAGCCCTACACAAAAAAATAAGGTTTTCATGAAAAATCATTTTACTCTCGCTTTAAAAATAGAGCGATGCTAGGAACGGCTAGCTCAAAAGCAAGGGGCATGAGGGCCACATGTGGCAAACGTTTTAAAGAAGGAAACTCGCATGGAAAATAACACAAATTCTGGCGATCAAAATTTACTCTCACCACCGATAACCAATTTGTAATCTCTGATATGAACTGTTATCTTTATTGCAATGGATGGTTGAGCAATGTATACCAAAATTAAAAAAAATTATCGCTCACGCACTCAAATCAGGCCTCAAGCATGAAATTTAGACGCATTGATGTTAAAGACGAAGACGCGCAATCCAGAAACTGCTCAGCTTAATGTTTTAAATTTTTTGGATTATTACAAGCATTTTCGATGATAGAAACAATCAATGAGCAAGCGGTAGACATCGGCTGTATAAAAAACCTCATGCCAGCAATCGATCAGATACTGAGCAAGTTGCGATAAGACATTACGCGAGCATCGAAAAAGCAACGGCAAAATTAGAATTAAATCGAAAAGAAATCCGCAAGATACCCTCTTTAAAGAGTTACTCAGACAGTGGAAACCAAAACTAAAAAAACGATCATTAATTAAGCGTACAATGATAAAGGCCAAGGATCTTCGGTCATGATATTTAGCTATAAAAAAAGCTATTGTTTTGTTGTTTTCGTTTCTAATTTGCGCACGGCCGTAGCAACTTTGTTGAAGGGGTATCAATAACCTGTTGTAATGGTATGGTAATGTTGTGCACGCCTTGAGCAAGCTGGTCTTTCAAATCGTGCAATGCCGCCAGCAATGCTTGGACTGTTGGATTATTCTTTATTTTTCAAGCTGCTCTTTGCTAATCGTTGTGCCAGACCATATCGGACTATTTTTTATCTGCGTTGCTGCCTGTTGCGACCGCCTCATATACAACTGAATTTTGAGCCGCCCCGTGAAAGCTTAGCCATACGCTCAGATACCGGATACCACGATGGTGTATCTGATGGTTTTTGCGCTGCTGCATCATACCGTAGAGGTGCCTGGCTTGGCAGGAACAACTCTTGGTCTCATGATGCTGTGTACGTTACATCTACTCCTGGAGATTTAAGTATGTCTCCAGCATAGATATTTGCCTAACGCCAAGACTGCCGATGAGTATAGTAACTTCTTCATGATAGTTCTCCTTAATCTCTCTATATGTTATTGATTTTGAGCTTGTTCAAGCGATGCCTTGCCCGGGGTATACCTTGAACTGCTACTCGTTCATTCCTTTTTAACCCTTACTTGATTCCAATTTTGCTTGGCTTGGTCGACCATAGCAGGGGCTCGCGCAACAGTATGCCCTTGCTCTCCAGCCATCATATGCAGGGTCACTTGTGCCGTTGTTCGGCAATATGCAGCTTCCTCACAGTACGGCCTCGCCTAGAGCCTCACTGAATGTGGATCAAAGGCTTGCTCTGAAGGCTCCTTTTGGTGCTTTTTCTCGCTCGCGTTGAGCTGTAAAGCTTGACTACGCTCTCTTTCAGGCGCGCTCAGCTCCCATTTCGCTAAGCTTTCAGGGCATCCTGACGGGCTTGTTCATCACTCAGGCCTTGACGTTAAACTGTTGATACGCGTCTTTATAGTTTGTGCTTGCCATTATTCTCCGTTCCGCTGCCTGCTCTTGTGCCAAGCGATGTTCTACCCGCGCCTTTTCTCTTTGAGCAAACTGGGTAGCTTGCTCTTGAGAATCGCCTCGATTTCTAGACGCATCGTACGTAGAGTCATACGCTTGCTCAGGTGTCCATTCTGCTGGTAAACCCGATGGCCAAAATTCTGGCATTATCTCCCGGGTTTCCAACGTTAGGGGTTCCAAACTCTCTGAAAGCCATAGAGATTTTGCTGCCGACCCGGCTGATGCAGTCTCCTCTAGTGCCGGAGGTGCTTCTTTTTTTATAGCTTCTACCGCTAATGCATGCGCTGCCTCCTGAGCGGGATATGTCCCTTTACCTGCGCGCTGCTCAGTAATGAAATTCTGATCAAACACATTTCTATAATAATCAGCTCGTTCATCTGTCAAACCGGCTAGCGTTGCTTGCGTATACACACTCTCTCGCATCTCTTGATAACTGTTGGCTTGAAGTGATTCACCTCTGCCGCCGCTTTCTCAGATGGATACATTTGCTCACCGTTTACAGTACGCACTTTAATCAAACGTGTATAGGTATCTTTATCTTGCTGTGTCCAACCAAAATCCTTGGCGAATTGCTCACCACGTCGCATAGCAACACCCTCATCGACTGCCCGATGACCTTCTGGCGTTAAATTGCCCGAAACATCATACAAAGCCGGTGCCGCGGGCGATTCTTGGGCAGGTAGTTGTGGTTGAGTAACTGGCGCCCGTGCTGCCAATCTTGCCTGTTCAGCTGCCTGTTTAGCTGCCTGCGTAGCAGCATCATAACCCAAACCAGCATTCATTGCTTTGTAATAAGCCTCACCCATTGCAGCAGTCCAAACACCGTCTGCTAGTAGCTGATCTACTAGTTGATTGCTCGACTGTTGCACTGCTTGCTCAGGGGTTAGCGCCGCGGGCTTTTGACCTGCTGGACGTTTAATGATTATTTTTTTTATTGCTGGCTTTTGCCCTGCACCTGCTAATGCTCCTGCTGGTGTGCCACCCGCTGTTCTTGGACGAATCATTGGCCGCTGAATCATTGGTCGTGGTGTTAACGGTGTAGCTGCTGGCATTGCAGCGCCCGCTGGGCGTTTAATAATAATTTTTGGTGCTGGCTTTTGACCCGCTCCTTTTAATTGACCCGTTAATGGCCGAGCTGCCGGCTTGGTTACCAGTGTGCTCCCAGCTGTTCTTGCGCGTGCGGCTGGCACTGTTGCTTGTTGCCCTGCGCCTGCAGCTGCAAATACAGCGTTATACTTTGTTTGCCACTGCTTACCATATAAAGGAGCCTCTTTTTTTGCCTGCTCTAATATATGCTGAAGCTTTTGCTTGATCACGCGATTGCAATGCGGCATTAAATTCCGCAGCTTTGCTTGCCCAGTTGGTCTTGCTTGCAGCATGCACTGATCCACACAGTAGCAGCGCTACCACGAGTATCATATAAGTGTGTATCATCTCATAGTCAAATCCTTTTTGTATAATCAAAACTGGCTCGGAATTTTGCTCCGGCCGGCTTGAGTGCATAGTTTTTTTATAAATGCTTTTATTCCGTTTTGCGTATAAAGTCCACCTAATCCTGAATAATCTATCCCTTTAGCTGTCACTCCCGCCACAGGTTCTGCCTCAACTTCTTCAAATTCTGTAACTTCTTCTGGGCTGTTGGATGAAACTTCTTGATACATGTTCTGCCATATTTCTTTTTCTTTCATACGGCCACCTTTGTAGGCTTTTAGACTATCTAATAGTCCTTTTGCCACTTCAAGGGCTGCTACTGCTTGCTCAGCTGTTACTGATGGATCTTGCGCAATCGTCAATACTTCTTTAAATTGCTCTAACTTTTGAACATAAAAGGCATGTGATGCCCAGCTACCTGATACTGATGATGTTTTATTTTGCCCTGCAGTACGCATCTTTCCGGATCCGAATTTGATAGACGCTTTTTTACGGGCATCCATCTGGCTTCTTTCTTGGTCAGATTCTTCTCGAGAAAGGGTGGCTTAATTGTGCATTTTCCTGCTTTACATGTTCTTTTTATGCATTTTCCTGATTCATAGCACAGTATTTTTGATGATGATGCAGCCGTCACCTGTAAACCGGCAGCGACTAATAAAACACCCACCAGGGTATATACACTGTATTTTAAGCTCTTCATAACAAGTCTCCTACAAAACCGTTTTAATTATTTCTATTATGAGTTATAGCAAGAAATTAACACTAAAATCAATGGTTTTAAAATATTGCCCACTCATTACCACTGAGGTGTAGGACCATCAGGGGAAACCTCGTATTTTTTATCTATCCAGCGACACAATGCAAGCGCTCATTGCGCAAGCGGGAGGCAAAAATTGGATTGCAAGCCCTCAGGCTCACAAAAAAAGTGGCCGGGTATTACCCCGGCCTTTTATGCATATTTTTTATGAAAGATCAGCATTAAACCTTTGCAGCTTCTGCTTCTGCTGCTTCTTCTTTTGCTTCTGGTTCGCCATATCCCGCTTCTTCTTCAAGTCCAACTACATGTTCTTCGCCTTCACCTGCTGCTTCTGGTTTTGCAACTACAGCATCATACCATGCTTGCCATGCTTTAGCTTCTCTTCCACGAGCTGGTATTGCTTTTATCTGACTTAATAATGCTTCTGCTTCTTGAACAGATGCTGTTGCTAATTCATCGTTATCTTCTGCTGCTGCATCTTGAGCATTCTGTAAAGCTTGTTTAAATTGTTGTTGCTTTCCTACAAAGAATGAATGTGAGGCCCATGTTCCTGGAACTGATGATTTCTTTTTGACCACGGTGCCGCCTGCAGTTCTGGTTACTGTAATGCTTTTGCATACGCCATGTGAGCAAACGCGTTTTTTACCGCCTTTGCTTGCAGCTTCAACTAACCCGGTTGCTATCAACAAAACACCCACAAGGGCAAATAAGCTATTTCTTAACATCTTCATACTATTCTCCTACCGTTTTTGGTTATATATATACACAAAAGCTTTATGAATATATTTTATTATT
>CAWEPS010000033.1:0-6765 GCA_963811005.1 uncultured bacterium
CCGCTACAACTTCTTTAATATGCGGCAGCTGTTGCTTGACTGCCTCTTCAACACCAAACTTAAGGGTAAAAATAGAAGAAGGGCAGCTTACGCATGCCCCTATCAATCTACATAGATAATATCTTCTTTAAGTTCCACAAACTCAATGCTACCACCATCTCTGACTATCATGGGCCTTATGGCAGTGAGCACTGCTTGAATTGTGGCAACTTGTTGCTCATGCGTCATAACTGCCCTGCGCTAGACCCATTCAAGCATAGCAATGGGCGCTGTATCACTCTTTCTGCGGCCCATTGGTATAACACGAGTATACCCACCTGGACGCTCAACATATTTTGGTGCAATTTCCATAAATAACTTGACCAATGCCTCATCTTTATACGGCAATAAAGCCTTGGCGCGACGACGAGCATTAAAATCATTACCTTGACGAGCAAGGGTAACCATTTTTTCTGCAAATCGTTGGACTTCTTTAACATTTGCTTTAGTAGATGTTAAAGAGCCATAGGTAATTAAATGAATTACTTGGTTGCGGAGCATCGCTTTACGGTGCGAGCCTTTTAAATTAAGTTTTTTTCTACCGTTTTGGTGTCTCATGGGAATGCCTTTAGCTAATAGATGTTTTTATCTATTCATCGTTATCATTATCATTATCTTTATCTTTGAGCAGTCGTTTCAGATCAGATTCTTTAATGTCCATCCCAAAAGAAAGTCCGAACGCCTTCATACTTTCTTTGACTTCTGTTAACGATTTGCGTCCAAAGTTTTTAATTTTCAGACTATCATCTTCAGAAAGATTCACTAAATCGATAATGCGTTTAATACCAGCATTAATTAAGCAATTATGCGCTCGAACTGATAATTCAAGTTCATCGATTGGCTTAAGTAATAAGTCAACAGGAACTCCCTTGAGACCGAGTTCATCAAAGTCAACCGGCTCTTTTTCTTGCTGCTCTTCAGGCATAGCAGAAATTTTATTAAATGGAATTTCTGCGCTTGCCAGGAAATGTTCCAACTGAGTACGCAATACTGAAACCGAATAGTGCAATGCATCTAATGGATTTTCTGAACCATCTGTATGGATCTTTAGGGTGAGTTTATCATAATCTATCTCACCACCAACACGCGTCTTTTCAACATCAAAAGTAACTTTTCTAATAGGTGAGAATGTCGCATCTATATAGATACGGCCATCATCTTGAAGTGGTTTATCTTTTGGCCATTGCGCTGGTCGGTAACCGCGTCCAGACTCAACAAAAAATTCTATATCCAAAGAACCCTTTGGAGCGATATGTGCAATGATATGATCAAGATTAACTAATTCTAAATGGGCATCCGCTTTAATATCAGCAACACGCGCAACACCTTCACCAGTCATTTTCAAGTGCATTTTGCCGGGTTTGCCTTCTTTGTTACGGACTACAATCTCTTTGATGTTAAGAACCACTTGCATGGTATCTTCAATGATGCCCGGCAATGATGAAAATTCATTATTAACACCTTTGATAATCACCGAGGTAACAGCAGAGCCTTCAACACCCCCTAATAAAACACGACGCAAGGTATTACCTAATGTAACACCAAAACCCGGTTCCAGCGGTTGAGCTACTAGCTCACCAAAAGTATCGTTCAAAACCTTTTTATTCCAGCTAAGGCGTGGAATAGTTAAAGGTCTATACTCCTTATTATCCATTTAATCTCCCTAAGCACAATGCAAAAAGTAACATCTGTACAAACAACACACTTTATTTTGAATACAACTCAACAATTAGATGTTCTTCAATTGGCATTTGAATATCAGTGCGCACTGGATAACGTAAAACGCGTCCCCTACGTTCTTGCTTATCCAATTCTAACCACTCTGGAACTTTGATACCAATCTTGAGTCGCTTATCAACAACCTGCTCCACAAATACTGCTTTATTTAATGCTGTAGGAGCTATAGAAATTTCATCATTCACTGAGACTAAATATGAAGGAGAATATACCTTTTTACCATTCACAAGCACGTGCCCGTGTACAATAATTTGTCGTGATTGCGCTCGCGTTGTAGACATTTTGAGACGGTAAAGGACATTATCCAGGCGACGCTCTAAAAGACTGAGCAAATTTTCGCCAGGCACACCTTCGCGACTTTTAATTGCTATCTTAAAAAAGCGTTTAAATTGTTTTTCCCGCATTCCATACTCACCTTTTACCTTTTGCTTTTCAGCAAGCTGCTTTCCATATTCAGAGAGCTTTTTGGAACGCTTTTGAGGCTGTTCTGAGTTAGCAGCCCTTGCCTTATCCTTAGATTTTTGTTCTTCCATTCTCATTTTAACCATGTCAACCATTGAGCGATCACCTCGTTTTAATCTAAATAAAAAACTTTATACTCGACGTTTTTTGGGAGCACGACATCCATTATGAGGTAATGGGGTAACGTCTCGTAAAACAGAAACATTTATGCCAGAAGATTGAAGTGCTCGTACAACAGAATCTCTGCCAGACCCAGGACCTTGCAAATTCACCTCAACATTCTTGATACCTAATACACTCATTTCTTTGGCCAAGATTGCGCCAATCTGTGATGCCGCAAATGGCGTGCCTTTACGTGCGCCCTTAAAGCCAAGTTTACCTGCGCTACCACGTAAGAGAATATCACCATCTAAAGTCGATATAGATACCAACGTATTATTGAAGGTAGATTTTACATGCGCAATGGCTGAATCAACACGCTGTCTCTGCTTTTTCGATTTCTTTTTGTAAGCCATTCTAATTCTATCCTTTACCCACTGTCATTTAGTATAAGTCTTAGTTATTATTTCTTCGTTATCTTTTTCTTCAATGCGATTGATGATCCGCGTGGGCCCTTACGAGTGCGTGCGTTAGTCTTTGTTCTTTGACCTCGCACCGGAAGACCTCTTTTATGACGCAATCCGCGGTAAGAACCAATTTCTTGTAAGCGCTTAATATTCATAGTGATTTCTTTGCGCAGCTCACCCTCAGTTGTATATTTACCAGAAACTTCTCGTTGAATAGCCGCAACTTCATCATCGGTTAAATCTTTAACGCGCTTATCGTAGCTAATCTTTAATAAGTCTAAAATATCACGCGATGATTTTAACCCGATACCAAAAATATAGGTTAAGCCGTATTCAACTCTTTTATTTGGTGGTAAATTAGCACCTTCTATTCTAGCCATTCTGATCCTTATTTATTCGTTATCCTTGACGTTGTTTATGCTTGGCGCTTCTTACACATACAACACGAACCACCCCAGCACGCTTTATTATGCGACAATCTATCACAAATCTTTTTTACTGATGTTCTTACTTTCATTGTGCACTCCTTATTAGGTTAATTCTTGTATCGCAAGACAATACGGCCTCGCGTTAAATCATACGGAGAAAACTCTAGTGCCACCTTATCTCCCGGCAAAATCTTTATAAAATGCATACGCATCTTACCCGACACATGCCCCAATACAACATGGCCACCTTCAATTTCAACCCGAAACATCGCATTGGGCAACGTTTCTTTAACTATACCATCAATTTTTATAACTTCTTCCTTACTTTTTTGTTCTCGTTTCATGGTCTTTATATCCTACCTTTGAACTCTGGTTAAGATTTTGGGATCACTCTCGGTAATCACAATAGTATCTTCAACATGTGCAGCTAAACTTTTATCTACAGTTTTTACTGTCCAGCCATCCTCTGCAATATATACATCATAGTTGCCCGCAGTAATCATAGGCTCTATAGCAAAGGCCATTCCTGGCTTGAAAACAGGGCCCTTGCCAGGCTTGCCATAATTGAGAATTTCAGGATCTTCATGCATCCGTTTACCAATACCATGTCCGGCAAAATCACGAATAACACCATACCCATGCGATTCAACTTCTACTTGGATCGCAGCAGAAATATCAGATAAATGATTGCCCGCACGAGCCTGGGCAATGCCTTTATACAAGGCCTTCTCAGCAACAGCGGCTAATTGTTTGGCAGCAGCACTCGCTTGACCAACAAAAAAAGCTCTTGCCATATCTGCACAATACCCATTCCATGAGGCGCACACATCAACTTTAATTAGATCACCTGCTTGTAAAAGTATATCCGATGTAGGAACACCATGCACAACCACATCATTGACCGAAATGCAACTGACATGCTTATAGCCCTTATATCCCTGCATCTTTGTTACCAAGTCACGTTTTATAAGCTCTTTGGCAATCCAGCTATCCAATGCCAAGGTAGTCATACCCGGCTTGATCTGCTCATGTAACAGATCAAAGACTTCAGACAGGCGCTGACCTGCCATTGCCATTTTTTGAATAGAAAGCTTATTTTTAATGGTAATCATACACTCTAAAAGCCTACTAATTTGCTAAACTGAGTAAAAACATTGGGTAATGCATCTTCTGCATTAAGCTCTATCACCGGTTGATTAATAGTCGCATAAAAATTCAAAAGTTCTTGGGTATGCTTATGGTAAATGAGTAAGCGTTCCCTAACGGCAGACAATGCATCATCTTCCCGTTGCCCTAAAGGCCCTGAGCAGACATCGCATACCATGTCTTGTTTTGGTTGTAGGGGCGAACCTGCAACAGCAGAATATACAGCCTGGCATTCACCATTACGACATATTAATCTGCCTGTAAGACGATTAACAAGCGTATCATCTGCTATAGAAAATTTCACCACATGCAACGTAACGTTACTAAACTTTTCTTTCAAAATCTTATCAAAAACCTGAGCCTGGACAACTGCTCGTGGATACCCATCGAGTATAACAGCAGGAACGTGCTCAATTTTTTGGGTCAACCATTCTTCTACCATACTGGTAATAAGGCTATCTGAAACTAGCTTACCAGATTTTATCGCAAAAGCTATTTCTTTACCTATAGGGGTCTGCTCTTGAATGTGCTTTCTACACAGATTCCCTGTTGACAGTTGTACCCAGTTCATCTTCTGGGTACATAAATTTGATAAAGAACCCTTGCCTGCTCCAGGGGGACCTATAAATACAAATATATCCTTCTTCACCTTAGCGCCCTATCCTGCCCTTTAATCTACCAGTTGTTAAGAACCCTTCATAGCGATGCTCTATGAGGTATGACTCGATTTGAGCTGCTGTATCAAGACCAACACCAACTACAATCAATAATGCCGTACCACTCACATAGATAGGCATATGGACGATTACATTCAAAATATTAGGCAAAATAGCCAAAATACCCAAATATAAAGCACCTACAAAGCCAATACGAGTCAAAAGATAATTGAAGAATTCAGCCGTCTTTTTACCAGGGCGAATACCCGGAATAAAGCCACCGCTTTTTTTCATATTATCTGCTAGTTCATCGGGATTGAAGATCAATGCTGTATAGACAAATGAGAAGAAGATGATGAGTAAAAATTGCGATACAGTAAAGAATGGTCCTGACTGAAGAATATCATTAATAAATTTAAATGTTTCAAAGCGATCTGAAAGGGCATTGGTAATAAAAAGAGGGATCTGTAATACCGCACCTGCAAGAATCACGGGCATAACCCCCGCTGTATTAATCTTGAATGGAATATAGGTACTTTGCCCACCATAAACACGTTGCCCAACAACACGTCGTGTATATTGTACCGGTATTTTACGCTCTCCACGCTCAACAAACACAATAACACCGGCAAGTGCTATAAATCCGATTAAGATAGCAAGGGCAGTAATAAGATCTATTGATCCTAATTGTACGGCATTAATCATACTCACAACATCATGCGGAAAGCGGGCAACAATACCTGCAAAAATGATCATAGAACTACCATTACCCAAACCAAACAAAGAAATTTGCTCTCCCAGCCACATAACAAACATAGCAGCAACGGTTAGTGATAAGATAAAGGTTATTCTAAACGACCAACATCCAGGTTCCAATACAAGATTCTTGTGTTCTAAAATGAGCAAATAACCAATACTTTGGAAAATAGCAACAAAGAAAGCTAAATAGCGCGTATATTGATTAATGATTTTACGGCCATATTCGCCTTCTTTATTCAATTGTTCCAATGCTGGTACGGTTAGCCCCAATAATTGCATCATAATAGAAGCTTGTATATACGGCATTATACTTAGTGCAAATAATGTTGCCTCTTTAAATGCCCCACCTGAAAACATATCCAGATACGCAAACAAACCGCCCAAACCACGCGTTTGCGACATAAATTGTTGCAATGCGTAACATCAACACCAATTACCGGAATATGATTCCCAAGTCTATATACAACAAGTACGCCCAAGGTGAATAAAAATTTTTTCACGCAACTCGGGAATAAAAAAAATGTTAATAAAGTTTTTTAACAAAACCACAGCTTCAGATCTCCTTCGTCAATTGAGCTTCTCCACCAAGGCTATTGATTGCTTGAATCGCTGATTTACTAAATGCGTCTGCAACAATAACTAATTTTTTAACAAGCGTTCCGCGTCCCAACACCTTAAGAACCACTGTCCCTTGCGTCCCCTTTTTAATCTTTAAGAGGCCTTTTTCAATCAAAGCATCTCTATCAACCCTAGCGCCACTCTCAAAAGAATCATTAATTTGTTGTAAATTAACGATCTCAACTATCGTTTGACTCGTAATTATTAAATCCTCGCTTTGGCAAGCGACGATATAATGGCATTTGGCCGCCTTCAAATTTAGGACTTACTTTGCCACCAGAACGTGCTTTTTGACCTTTATGGCCTTTTCCAGAAGTACCACCCCTGCTACCACCACGTCCAACTCTGTGTCGT
>CAWEPS010000034.1:0-48768 GCA_963811005.1 uncultured bacterium
TTATCGGGTGAAAACCAGGGAGTGCTCCATAATTTCGGCCTCTCCGTCCACATTGCCAGCCAGCCAGGCAAACGCCGGGACCTTCATGGGTTTCGTGGGCACATCCAAGCCATCGTAATAGTCGAAGGCGTAAGAGTTGGGACTCAAGTTGTTTCCGACCTTCACGTGATGGCTGAAGCGCCCCGACTTCCTATGCCACCTGATAACACCGTCCCTGCTGATGACCGCCGCGCAGGTTCCGGAGAGAGCTGGGCGTAACGCACCGCCGTGGCAGTCAAGGTCGTCCTGAATTCCCCGGCCAGGGATTTCACGATATCGAGGGAGGCTCTCTTTTCCGAGACGGACCGTGAATAAGCTTACGGGCATCAGCATATATATAATGTCATTATCCCCATCGTGTAACGTTCCATCTTGTAGGTATATATGCGATTTAAAATGCGTATCTATTCTTTTAGAATAGCTATGCAAACGGAGCATCAATTGCCACGTAGAATTCTTATCAACTACATTGATGGCTGCATGCTTAAAGTTAATTTCCTTGATAAACATAGAAATGTACCCCGCTGGCGCAGTTAAAAATGCATTGATATGTTCCATAATCGCATAGCGCCCATTATCAAACAATGTATTTGCACGCATACCATCTATATCTACATGCATATCAAGAGAGCCAAAACAAAAAAAATGAAGCCACGAAAATGAAACAGACACCCTATCAGCTCGCCAATGCCAATCTAACCCCTGAGTTGGATTAACAATCACATCCACAAGCTCAAGCCGTGGATAAAAAAAATTAATATGATGCAAAGTACCGCGCACATAGCAAATACCCGCCTGAGAAAATGCGGTTAAAAAATTGCGCTCACAATATCGCTTAACTGATGGATCTTCCTGCATAACCAAGACCACCATAAGTAAGCCAATAAGCACCGCGAGTACTATTTTTTTAATCATCCCAAAAACCTTATAGTGCCATCAATCTATGCTATCAACTGCCACTCTCCAGCATAGCGATACTTACGCAAATAAGAAACTTGTGCAATGCCAGAACTGAGAGCATACATGACTTTTTGCTCCTTATCAGTAAGATAGAGTGTGCCGGGATGGATAATCCCCTGCGCAGTACATGTAATAGCTGCATGCTTGAATGTTACTGGTGTAGTTAGATCCGCATTCGGGCATGATGGCGGCCCTTTAACACCGGCAATGATGCCAAATCGTACTTGAGGCGGTAGCTTATGAACATGCCCTTGATACGTATACAGATTGTTGCGCATATCAATATAAAGAGTGGTAGATCTATGAGTCACAAAGGCTACACGCTGCAATGTCATGCACACCATATGGAGCCTATCTAGCTCTGAGCGCACTACACAACCATTAAAAAAAGAAACATTGATAGAGACAAGGCAGACTATAAGCGCACACAAACCACACACAATAGTTAGTTCAATAACGGTGTATCCTCTTATAATCTTGCGCAATTTCATCTACTCCATCCCCACTATGTTTTCTTAAGCTTTGCATGATCATGCTATATCGCTATACTACACAGACACAAGAATCTTGGTATCAAGCGTCAGACTCAAAGGATTTAAGTATGGTTACACACCATCGCACATTTGGTATGACATTTTTACTAGCTCTATCACTGTGCAATTTAATAAGCACATCTGAACAATCAAGAAAACGCAAACGAGACCAGATATCGTCTTCATCGCAACCTTCTACAAAAAAGCATGGCTATAAGGGCCATGCTGTATCCTCTTCAAAATTAGCTGAACTTGCCCTTCTTGAAAAGAAATTAGATGCCCAGATGAAACAAGACATGCAACAAGCCCGTGCTCTTAACCATATTGAGGATCCAAAAAAGTGCCCTTTTAATCAATGCACTCACAAGGTAAAGTCTGGCTCAGGTCTGCCATATCATTGGATATCCAAACATACAAGTGAGCGACCTTATGTATGCGATACATGTCATGCATCCTTCAAGCATTTCAAGCAGTTAAAACAAGGAAGTTGCCAAGAAAATCGAAAACCCAATAGAACGTATACGCAGGAACAGGAAGCTGGGACTACCCCAATACGTGCTCCGCAATTGGCAGCTACCCCCATCCACAAACCAATCCCACACGGTAGCTATCAAGAATATCCAGCATTTACCTTAAGCGTGGTACCTAGTTACTATCCTCTTCCTGCCTTGCCAACTGATACCACAGGACGGTACAAAATTATAGGCTTGCAAGAAGCGCTGTCACAGTCATGATGCCTATTCAATAACCTCTTGTTCCATAGTTGCTGCTGAGACAACCTCTTCGATAGTCGTCAGGCCCTGTTTAATTTTACGCAATCCATCTTGGATTAAGAGACTCATGCCGTCTTCAAGCGCTTGTTGGCGTAAATGCATGGTATCGGCACGCTCCATAGTTAATTTAGCAATACCAGGGGTCATTACCATAAGCTCATAAATAGCAAGCCGACCCCTATATCCCATCATATTACACTCAGGGCAGCCATGTGGCTTATAAAAAGTAATATTTTTTGCTTGACTCGGCGTTAACCCTATACTTGCCAACACATCATCGGATGGCATATAGGGAACCTTACATGCATCACACAATTTGCGGACTAGTCGTTGTGCCATAAGAATAATAGACGAGGCAATCAAGAAGGGCTCAATACCCATATCTAATAAACGAGTAATGGTTGCGGGAGCACTATTAGTATGCAATGTACTAAGCACCAAATGGCCGGTAAATGATGCTTGGATAGCAATTTGAGCAGTTTCTTGGTCACGCGTTTCACCGATCATAACAATATCAGGATCTTGACGTAAAATTGAACGTAATGCAGCAGCAAAAGTAAGGCCAATTTTTTCACTGTACCTGCACTTGACCAATGCCCGCCATCTGATATTCAACCGGATCTTCAACGGTAATAATATTAACATCCGGTGTATTAAGTTCACTTAAAATAGAATACAAGGTGGTCGTTTTACCAGAACCGGTTGGACCGGTCACATAGATAATACCATTTGGTTGCTGCAATATGTTTGCTTCAATAACTCTTATAATCACGCTCACTAAATCCAAGATCTTTTAAGTGTCGCAAATGTACTTGATTTATCAAGCAAACGCATCACAATACGTTCGCCAAATGCTACCGGCAGCACTGAAACACGAATATCAATTGCTTTATCGGCAACTTTAATTTCAATTCTGCCATCTTGTGGAATATCGCTTTTCTGCAATATTCATATTGCGCCATAATTTTTATACGAGAGACTAAGTGCGCCTTGCACACGCTTTGGCGGGGTCATGGCAGGATACATAATACCATCAATACGATAACGAACGCGAATCTCTTTTTCAAATGGTTCGATATGAATATCAGAAGCTCCCCGCTTGACCGCTTGGACAAAGATATGATTTACCAATTTAATAATAGGCGCTTCTGCGCCATTGCCAAAATATCTTTTTCTTCAATTTCTGCAAACTCAACTGCCTCCGGCGCACCTTTTTCTTCTTCAAGCTCCTCAATCATCTGTTTGGTGCCTTCAAGAGGATAATATCGATTGATACCATCAATAATAACCCGTGGAGTTGCTAGTGCATATCGTGTACTGCCACCCAGCAACAGGTTAAGCTCATCAATAGGCTGGAATTGAAAGGGATCGGATGTCAAAATAGTAATTTGATTATCAAGCATGATAGGCATTACAACATTTTCACGCAAAAATTTAAGGGGAATCTTGGCAAGAAGTGTCAGATCAGCCATCTGGTCATTAATTTTTTCCACATAGGGCACCGAGCTATAGGTAGCATACGCCTGCGCCAACTGCTCTGGTGTAATAAAATTTTTATCGAGTAGGCATTGCTCAAAGCGCACTCCAGAAGTTTCTATCTCCTGCTGGCATTCTTTGCGTTGTTGCTCGGTAATAATGTTGGCCGTTACTAAAAAGTCGCCAATCGTTTTTCGCATACCTTACTCCATACTGTGCTTTGTTTTTAGCTTAGAATAGCACTTTTTTATATATTCCCAAAAACATAGCCATCTTCTAAAAGATAGCAAACTGCCTGATAGGTTGATAGGGTTCTTCTACTTTAGTTAAAGTTGTATAGTAAAGATAAAGCACGTGCTTTTACATCTTCCACGATCTAAGGACTTAGTATGACATTCCGACGTCTATTTTGCTTTTTCATTATGAGCAGTTGTTTATGCTGTGCCTCCGAATTATTAGGCAAGAAAAAAGAAAAAATCCAAACCAGCTGTTGAAACTGTTAGAAAAAGAAGCCCAAGCTTTTTAAAGAAATGACCTATCAAGATTTAAAAGATAATAAAAACAAGCATGTGGCAACAAATAATAAAGAAGTAGCGATTAAATACTTGGAAAAAATGGTACCCCTATGTAGCGATCTTGCCGAACTTCATGACCTTATGCTAGAGCTTAAAGATCTATCTTTTGATACCGAAAATATTGAAAACGCAGGCAAAATATATAATGAATTTATCAATCTCTATCCTGGTAGCCCAAAAACAGAATATGCGTACTATAAAGCAATTACTTGTAGCTTTAAACAGATCTATGATGCTGAACGCGATCAAAGCAAAACCAAAGAAACGATAGAACTTGCAGAAGCATTTTTAAAGCGCCCCTTATTTACTGCCTATCAAGAGCAGGTACGCATGATATACACACAATGCCAAGAACAGCTCCTGGCAAGTGAGCTCAATGTCTTTAATTTTTATGTAGGGCGTGGCAGAATGGTTTCTGCGCAAAAACGGCTGGAATTAATCCGAGCCACGTATATTCCCGTATTGCCATCCGCAGAAGCACGTATACTTGCCTGCGAATGCCATATAGCACAAGAACAAAACAAGATGGATCTGGTTGAGCAAAAAAAGAAAGAGCTTACAGAAAAATTCCCCGACTTTGCGCAACAAATGGCAGAAAGCAATCAGCCTGTACACAAATTTGCTTACCGATTTTAAATGCACGTAAAGGGACACCATGCATGATCGCGCACAGCTTGGCCATTTTGGCGAAGAACTGGTTATAACCTACCTAAAAAAACGCGGATTTGTCATCTTAGAACGTAATTATAGAAAACGTTGGGGCGAGATTGATCTTATTGCGGGCGACAAAGAAATGATACTCTTTATAGAAGTGAAAATGCGCAAAAGGCAGACTGCCGACTTTGATCTTGCGCAAGTTATAATTCCCAGCAAACAAAAAAAAATTATAGCAGTTGCACATGATTACTTGATGCGCAATCCAGATGATACCAAAGCCTGTAGATTTGATGTTGCATTGATTTATGGTACTGATGCTCAGGCAGCTATAACCTATCTTGAAGATGCTTTTAGGGAGTATGCACTGAATAACTTTTTACAACGTTCTCTAACAGGCATCATACTTGTTTTTTGCTTATGGATTCTCCTTACGCAACTGCCTGCGGTTATATTCTCATGCATCTTGGGCATCATTCTGAGTGTGATACTGACCACTGAGTGGCCGCACCTTATTGCACCTTCAAGCATATATTTTTGGCTTATCACACCTATCTATCCCATTCTTCCGTTTGTGGCTCTTATCATGCTTAATCAGGATTACCATTATCTACTATGCCTGCTATGTATTATTGTCATCAGCCACGATACGGGCTCCTATCTGGTTGGCTCAGTATTGGGCACTGATTATAGATGCCCTCACATCAGCCCTGGCAAAAGCTGGGAAGGTTTTTGGGGCGGCCATTTTTTAGCACTTCGCGCCCTCTATCTTGTCTACTACATGCAAAGTATTCATCCCCATAGCTGGCCTTTACTAGCAGTTGTCGTGCTTATTACCTGCACACTATCGTTAAACTGGTGATTTGTTTGAATCGTGGCTTAAACGGCGCGTACACCTTAAAGATTCGGGGTCTGTATTACCCGGCCGTCGCGGATTGCTTGACCGTTTTGATGGCATCATGTTTGCTGGTATGCTCTTTTATATAGGTAAATCCTATTTAATAACGATATTTAAATTATACGTCGAAGGCCATCCATGTTACTACGCTATCTTATAAGTATACTGTTAATCCGAGGATCAGATGAATGCACACGTACCACAACAATCTAACTTTACTTTTCGTCTTCTAGAACAATCAGACCTCCCCTTGGCTGGCATCTTGGTTTAAGCAGCCCCATGTAGAACAATGGTGGCCGATACCAAAAGATGATGAATATATTCCTAATTTTCTTTAAGCGCACTCGTGATGGCACAATGCCCTATGTGGTGATACTTGATAATAAACCCATTGGCTATATACAAACCTATATCCTTGATTACAACAAACATTCATGGTACCGCCACTGCCTGCAAAAACTCTTGGTATTGATCAATTTATTGGTGAACCTGATTATGTGACACTAAAGGTCTTGGTACTCTTTTTATCAAAGCATTTATTGATTACCTTACGCAGCAGCAGGATATTACCTGTGTGATTCTTGACCCAGAACCAGCCAATCTTGCCGCAATCCGCTGTTATGAGAAAGTTGGCTTTAAAAGAGTGGGGAATTTCAAGCCACTTTTGGACCAGCGGTTCTTATGCGTTATGATATAACATCAAAACCTTAAATAACCTCCATGTGGCCCATTTTTGACAATACATTCACTGCTCATGAGGCTCTAACGATAGTAAAATTACCGGCTGCATCCATGTTAAGATTCAAGCTTTAAACCTCGTACTCTGCCCCTCTTAAAATCTATATGCGCTTCTTTAGTTCCAGTCGGTGTTGCAATAGATGCAGAAACCTTATCAAACACCTTGGCCCCCTTACTGCTTGGTCCCCTTGGATCAATGATAGTTGTTGTGCCCGCCTGAACATAACCATGATCACCACGCGACAAGTCCCACACTCCCCACAGATGAACAGTAAGACGTGCCGGATAAGGCGTATTATTTGTAAACTCAATTTCATTATCTGCTTGCGCAGAAAAGACTGAAAAGGTACATAGTGATACAATTATAATTAATCTTAGATTCATGAAATATACCCATCCCTTTTACCTAACATTACGTAATCCCTCTAGTGCATGGTACTTGATTTGTTAATCTGAAATCAATGAAAATAAAACCTTGCTGGCATCTTGGTTTAAGCAACCCCATGTGGAACAGTGGTGGCCGGTACCAAAAGATGATGAGTATATTCCTAATTTTCTTAAGCGCACCCGTGATGGCACAATGCCCTATCTGGTGATGCTCGATAATAAACCCATTGGCTATATACAAACCTATATCCTTGATTACAACAAACATCCATGGCTGCCACCACTGCCCACAAACACTCTTGGTATTGATCAATTTATTGGCGAACCAGATTATCTCCATAAAGGCCTTGGTACTCTTTTTATCAAAGCTTTTATTGATTATCTTACCCAGCGCCAGGATATTACCTGCGTTATTCTTGATCCAGAACCAGCCAATCTTGCCGCAATCCGCTGTTATGAAAAGGTTGGCTTTAAAAAGGTGGGCGAATTTCAAGCAACTTTTGGGCCAGCACTACTTATGCGTTATGATATAACCCCAAAATCTTAAATAACCTCCATTTGGGCCACTTTTGACAATACATTCATTACATTATATTTGTTATTTCGCGCAGCAATTCAGCTTTAGCTGATAGAGCGCGGATATATAAAACCCATGGCCCCTCCTTATGCCAAATTACGCAGCCCGTACTACTACGCTCCGATGGAGCTTCGAAGTACATGGCCGGCTTGTCCTACGAAGTTTTAACGAAGTAGGAAGGGCAAGTAATGCCGGCAGGATCCAAGGACAACGTCCTGGTGTGGGGATTCCAAAGGGTGCGCGCAATAAGCGCCCTTTGGGCCTCCCGGCAGGTGAGAAAGAAAATTAGCATATAAAAGAGACGTGCCTTGACTCCACATAGGGAGTTGGAAAGAAATTTTCTTAAAAACAATCTTGGGGTTATAGGGTACTTAGACAAGCACCTCTAGATACCTACTTGGCCAAATAAGCAACAACATCAATTTGCGCCATCTTCTCTTCTGTGCCCGTCACCATATTTTTCACGGTAACCTCATGCGTACGCTGTTCATCTTCACCAATCAACAAACAAAACTGTGCACCAAGCTTATTTGCTTGTCGCATCATACTTTTGACCGAATCTCCCTCCAACAACACCTCCGTTGCAAGATTATGTGCCTGCAGCTCATCTGCCAATAATAATGCTACTGATTGCTGGGCTTGAGTTAGTGGAATAATGACTTGTAAACGTGGCGCATGGGGCAATGTCAGCGTAGTACGCACTTGTTCTAATAATAGTATAAGCCGCTCTATACCAAATGCTGCGCCAATGGATGGTTGATCAACCTTACCGCCAATCTGGCTCACTAACTGATCATAACGACCGCCACCACAAAAAGCATTTTGGGCGCCGAGAGCATCACTCACAAATTCGAACACTGTTTTATTATAATAATCAAGACCGCGCACCAATGTTGGCTTAGGATTAAAAGAGACTGATAATAGTTCTAAGGTATCTTGCAGCTCTTGCCATTCCTGGGCGCACGATGCACACAATGAATCGGTGATATAGGGAGCATCTTGATAAATTGCCTGGCATTGTGGATTTTTACAATCAAAGATACGCATAATATTTTTTTCTTTACGCACCATACAATTATCACAAATCTTGCCAGCACCAGCAGTATCTACAAACTTTTTAAGTTTCTTTTCATAGGATATGCGATCTTGTGCGCATCCTAAAAAATTAATCAAAAGCGCATAGTTGTTAAATCCAATCCGCTCATGGAAAAGGCGATCCAACATCTTGATAAACTGCGCATCTTGCATAATAGACTGGGAACCGATCACCTCCATACTCATCTGATTAAATTGTCGGTAGCGCCCTTTTTGGGGCCGTTCATAGCGAAACATAGGCCCATAGGTAAAGACCTTCCATGGCGTTTGTGTAACACCATTTTCTACAAATGCGCGCACTACTGATGCTGTTGCCTCTGGCCGCAGGCAAATACCTTCATCTTCTTGTTGGCCATGAGGCGCAATAAGAAACATTTCTTTGGTTATTACATCAGTATATTGACCCAGTGATCTATTAAATAATGCTACGTGCTCTAAGATAGGCGTATTGATTTGGGTAAAGTGGTAAAGGGCTAAATGTTGTTTGGCTTTATCTACAATAAAATTAAATAAGGTAAGATCGAGAAAATCTTGAGTACCTTTAACACGGAAAAACATAAAGACCCTTATGTAAAGACTTTTTTTATTTTTTTAGCATACCCATAAGAATAGATTTACGCTAGCACATCAGACCTGCTCTGATAAGTTCTTTATAATAGCAGATAATAAGTATTGACGTAATAACAATGAACATGGTAGGTATGGTATCAAATTATTGTATCCATTTTCTTTCACCATAATGTTTATAAGGAGAAGCAATGAAGAAATTGGCACTACTGGCTTTATTGGTTGTCGGCGCTGCCACACCAATAAATGCTGATGGCACGTGCTGCAATAACAATCCGGTGGTAAACCTTTCCAACTGCTGCGCTTGCCAAGTAAGTAGCCGCAGTTTTTTTACCATCCGACCGTTATATCAGCCTGCATCTCCTGAACTGGAATCATTAAGCTACTATAAAATGGATGAAGTAGTCGATGGTCGTGGTGGTTTTGTTGAAGCAACCCTTTTTGGCAGCAAATCAACCAATCGCGCCAACATGGCAGCTTATTTTATGTTTAACTGTCAGACTCAGCTAGTGGTCAAGGAAGATCAAACTGATCCCAATAAAGATATTCTAGCCGGTGAATTTAATATCATCACACAAAATGGTGATTTTGAAAGTATTATAAGCTTTGCGCCACAGCAGACAGTCTATGGCGTTGGCATCACTTATCGCCAGGCATTTGCCCGCTGGGGTGAGGCTGAGTTTTGGTTTGGCATCTCAAGCCCTCTGACGCGTGTACACAATACAGTAGGGTTTAATGAGCGTATTATCAATGATGGTGGCGGTGTAGCATCGGTTGTAGAATTTGATGATGAAACACCTGCGCCCAATATGCAAGCAGCATTCAAGCAAGCAAACTGGACCCATGGCAGAATTGATTGCGCGTGCGAAAAGGCAAAAACATATCTGGGTGATATTGCCGTAGAAGTTGGCTATGAATATTTTAAACAAGAGTATGCGCATGTTGAATCCCATGCAGGTATTTTGATCCCGACTGGTAATGAGGTGCGTAGTATTACGGTATTTGAACCAATCGTAGGACGCAATAAACATTTTGGTCTGTCGTTTGGTAGCAGTGGTGGTTTGGAAATAAGAAACAATCCAGATGTCGATTCCTCGGTGTGGATGGAGTTACAATTTTATGGTGTATTTTTGCTACCGCATACCGAAGTTCGCCTTGTAGATCTTAAAGGCAAACCATGGAGTCGATATATGGAGGTCTATAAAAATATGGATGAAGCACAGCTTGCTGCAAACTCTGATGATGTAGATGGCTATACGCCGGGCGTGAATGTATTTGCACTGCCATTGTGTGTTAAACCAGGATTCCAACGTTCTATTTTGATGTCACTTGTATACAGTCGCTGCGCATGGCAATTGGAAGGTGGTTATAACTTGTATTGCCGCCCCGCAGAATGTGTACAACTTAAATACCCATGGCAAGAGGGCCCAGCCCTAAAAGCGCTTGGTGGTAGAGGGTATACTAACAATCAATTGAATATTCAAGGAGGCTTTACCAATGAATTGATATCTATTGATGCATTAGACAAACCCGTAGCAGATTATAATGATAACCTTATCCTGCAGTCTGATTTAGATCTGCAATCAGCATCACATCCATGCATGATTTCCCATACCTTCTATGGCACCTTTGGTTATGAATTCGAACGCCCTAATTATCCGCTCTTTATTGGTTTTGGTGGTTCATATGAGTTCACTGAAGACAATACAGGCATCAATCGCTTTGTGGGGTGGGGCAAATTTGGTGTTGCATTTTAACCGTATATAAAAAAGGAAAGAGCTATGTACACATACTCGTTGCATAAAAAATTATTAAGCGTCATTGCACTCAGTGTAATGACCCTGCATGGCGCAGGAAAACTCTCTAGCCCAAGCACACTGCGAGCTAACCAACTACGAACACAATTTAACGCTGCGCTACAAAAACAAGATGCATCAGCAATGAATACTATTTTCAATAGCATTGGAACAGACACAAGACTCTCACAGGCAGATAAAACAAAATTAATCAATCAATTTCGACCTGCACTTACCAAAGTACAAACTGCACAAGCAGCAAAGAAAAAGGTAGTTATTAAACCTGCTGCAAAGCCGGCTGCTCAAGCACCAAAACCAAGTGTTAAGAAAATTACTAAGCCAACTCCACAAAAACCATATAAAGCGCCCACACCGCGAGAGTTGCGCCAACGCCAAATTGCTGAGCAACAACGCTTGCGTCAGCAAGGTGGAGAAGGCGTGCTGCCAGAAGGAGAAAGAAAGCGTCAACAACAGCGCCCGGTACAACCGGCTGTGGAACAGCCCGCAGTCGTGCAGCCAGCACAAGGTCAAGCGGTTGCACCTATTGTGCCAGTTGAAGTATCACCAGAGGAATTCGCCCGCCTTAACCCTGCGCCCTCACGTCCAGCGCAGATGCCGCAAGAACAACCCGCCTACTTAGCTCCGCAACCATCACAACTAGAGCTCGATAATGGTTTAATTGAAAATGCCAGAAAAGGAAACCTGCCCGCTGTTGAGGAGCTATTGGGCCAAGGGGCAAGTGTTGTTTATGTCAATCCTCAAGGAGAATCAGCCTTAACCGCTGCTATCATGAATGGAAAAAATGATGTTGTTAAGCGTCTTATAGCTGCCGGTGCCCGACCAACCCTTACAGATATCAAAGATGCACTGCAGGATAATCCAGCAGCTATGAAGGAGTTTGGAACTCCTGCGCTGACAGCATTACTATCACAAGCACAGGGTGATATCGCGCAAGCACTACAGCAAGAAATTCAATCTCGCGGTGGCAAGCGAGAAGCTGCGCAGCAGATGGAAGCTATGTTAGATCCATTCCATCAAGCTGCACGCGATGGCAATGTACGGCAGCTACAAGCATTTATTCAAGAAGGGTATGTTGTTGATGCTCCTGATGCCAATGGCAATACCCCATTGATGCTTGCTGCACAAAGTGGCCAGTTAAAAGCGGTACAAGCATTGATAAAGGCTGGCGCAAATCCTGCCATGCGCAATAATAATGGCGAAACGGCATTAGCCATAGCACAAAAGAATAATAAAGGTTTGATCGTTGGATATTTTAAAGGCTTACCTGCTGCTGCAGGAATGGTGCAAGCAATAACTGAAGCTATGCAATCAGCAGATGACAATCTCCTTAAAGCTGCACAAAATGGCGATCTTGATGACATTAACAGAGCATTTCGTGCCGGCGCCGATGTTAACGCAGCAAATGCAACAGGAAAAACAGCGTTGCATATTGCAGCCCAACGAGGTGATGCTCCTGCGATTCAAGCTCTGCTACAAGCTGGTGCTGATATGAATGCTATGGATGATGCAGGCAGCACACCTATAGCAGTTGCGCAAGGAGCCGCAAAACAGCTCTTGCAAAATTGGGTTATGAGACAAGTTGAAAGAGAAGAAGCAAATGTTAAGCTCATCGCAGCGGCCAAAAATGGTAATATTCCTGCCATGGATGCAGCATTAACAGCAGGAGCTTCTGTCAACGCAACATCACGAGAAGGTGCTTCGGCACTGACTGTGGCGGTGACCAATGGTCATACCGATGCAGTACTATTCTTATTAGAGCACGATGCCATAAGCCCTCGGTTGGCATTGGCGCAAGCTGCAGTAAGCAATAATCCTGATATGGTTATAGCGTTACTTGACTATGGAATGGCAAGAAATTTATGGACCGCGCAAGAGCTACAGCCCGCTCTACAAGCACTACCTACCTCTGCTGTTGACTCTTTCAAAATTAAATCTTTAATCCAAGCAGCCCAAGATGTACTTACAGCACAAGAAAATCGCGAATCAGCAGCTCGTATACGAGAATTAAAAACTGTTTTTGATGGCGCAAAAGCATTTTTCTTCAAACCAACACAGCCAGGAGCATTCCGAATAATTGAAAGAGCTGATGAAAATAAGCGCTTGTTAGACGCTGCCGCAGCTGGTGACTTAGAAGGTGCACGCGCTGCCTTACAGGATGGCGCAGATGTGAATGCTCGTACGCAGCCCTATGAAACACCATTAATGCGCGCCGTTGTGGGAGGCGATCCAATGATCGTTGAATTATTGCTAAGCCAACCATCTATCCAGGTTAATGCTACTGACGAACAAAACAAAACTGCATTAATGCTCGCGGCACAACAAGGAGAATCTACTATTGTTGGCCAACTACTCGATGCGCATGCCAATGCTGCACTCACTGATATAGATGGACAAACCGCACTTGATATGGCAGCAAATTCTGGTATTAAACAAATGATACAAGCTCATACACGCCTAGCAGAACGTGCCAGAGGTAAAAACATCGAAGAAGTTGGCGGTGAAATAATTGCTGGCATAGAAAAGGCAGAGCGTGATTTGCAAGCTCTCTACGCTGAAGTTTCTAACTACTTAACAGTAGGCGAAAAGGATGAGTACGCACAGCTTTCATCCGCTGAGAAAGTGCCATGGTTGCAAGCTAAAAAAACTGAGCGCTCACAGGCAGTATTTAAAGACTATACGGATGAACAAATCAAGCAATTCAAGCTCGAACTGCAACAAGTCAATGCCAACCTTGAACAAGGAGAAAGTCGTTATACCTTAGAACGCTGGGCACGTTTGCCACAAGATCAACGTGAAACCGAACTAGAAAATGCACGTATACGTGAACAACGTGCAGGCCAACGACAAGGCAAACGCGGAGCAGCCGCTCAAGAAGAAGCTACTCCAAAAACGCCCAAGACTGTAACTTTTGCAGAGGAACCAGAAGTATTTGAATTTACTGAGCCTGCATCGCCACGCGAGGGTACAGTAACTTCAGAAGCTGAATCTGCTCAACCCGCGCTGACTGTCGAAGAGGCCCATGAACAACTAGGAACACAGGGTGCTCAAGAGCTACGAGAACTATTGAGAAAACGCGATCGTCTTAATGAGCTCCTTGCAACACTACAGGCTAACCCATTAGAGCGTATCAATGTTGAAGACGAATTTGATAGAATCATAGCTGGTCTTGGCGATTCAACCCAAGAGCGTAATCTTAAATTATCAGCAGAAACCGCATGGGCTAATATTGACCATAGTCGCCCATACGCACCTGCAGACATAAAGGAGCTGGCTCCACAAGAAGTCGATATTATGACCCTTGAGTTACCTGGTGCTGCATCCGGTTTTAATAAAGTAACACGACAAGAATTCTTGAACTATTTAAATGCACATGACATACCATTAAGTCAGGCTACCCAACAAGACGTTGAAGACTTTCAAAATTCACAAAAAAAAAAATAGCTAGCTCACCATCGCACCAAGAATCCATAGAGCAAGAGGCTGGAAGCAATTCCAGCCTCTTCCAGCAAGCAGCACCAAAACAACAGCCACCCTCTCAGGAGCAAGGTACCAATGTTTCTGCGCCAGTAGGCCCATCTGAGCAATTAGAACAAAAGCGCAAGCAGCTGGCTACGCTGTTGCAAAAATTGCACGATAATCCGGGACAAGCTGATGTGGTTGCGGAGTATACCAATCTTATAAATAGCCTTGATGATTCTCCACAAGCCCGTGATATACGTACCGTGGCTGAAGAGGCATATGCCGATATTATGGGTGGTTATCCGGCAGTACAAGCTCAATCGACCTACAATGCACACAACACAACCCAACTACAAAACCTGATCGACGATGCACAATTTTTTGTACATAATAGAACAGATCTTGATAAAGCAAATCTTATAACCAGTGCAGAGAGCAATGCTATCGCCTATGATCTTGCTACGCATCTACGTGAGCGTATCGAGCAGGTCAGGAAACAAAATCCTGCTTTTGATATCTCTGCAGCCACCAGTACATTGCAACAGCTTGCTGCGCTAGCCCCTGCAAAACGCCCGTCTACCATCGCAACAATTACACCCGAGGCATTGCACGAAAAACTTGCAACCTTGACTACAGAACTCCAACAAGCCCACGCTGAATTTGAAAACCTAGAAGGCGGACCGAGTATTGCTATAGAACCTGGATTTGAAGGTGAAGAGGAAGAAGAAACAGAGGAATCATTATGATGCAAAAATATAGCGTATACATGCTAATCCTGCTACTGCCAGTGCGCATACATACAACGCAACCAAAAAAACCATTATCAAAACCAGCTCTACAAAAAAAAGTCTTAATCAAAAAACCTGCAAAGCCTGCCGGTGCAGCCCTGGTTAAAACTCCTACGATAGGATCAGCACAGCACGCTCAGGCACGCCAAAAAATAACCACATTAAAGGAGCAATTCTACCAGGCATTAGCCCTGCATGACTTTTCTCAACAATCTGAAAAACAGCTCAATGCAATGATTGCCACCATGCGTAAACTTGATGCACCTACCGCGGCACAGTTACAAAAAAATCTTGATCAAGCGCATCGAGTCAACATAGCGCAAACACAATTTGCTCATCTTGCCAAACAACCAGTATCTGATGCTACTATTAATGCTATGAAAGCCCTTGCAGATTCCATGAAAAAGCTTAACCCATCCGTTGCACAAGCTATGCATCTGGAAATTAATCACATTATACAGGGAGCAACGATGCCAGTATGGCAGCCAAAGCCTATGAGCCCCGAATGGGAAAAAGAAGCTGAACATAAAGCAGCTCACGCCACACACCCTGCTATATCATTAACCGAGCAGAATAAAGCATTATTACTCGCCGCGGCCCAAGGAGATCTTGCCCAGATAGAACAAGCAATTGGGCACGGTGCCGATGTTAATTACCAAGAAGATACAAGCACGCCCTTATCATTTGCCGTTGCCAAACAACACACAGAAGTAGCCCGTACGCTTATTGATAGAGGAGCGCGTATTCGCGCCGTGGACTTTATCAATGCTCAAAATAATCTAGAGCTGCTCACGTTATTAGCTGAAAAAGCGCCAGCACACACACTATCTGCAGTGCTCGATGCGACGCGGCCAGAAGGCAAGCTTGCCACATTTATACGTGATTTTATACGTAGAAAAAGTTTCGCCAGATAATAGGCAATCAAAAGGCGGCAGTCTCATCGCTGCCGCCTAGTTTTTAATGGGCTGGTAATAAAAGATGCACGCTGAGTGCTGCAAGCATTTGGGCAATCAACGCTAAGCTAACTACCCGCCAAAAATGGAGCGGGTAAAAAAGGCGGACAATGTAAAAAAATAATGCCTGCAAAATACAATACAATAACCCCAGATACATGCCCACAGCCCATGAGATATCCCCCTGCGGTGATTCAACAGGCATCGGTATATAGGCGCGGTCAACCCCCTTGGCGATAACGCCCACAACCAAAAATCCATACACAATATAGGAAAATAGATTAGCGGTGGCCGCGGCAATGATTGATGCAATCCATCCAAACTTAGCACTATAGCGTAATAAAAAAATAAAAAACAAGGTAGCTAGCAGCGCATGATATGAACCAAGTGTCATACTCCAGAGCCATTCCGTGATAAAAAAATCTGCAAGAGAATGATGCCATGCCATATTTTTCCCTTTACATTATGCGTACAATGCTACAATAAAACCATATTTCACAAGACTTGCCACCCCATTACTGATGACAAGATAGAACATTAAATGGTCATCATCAAGATCGGCATACTGCGATCGTACAAAAAAAAACTGTATAGTCATTGCTATAAGACCAATCACCATAACTATGGGCAATGAACTATGCAGTATCATTGATGCAAGATCAAGACCTGGGATACATCGATCCGCAACGGGACCTAAAAAGAGACGACTTACATACTGCATGCGGCAAAAATAGACCACAAAAAATGCTTGCGTACCTATGATGATTAATAAAGAAACGGCAGAATCAATCAATGCCTGATTAAAAAATAATAAAAAACGATTAATGTGACTCCATCGATAAAGTAGATAGCCAAGAATTAATGCATTAACACAACAATACATGCCCTGTGTGAGTAGTATACCAACTGACTGATACTGCAGTATATTCATATTAATTTACACCCAGAGAGCCACTAAAACTTGGCAAGAGATACTTAACATCATCATCCCCAAACCGCATACCAGCACCCACAAAAGTGCTCGCGTTGCGCTTACTGACAAAATCATCTGCGCCAAACGTAAAGTAAATATTGCGCAAGAAGAACATACGATTAAGCCACTTAAGATGCGGACGTCTATCAAACATATGACGCACGGTATTGCCATAACATGGATTAATACGATTCCAACCGGTCATATCATACATCTCTAATGTTGTTACCCAACGGAATTTGTCGGTTCTAAATGGTATATCAACATCTGCTGCTAAACCACCGCTATTTTCAAAAATACCAAATCGCAACGCCAAAGAGCTAAAAATCTTACCAAATTGTAGACCAAATTTAACTGTGTTTCTGGTCAGCACTGTCTCAGTAACAGCATAGACATCCTCAAGCCTTTCATCATCAGTAAGCTTAAGAGCATAAGAATCAATTTCTCGACCACGGCTATCGCTATATGTTTTAATGATTTCTCGTTCATCACGCCAACCGCGTTCAGATGATGCCAATTCAAATATATAGAAACTATCTTCATTAGGATGTACACGCACATCAAAAAAGAACTTAGAATCTTCGTAGCGGTAACTTTCTCCCGGTCTTGACATAGTTTCGCTATGACCATCAAATACCACCTGCAGTCTATTAACCTTAGAGAAATAATTCTTCAGCCCTTCTACCGTCACCTTTAAATCACGATAGGTTTCATCTTCATTGATAGCTTACAATGAGTCCTTGCCCTTCATCGATCTTTTGAGTAACTGAGGTTATATGCCCAAAACTATCACGGGCTTGAATCGATGCCTCCTCAAGTGAATCCGCTGTTGCACTAAGCTTATCGGCTACACGATTAAAATCACGGTCAAACACATCAGAAATTTTTTCGATACTATCTTGGAAAGAAGGGAAAAGATCGCCTTCCAATTTATCTGCAACGCGTCGTACGCTTTCTCCGATCTCGAGCAATGAATCCAAATTATCTTCATTGCGCGTAAAGGCACGCTCTAAAATATCTGATACTGATGCAAGCTTGTCTGATGTATCACTAAAGTTATCAAACATCGCTCTAATCTATCCTGACCCTGTACACCGCCCATTGTCTCTTTAAGTGAATCTGTGACCGATTCAACATTAGCGGCTATTGTTTTAAACTTCTGCAGCAGCTCATCCATGGATACCGGAGCAACATTTGGCTCACCCAGGGTTCCTCCTGCTTGAATACATGGCAATAACGGGTTACCTGGAACCAGTTCAAGGTATTTAGGTCCCAACAAGCCTTCTTGACGTATAATGGCATGCGCATCTTGGTAGATGGTATATTCTTTACGTACCATAATTTGTACTTCTGCTTGGCTCTCATCAGCTATGAGTTCTCTGCTTTCAACCCAGCCGACTTTAACACCGGCAATCCGAACTTCCGCCTTGCGCGTTAATCCTGATATGTCTTTAAAAAACATGGTGTATGAGTTATAGCTGCCTTTATTAAATCTAAATGCATCAATCTGAAAACCCATGTATATAAAAATACCTATAGCCACTAATACAAATATGCCAACACGGGTTTCTATTTTACCTTGCAACGTAGCCCCTCTTTATATTCAAAGCCAATATAGTTTTTTAATAATTACTTCCACATGCGCATTTTCTGCTTCTATACGCTCTACAATGGCCATTATTTTTTGTGTAAATTTACCAACGTTTCCATACGATAGCACGGAGAAGGTCGATGTTTCAAATTTAGTATTTAAATAATATTCACTACCTTTTGGTAAACTAGCAAACTGCTTTCCATATAATGGTGCAAAAATTAGATCCCAATCTGCTGGCCACACAAGACTACTCTTAAACTTTTTTATGCTTTCGGCAAATTCTTCTGCCGGATGCTCATTACCATCTGCTCGTTTTAAATCTAATAATGCACTCAATGAGTCTGATATCAGCCATGGATTTATTTTCGCATCTGCCCATACTGTAAAAATATCTGTTAAATAAATAGGGCGTTTTTGCGCAGGAGCCTGCATACTTTTTTGCTCCGGCGGTTCATAAAATACATTCCTTTTAAACAGTTCAAACTCCTTAATAGTCAACAACTCTGTGACATCGTGTAGTTTATACTGCCTTTCTTTCAAAAATTTTTCAAATGCTGGAAATAAATTTTCTCCCCCTATCTGCTGCTTAATGCGGTCAAACAGGAGCTCCAATGTTTTTTTTGCTTCGCCTTTAGGAGCACCAAGATCATTAAAATCATGCTTTTTAAAATCATATAAGGCATTAATATCAATCTTGCCATACTCACTGACAATGCAAACTTCAATAGTGCCATTAACACCATCTCGTGCTTTTTTGAGCGTAAACTTTTGCCATTGATTTTTAATAGGTAACAACATTTTTAACAGATCACGGTCACTGTTACCTTCTGCCTGAGCCTGATCGTGCTTGTGCTCCTCTGCTGTTTCTTGCTGTTTTTTTGGCTCTTGTGCCAACTGGGCGCAAGCGACTTGCACACCGCTCAAGGCAAGTTGTGTAGCTTTTTCACGATCAACCATAGCTTGAGCAAAGGGAGTGTATGCCGATGCCTTGAATGTGACGTAGGTAACCAATACTACCGAAAGTCCAATTATCATAAGAGCCACTACAAGAATATATCCTGGCCGCTGCGTGTTATTCATGCCGCTCTCGCCTCGTTATATTGTTTCATTGCTTCTTGTGCCCCATTGAGCGCATTAATCATGGTATTCATGGGTATCTTTTTTTCTGCTGGCGCCTGCTCTTGCAGCTCAAGATCAGGTAGTATAGCAATTTTAAAATTGATTGTGGTTGTATATTTTTTTTGCGCGTCCCACAGGGTGAGTGTGCCATCAACATCATGCGGTACGATACGTCGCTTTTCTTGCTCCTGCTCCTGCTGCTCTTCCACATTCCAGTCATCAAATTTTTTGTAGGTCGTTTCTGGCTTTTTTTGTCCTTGCTTTTTGCCTGCTTGTGCTGCAGCCTTTTTACCTTCCTCCTTTTTTTCTATCTGCGCACCAAACGATATTTTTAGTTCCTTAATGCCATCGATCAGTTCGAATGCACGGATCGGTTGTGCTGCATCTGATTTATAGGCATCAAAATCCAAATTTGATGATTCTTGGCGCATTAAAGCATAGGATTGCGGCGCATTCGCACGCTTTGCTGCAACTGGCACAAGACGATAGACTACCCGTGCAATACGTGGGCGTGCACCACCAGCACGCGCACTCCAATAGACCTGCATTGGATTATTAGTGATAAACGTTAAGGTATCTAACTGGTTATTTTTATTAATGCTATAAAAAATATGCGTCAATGGTTTTTGCTTGCGTTCGATCTTCTGGCACTGCTTTATTTCCCGGCTTGTTCTCTTTTTTTCTCTGCGCAGGAATAAATGCTCCACTCAGATCATGTTCCAGACTAGAAACAACTAGCGCTATTTTTTCATGCGTATATATAAGATTGCTCATCGACTATGTTGAGCGATTTGTTTGGTAAAAGGTTGTCAACAGCAACCCACCCAAGATAGCTGCTATAAGGCTGGCAAGCAAAACTTCTATCAGAGTAAATCCTGATTTTATCATGGGTTACCACGCTTTGGTTTATACAAAAAGGTGACTAAGGTATCGGTACGTGTAGTGGTTGCCTGCTGCCATTGCCAGGTGATCTGCTCTTTATACAGATTCGGAAATTTTTTAAATGGTGAATCTTCAGGCAGCTGCAGCGTATACTTTAATGTTGTAGCGGGCTTATTGATCTTTTTCTCGAGCTCAAAATTTGTTGCATCTTGTGGCTGAGCAAGACGCGCATCAATCAAAAATGCTTTTACCTGTATAATACGATCAATTTGCATAGAACGACTCAACACACTTTGAAATAAGGTAGATAGCGAAACGAATAGTGGCGTTAATATGATGCCAACAATAGCAAGCGCTATTAAGGTTTCTATAAAGTAAACCCCGCGTGTGGCTTACAAGGGCCCGTCAAGCGAAAAGCCGTAAAGCGGGCCCAAAATCGTACTATTTTCGTTGCACTATTTTTGGAAAGTATCATAAACTTTAAATTGCGCTGAAAAAGGGTTGAGTACCAGGCCGATTGTACGCGGCTTATTATTAACACGGTCAAGCGTATCTATAAAATTGATAATAACATTCTGAGCAAGGCCCGATGGCACAACAAAAAACCATATTTTGCCGTCAGGACGTCCAGCTATACGCTCCATCTCATCAGAGCCTTCAACATAAAAATTTTTTATTTCCAAATTTTTTGGCCATGCAAACGGAGCTATGCACATCAGCCGCCCTAATCGGCTCAAAGACCGCCTCGCCTTGCCAATCCTTTTTATCCGTCTCTGCCTGCAGCTGCACGCGTCTTTTTTCTAGATCAAACAAAATTTTATGTACTTTTGTTGTCATCAAAGCATTATACCAAGCAAGCTGTGTTAAAGTGTTAAACGTGTAATAACCTGCTGGCGCTCTACGCCAGGTCTTCGTGGTCTGAGGTTAGGATCACAATGGTTGCCATAATCGCAATAAGCGCTATGGCAACCAAAATCTCAATTAACGAAAATCCACCGCAGCTTTGTTTCATAGATGACAACTTAGACTCTTAAAGATCCCAAACATTGATCCATTCTGATTGTGGTGCAGATTTCTTTTTCGGTCCTGTATGAATAGTTCATATCTCATGCGCTCCACCCGGTGTTACCATATATTGGAATGGGCTGCCCCATGGATCCTTTGGAATATTTTTACTTTCTAAATAAGGACCTTTCCAATCTTTGGCAAGCTCATCATTAAGTGGCTTTTTAACAAGATCTTGAAGCGTCTTGGCTGCTGCCTGTATCGGTACTAAAACTTTGGATTGCTAAGTTAAGATTTTTAAGCGTCCCTTTAGCAGAAGTAAGCTGGGCATCACTGCGATACTTAAACAGTGATGGTACCACTATCACACCCAAAATAGTAATAATGGTTAATGCAATTAAGATCTCAATTAAGCTAAACCCGGATCGACTGTGCCGTGCCATGGTAATCATAATATTCTCCTATAAACCAGCGCCTGCCAGCTCATTCATTTTGAGCATTGGGAGCGCAATTGAAAATACAATAAATCCAACAATGAGGGCCATCCCTATAAGCATCATTGGTCCTATTTTTGCCGCTAAGCCATCTGAATATTCTTTTAACTCCTCTTCATAAGTATGTGCCACTGTTAATAACATCTCTCCTAACTTGCCTGTCTCTTCACCCGTTTTCATCAGATAAATGGCTATCGGGGGGAAAATGTCTGTCTGCTTAAGATACTGCGTAATTTTACCTTGCTTGATAATCTTATCACGCGCTTCTTTAAGCGTATCTGCCAAAATGCGGTTATCAATAATACTTACGACAATATCCAATGATTCTGCTAAATTAACTCGGGCTTCTTCTAACATGCCAAGCGTATAACTAAACTGCACAATCGCATTCATACGGGAAAAATAACTAATGATAGGAATACGCAATAACAGCCTATCTATCATGCGCGCGCCACTTGGCGTTGATGCCCAATATTTGAACCCAATACCTCCTATAATAGCTACAATAAGCATGATCAAGTAATAGGAAACAAAAAAGTTAGATATGCCCATCAAAATACGCGTGGGCAATGGCAGCTCCTGCTCAAATTGAAAAAGTTTTCAGCCATAGTAGGTACCACAACCACCAGTAGCACCGCAACCACAACAACGGCTACGGCTAAGTTGAATGAGTGGCATACGCAATGCTGAGCCAATTTTTTTTCTAATTTCTTCACGGCGCTCTAAAAAGCTGGTAAGCCGTTCAAGAATGGGCTCTAAATTGCCGCTTGCTTCCCCAGCACGCACCAGCTGCACATAAATAATATCAAATGTTTTGGGGAACTTTTTCAATGCATCGGCTAATGATCGACCTTCTTTGATATCATCCTTAATAGCAACAATCGTGCTGCGCAGCCCGCCCTCGAAATGTTCAACTAAAAGTTCCAATGCCTGCAAAAGAGGAATACCTGAACGCAATAAGATTGCCAATTGTTTGGTAAAAAGAATTTTTTCTTTAACCGAAACGCCTCGCGTAAACAAGCGTCGCCACCACGGCAAACGACTTTCAGCGCTCCCTATAGCAATTGATATTGGGAAAAGCCCCTGCTTGCTGAGCTGATCTTTTGCACCTTGTTCTGAAGGGGCATCTATATAACCATTTACCCGCTTACCCGTTTTTGAAAATGCCTGATAAAAATATAATGCCATGAAAACCCTTTACCTTTTATCATACCTTATGATACATATTAAGGGCTTGAATCATTATACGATTCAGCTAGTATGGTTTCTTATTAGTATAATTGTATCAAAGGGGTTATTCAATGAACATAAAGCTACTGTCATTACTACTGGGTGCATTATGTAGTTTTAATACATACGCGCTTGATAATCAAGATGTATATGATACTGTACGCGATCTTTGCGCACCCGTAAAGACTACTGCCGAAGGTTTTACCCATTTTCTAGAAAAAACCTACAATCATCCCGATTATACAGAGATTGTATTGCCCAGTAATTTTGCCCATATTATGCAATTTTTAGAGCATGGCAAAAAAACAGAGCAGCCCCTTGCCTATGCCCAACAGGTATTGCGTCTTTTTTCAGATGGAGAAAAGCGATGCCCCTATATCAATGCATATGCATTCCAACTTTTATTGCAAGATTTGCCATCATTACTAGCAGGATACTTTCTTGTGCAAAGAACATCCCATATCCATGTGCTGCAAGATAAGATAAACAAACTACTCTACACCCGCTTTTCTTGCGAATGCGCACTCTTTAATAGTATGGATGTGGCAGGAGCGCAAACAATTGCTACTGATCTTTCTAAAGAATTATCGCAAGAGATTTATGATACTTTAAACAACAACTATGGCACATCTGATATTAGCGCAGAAGAGTTGCGTAAATCATTATTAATTTTCTTAGAAGTAGGCTTGAGTAAACTTATCTGGAGCCCAGAAGATCAGATGGATACCTGGCAAACGGTAAAAAATATCTCTGAGCAGTTGGCTGCGCTCATGGATCATAACATTATCATCGATTATGATGATCTTAATGGTCTGTTTGTAACGCTTTTGGAACGCTACTGCTTCTTTTTAGATATTGCCGGCACCGAACTGCCTGATATATTTTACCAACAGATTAAGAATGATATTGCTTCATCTTCATTGTTACTCCTCACCCTTGAAGAGCAAGAACAGTATATTGAGCCAAAAATCAAGCGCTTACAAAAAGCTATCGAACGCGCTCACGCTAAAATGAAAAGCACCATGGCTTAAGCACGCATTGTAGTGTACAAGAAATGATAGGCCATATCGATTCTGATATGGCCTTTATAGTATAAAGCTAAAGCTTGGTGGTAATAAGATTAAACTCAATCAATATCTTGTAACGCCTTGGATTAGCGGTGGCAATTGTAATGATTCTTCCGATTCTATCTCTTTTTTGCTTGGCAGCATGGTAGCTGCGCGCAACACTTCTTGCACGCGAGCACTACCCGCGTGCTGTTTTAAAATTTTTTGCAGATCTACTACAGCTTTATTGTTTACCCCCTCCCACCCAAGTAGTGATGATGGATTATAGCGCGCAGCTGGGTATTCTTTAGGTAATGTTAGCACATACCTATTCTTATCACGGATTACAAGTACGAGATTTTCATACTCTTCTTTATTTTTTAAGTTTAATTTACCAAAAATATAGGTGTAAGTACCATATTCTTTTTGCAGTTGATCAAACGATGCTAGAAATTGCTCAAACGTAATATTTGGAACTTCTAATCGATCTATAAAAATAACTTTTTCCGGGTTTGTGGCAATCAATACTGGCATATATGATGTGGAGATAATAAGTGGGAATGGAACATAATTAGGGCGAAGAAGAAGAGCTAATGGCTCTTTAATATTGAAAAATTCTGTTACATTAAGCGGTATGTTGCGTATCTCTGTCAACACATTGCCAATCGATGCTATTTTTCGTTTTTGATCAATCACATTAAACCATGGCATCCCAGGCAATTTTAACTGCGCAGTATTATATATATCTATCTCTTGTGATTCAGGATAAACATATGAAAACAGCTCTGCAAAATTAACGGTATCTGCATGCGATGCCACAGAGAAAAACTTTCCAAAATCATATGTTATAAAACCATTTTTTATAATTTGACCGTAGGCAATAGGCGAATTAACCGTAGTATCTGCTATACCAGACACCAGAATGGCAAAAGGATATGATTTGAGTAATGTATTTTGGGCTTCTTTATACACAGCTTCTATATTTTGACCCCCTCCAAAGCAAGAAACGTATGCCAATAATTTTGTGCTAATTTTCTCAAGAAAATCAACAAACATTTTAAACTGCTTAATGGATAAACCAACTATCTCACCTACCTTTCCATGACCCATAAGAAAGAACATCCACGTTGGTAGCTGAGGCTTAGCAGCTGCCCTTTCATATACTTTGGCATATTCTGCATTCGTTATAAAAATTTTCTGAACAGCATGTGTAAAGTTTTCGGCAACAACTGTCTGATACTGTATCGGATCTGTTAATGGTTGATAGGCTTTAATGTAATCAGTAAATGATTCAATCGAAACTAGAGCATTAATCTTAAGTCCTAATGATAATTCAGTGCTCGAAAAAGATGCCTGACTTTGATGTGGATACTTTTTTTGCATATTTTCTATATAATCACGAGGAATTAATAATAAAAGATGTGGGCTTAGCTCTTTAATGACCCAATCATGGATATTAAAGTTCAATCGTTCCTTAATCACAGATCCTCTGTGATGCTCTAAATATGACTTAATATTACGCAAGTCTTTATCAGGAATAGCTAAACCTTCTTTAATAAAGCCTGCCACCGCCATAAGCTCAGAATGAAAATCTTCTGAAGATTCAGCAAGTTCTGTTAATGTTGGCGTTTCCACAATAAGCTTCATACTATGCGTAGTTGCTATAATAGGCGCTGGTTTTTGGTGCAAAGCTACAAACAATGCTGAGCTGACTACTATATTGCCAGGTTTGTCTATAGTTTTTTCACTGGTATCTAAAAATATAAGCATACCATGCGTAGCAAATGGTTGCGGTTGCTCTACTAAAGCAGATGCAGCCTCTGACACTTCTCTCTTTTTTTCTAATGACTCAGATGCTTGCATAACACAATATAGGGTTATGATGTTTACTAGCATAACAGCACTAATTCTTTTCATCCCCAGCTCCTAGTAATTAAGGCCATATCAGTATCGATATGGCCTTAATCTTGTTATAGCAAAACTATCTACCAAAAATTGATCCTATTCCTTCACCTACACCTTCGGCAACATCAGCTACACCCTCACCAACTCCATGGGCGACTTCACCAACACCATAGCCAACATCACGCACGCCAGAGCCAACGACAGATCCTCGTGACCCACGCGTATAATAAACAGGCCTTTGTGCTCGCAGCAATCTATCTAACTTTATTTGCAGGCGATCGTTTTCTTGTTCTAGATTGGCTATCTTTTGCTCATTATCCCGTATATGCTTGCGCAAGCGGCTTACCTCATCTGCATATAAAGATCCACTTGCTATAAGCGCAACAATGACTATCTTGATGTTCATACTTCTATCCCCTTTTTTTAAAATGTCTTTGTGGTATGTATCTGTGCCTGTAAAAAATCTATGGAGGCTTTTAATGCCTGTTTACGCGCCTTTAAACTGGCAATATCTATATGGGCGTCCAGGGCGGCGAGACTAAATTCACGATTGGAAGGTAAATGATGCTGAATATCAGCAATCATGGAATCGATGCTTCTAATTTGGATTTTATAATCGGCAATATGCGCAGCAATTGGATTACCTGTATTTGATTGAACCCCGAGTTCAAGGTACATCATCATACTTATAAACAAAATACCCGTGACCGCTAAGAACTTTCTCATCATTGCCCTACCCCCTTATAAAAATTAGATGATCACACAAAAGCTGGTCTACTTTTATGCAAAAGTATCATAGTGGCTTTTGAACAAGCAATGATTTAGATTATTAAAAGTCTATCGTGACGTAGGCGCCTACGGTAGAAAAGAGTGCGGATCGCGTTCCATTAAATGGTAGCTGAGCAAATAATGCATACTGTGGCTTTACCTGCATATCCCGTTCTTTTTCATACCCTTGATCATACAAAAGCGTGAGCCAACAGGTATGTGAAGTCCAGTCTGATAAACTAGTAGCGCTATTGGCTACCTCAGTAGAAAAATCAAAGGTCTCAAGCGATAAGTGATCGGCACCGTGCTTAACATACTGATACCCAAACTCGAATGTTAGGCCTTTATAAAATTCAAAAAGTTCCCCAAATAATGTAAATTGTTGCGTAAGGCCCCAATCTTTATAGGTACATGCTTTCTGCAAAAGCAATAACTCTGTTTGATCGGGATCAGTTTTTATACGCCGCAGCTTAGAGTTGCCAAAAAGTTGCAGCAGTTCTACGTCTACTCCGCCCTTCATATGCCGTCCCAAGGTAAGCTCAATACCTGCGCCAAATGGCAGGCCATAGGCCCCATCATTGCCAAACGGTACCGCAAATATAAGATCCTCATCCTCTTTTAATCCCGTGGGTAGCGACACCCCAAAGCGAAGATTTAAATTTACATTTTTAACTAATGGCTTGTCTTGTGGAAAATCCTTTATCCATTCAAGCAATACAATAGTGTCGCCAAATCCTGTTCGCTTCCAATCTTGCAAATAGAGACATCCTAAATCTTGTACATTCGCAAAAAAATTATCAGTCAGATATTCGCGCACACGAGAATCTTGATCAGTTACATCTAAGGTAAGGTTGCACCAAGAAACGTTGGCAAGACGCATGCTATAAAAGGGAATATAGATACTTAATAAAAAATCATCATAAAACTGATACCGCACCGCTGAACCAATACCATAGAGCAGATCGAGACAACCGTTAACAACAAAATGACCACGCACTCCATCATCATCTGCATTAATACGGCTACTGAGCATACCAATAGCACTATCGGCTGGAAATCCTTGCAACATTTTAAGCGCATCTTGCTCAGCATCCCAAATTTGCAAAGGGGTTCCTACGCAACCAAGACTATTAAATGATTGCGTGCCAATACCACGGCTCACCATCAGACCAAGCTGAAAACATTTATCAAAATGGAATTCAGGCTCTAAAAAAATATTGGATAAATGAGTCAAGTTCATAGCAGAGACAGTTGTTGTCATAACCGCCACTGCACAGGCTAGAAAACGTATATTATTTTTGCTACCCAGCATTATACAAATCCTTATCATGCAAAATCTATTCATTAACTCTTAAGCCCATATCACCAGCAATAAGCCAACTGCCGAGCGTTGAATTACGCACAATAGCTGCAAATGCAGAACCTTCTGCCACATTAACTGGTATGGTAACAAAACTCTTTTTATAGCGCCCTGCTTTGATATATGGATTTTCTATAAGATCACGATTGCTCGCGCCTGCATCGAATGCTCCATCAGTAGTAAACAGATTACGTGGTCCACCAAAATTGATAAATGATGTTAAGGTGTTTTGATACGTAAGATCACCTACCGGTGTGATAGTTGTTTCATCCACAACACTGGTATCAACAGGGTTAACGCGATACCTATTTACTTGAGCCCTATATTTGCCTAAATATGCACTCAACGCATATACAGCGCCACCTTGGCCACGTGCAACATCTTGTGACCTACCCGTGGTGGAAATACCCTGCAAGTAAATAACCGGGCCATACCCTTCGGGCACAATTACGGGCACCCACCCAACATCTGTAGGCGTCAATGCTGTTTGGATATTATTGCCATCACCTACCCTAAAAAGACCGTTGTTGGTTGCAAGGAGAGCAAACTTGTCTGAGAAAATACCGTCAAAAAAAGTACCTTGTGCTGTTTGACCAATAGATTCTAAAGTAGCAATGGTTGTTGCAGGAAATGTTGGATCAGTTAGATCAAGACGATACACCTGAGTATCTGTTACCACATATAAAAAATTATCATCATAGGTGAGTGAGTTGATAAAAGGATAATCACCAACTTGTTTAAATGACATGCCTTGGGTCAGTCCAGCAAACTGTTGGCCCAATCCAACTGCGGTATTCCAGCCCTGACCGTTTTGATCGGTTAACACGGCCAACCCACCAGCACCACCTACAAACAAATATCCTTGATCACCTCCTGGACCATTGGTAGCGATTTCTGCCCCCACAAGAGGGCCCACCTCTTGTAGTGCGCCACCAGAGATGACTACAACATAGGCATTGGCATCTGCCGTTAACGTTCCCTCAGTAAATAGTTGCGGATTTTCAAACGCAGCACCAACAACGGGTGAAAAGGTGCCGGCATTATTTTGGCCGGTTTGAATAAGCGCTACATTATTAACGCCTGTTGCCATGATAACTGAAATATCATTCAATCCGGGCGCATTCTGTGGTACATCAAAAAAACCTTGAATACCGCCATCAACTAGCGGAAATTGTCCAGCCAAGGTCACAGAAAGAGGGTACATCCCTGCCGCATTTCCTTCTGCCCATTGGGTACGTTGCACCGTATTAATGGATGCTGTATTTGCACCAAACATCATGGTTATAGTGGCCTGGGCATCATTATATCCAAACCCAAAAACTGGCTGTATGGTTCCTGCAGCTCGTTGCCATTGCGTCCACGATGCTATTTGCCCTTGATCATCCAATAATGCTTGGGAATAAAATATGCCAGGATTTTGACCGGCTGCTGGAGTAACTACGCGTACAAAGACAGTATCTCCTACAATGATGAGATCCTCAATAGGACCCGCAGCCAAGGGACCTGCGCCAACAATTGCAGGATTATTAGCAGGAATCGAATCTGATGTAAAAATATCAGCTGGTGTTGTTGCAGGCACAATAACCCCACGATGCAATAATCTTTGTGTTCCTTGAGCAAAGTATTGCGTTGGTGGTACATTTTTATTGGCTAATGTTCCTTGCGTGGTCATATCCACTACATTAGTAGCATTCGTATTGTTGACCAGTGGCAATGCATATACATTGCTTTGCGTTGTAGCAAAAGCACCATTGCCCCCAACTACTACCAAATAATCAAGATAGGTTGAGGTTACAAAAGTTCTTACCTTATGAATTCCTACCTCTGTATTGGCACCAACGGTACCTACTATATCATTTTGTCCGGTAAAAACCGTGTTGGGTGCTATAGAATTAAAAAAAAGGCGACCATCTGCATCTGCCTGCCCTACAAGAATCGCTTTTGCGCCATCGCCACTGTTTGCTCCTGCGGTAACGTCTAATGCAACATATAAACATTGCAATGATGAACTCCAGTGCAAATCAACGGCATTGCTTATTGCAGCAACTGGATCAGTTATCTGCACAAAAGATGAGTTTGGATTAATAGCCGCTGCTCGTCCAGCCCCTGGTTGCGCTTGTCCAACAGGCAATTGGGCATCAAATTCCACAAATGTTAGCTGCTTTGTCTCATTTTCACCTGGCTGAGTCAAGAATGATAACAATGCAACACCACTGCCAGCACCATAAAAATTACCCGCTTGATTTGCTACCGCTGCAAAGGCACCGGTACGACTTTTGTAGCCACCACGGTTTCCCGCGGTTGCCTCTAAGGCCAAAATTTGTGGGGTCACATTCCCAAGTGCATCTTTAAGATTTTGGGCACTTAGTACTGACTTTTGACTAACATTTTCTACTACATAGACCGACGATGGGGCATTGGCAATCACCATAACAGGACGCTCTGATAACACGGTAGATGAATCCTGACTGAGTATGACATCAAGCAGGCTAATGCCCGCATCATAAAGAGGGTTGGCTTGTTCTGGCACATTATTAAGTGTCACTTGCGCAGGGGCAATGGGTGTAAACTGTGTTGCATAGGCAGAAACCCAACTGAGTGCGTACTCTTTTGCAAGACCCAATCCACTCACCGATGGATTTGCTCCCACATAAAAAAAATTACCTTTTCTGCCGCTCGCATACGTGAGCAGAGGAAAAGAAAAACTCGTATCTGCTGGAGCATTTGGATCACCGGTCAAGAGCACAGCCGGTTGAAGATTTGCGTGGATACCAAGGAGCATATAAAGCCCACAGTATACCATCAGTTGTATCTTGTTATGTGTCATACAACAATCCTTATTGATTGATTATATTGATCAGAGAAAGCGTTCCATGACCCGCTGATTAAGCATGCATGGCTGACCAACCAGGTCGATGCACTATCCGTAGGGCATAATTGTAAGTAATTTTTTTAAAAACTACCACCTCCAGATAGCACAATTATCTGATTGAGTTCTTAGCATGTATTATATAAATATCTTATTTCCAAATGATAAAAGATATAGTAGAATGACCTTCAATACTACTAAATTCATAATCTTTCTTACTTCATAGATCACCATGCATGCAAAAATATTTTCCGCAACGACCATCGGCATTGATGCCCATTCAGTTGAAGTTGAAGTTGATTTATCAAATGGTCTTATCCAATTTTATATTGTAGGTCTTCCTGATACCGCAATTAAAGAAAGCAGCAAGCGCATATCCACCGCTTTAAAAAATAGTGGTATACGCCTTCCGGCCAAACGTATTACGGTAAATTTAGCCCCTGCCGATTTAAAAAAAGAGGGTACACTCTTTGATCTGCCTATCGCTATTGGCATTTTGCTTGCTGCAGAACATCTTGATATCCCAAAATCTTTTTTGCATGAAACGCTCTTTTTAGGAGAATTGTCACTTGATGGCAGTATCAGATCTATAAAAGGAGCGCTTGCCATCGCCTGCGATGCTCAAAAACTAGGGAAAAAGCGTATTATTTTGCCGCATGCTAATGCTTCAGAAGCCTCCTTAATAGCAGAACTCGAGATTATAGGGGTGCAGCATCTGACCGAGCTGATTGCTTATCTACGCGGTGAAATTGCTATTGCACCAACACCACATTCATTACACTCTTTTATGCAACAAGCCCTTGATCAATCATTGGATTTTGCACAAGTTAAAGGTCAACAACAAGCAAAGCGTGCATTGCAAATTAGTGCTGCCGGCAGACATAATATTTTATTTATCGGACCTCCCGGGTCTGGCAAGACGATGCTTGCCAAACGCTTGCCCTCTATCATGCCTACTATGACTTTTGAGGAAATCCTGCAAACAAGCAAGATATATTCTATAAGTGGTAAATTAATCGGTGCTCCCTTGGTTGCACAGCGGCCATTTCGTGATCCTCATCACACCATTTCTCAGGCTGGTCTGATTGGAGGCGGCTCGTATCCACAACCGGGCGAAGTGAGCTTGGCGCATAATGGCATTCTTTTTTTGGATGAGTTGACTGAATTTAAACGACAAACATTAGAAGCGCTCCGCCAGCCTTTGGAAAATAAGCAGGTGAGCATTGCGCGCGTGCATCAGTCTATAACATTTCCTGCATCTGCGCTCTTGGTTGCCGCTCTTAATCCATGTCCTTGCGGTTTTTTTGGTGATAAAAAACGGGCATGCACCTGCAGCCAGCAACAGGTAGCCAAATATTTGGAAAAATTATCAGGGCCTTTGCTTGATCGCATCGATATCCACATCAATGTGCAATCAATCGAATATGATACCATTAAAACACACGTGGGTGCTCAAGAAAGCTCTGCGCAGATGTTTGCCCAAGTTGCACAGGCGGTTGCTATGCAGCAGGCCCGCTTTCAAAACAGTACCACCTGGAATGCACATATGAGCACTGATGCTTTAGAACGTTATTGTATCTTGACCAATCCCGCCGAACTTATTATGAAAAAAGCATTTGAAAAACTCAACTTAAGTATGCGGGGATATCATAAAATATTAAAAATTGCTCGTACGATTGCTGATTTAGATGGCGCCAGCACTATAGATGTGCCACACATACAAGAGGCTATTATGTATAGATCACTAGATCAGACATTGGAGCGGCAACGATCATGATTCTTGCCATGGGGATTGATGCGGTAGAAATTGCACGATTTACAGACTGGACAACCAGGCCACGCAAACAACTTGAGCGAATTTTTACTCACGAAGAGCTTGAGTATTGCTTGAGCAATCGCGCAAAAACACCAGAACGCCTTGCTGCGCGGTTTGCTGCCAAAGAAGCATTTTATAAGGCACTGCATATCATGCTACCCGATCAGAAGTTACCGTTATTTACCGTGTGCAAAAATGTAATGGTCAAAAAACAGACAAATGGCAGCCCTTTTTTAGGGATTAATAATGAGTATTTTAAAGACTTTTCGCTCCGTTACAGTAAACTACATCTATCTATAACACATACTACAACAACGGCAATTGCCATCATACTCATTGAGGCATAAAAGGATACCAGTCATGTTAAAAAAAATCATACTCATAGCTTTAGTTACCACCCATGGTTTATGTGCTCTGCCTGATGAGTCACAAAAGCCTGCCCCCTGGAAAAAGCTTACTGCAGTATTGGGCGTAGTTATTATTAGTTCAATTGGTAGTGGGTTGTCTACCTGTTCTATCCTAGATGCCATAACCCAAAAAAAATGGCCTTCAAAAGAAGCATGGCTGCTTTACGCCGGCACTGCTATCACGTACTGGGGCACTTTTACTTTAGCTAATAAAATGTTACTACATCATGGATTTCAAGACCCATCAGAACAAAGAAATAGCAAACTATCTGGTATATGCCCAACACAGGAGGTTTCACATATATAAGAAATTATTTATTATAATCTGTTGCTGCATAGCAACAATGCAAATCTACCCATGGCAAAAAACTGTTGCCCACTATGCAAGCAAATACGCATTACCAGCAGCAGGGCTTATGCTCTCGGGCACATGTTTTTACCATGAGTTTTTGACCAGAAAAAATCCCGACCTGGGTGATGCTCTTGCGCCATTACTTTTAGCTGGAGCATCGTTGAAATTAATCGCAGATACCGCAAACCGTAACGACACTCGCAAGGATAACCTTCATGCATAAACAAATAATGATCTTGGGCTTATGCTCCTTGGTAGCTTCACAAACATACGCCGCTAAAAACACTTTAGAAGCAGCTACTGCGCCCGCTGCTCAAGGACAAAAATCCAAACAAGAATCATGGTTGCATAAAACCACACAGCGTGTTGCTCCTATTGCTTTAGCCCTTACCGGGCCTACAGCATTAGTAGTTACCTACGCTTGTATACAACAAAAGCGCTTGCCTACGCGCGAAGAATGTGGCTTTTTACCGCTTGCGGCACTAGCTGGATATGGCACCTACGCAACCCATACACAAGCCATTAAAGCTTTACCGCAACATTTGAGTGAGTTTGGAAAAAATATGATGCAACGAGCGCAATCTGCGCACAATAGCATTGCATCGTATCCTAAATTAATTGCAGGCACTGCCTGCGCTCTTACAACACCTATATCGGCAGAGTTCGTTTATGGCAAAATTTACGGTGGTGCCTCAGCCTTTCAATGTAAAGTCTATCAGAAACTCGGCAGCCGCATACCACGATTATTAATGGTGGCAGCTACCATTCCGGGAGCATATTATCTCCTCAAGGACAGTATAAAAAAAGAGGAAATTGTCCCGGTCAAACAAGCGTCATTCAAGAAAAAATAAAAATCTAACCCAATCTTCTGGGGATATCATAAGGATAATCATGAAAATAATCTCACTTTTAGCTGCTATCTTGCTCATCACACATCAAGGCTCTCTCCATGCCAATCCCCATTCATGGCGCGCTGTAGGCATCGCTGGAATGGTTGTAAGCGGCATTAACTCTATTGTGCATCAAGTAAAACTTCATGAGCTGGCTGCAGAAGGCATAGAACAGCGCACATGGTTCTTATTTACTAATAATTCTGCGAATTTAAATCGCGAAATAATTAAACAAGCACTGATTTTGGGTGTATCTACCTACATTACCTATCATAATCACAAGCTCATACAAAAAGATGCAACCCAAAAAAAATAATATATGCAACTGCTGGGCCGTGTAAAAAGAGGCACGTGTAGAATGTGCATTAAGCCGCATTTGCACACAAACTCTATGCAAACATAAAAAAGTAGCAGTAGACTAGATACCGACGATTCAGCAAAAAAAAGGAGTAATCATGATATCTAGTCGCCTACTCGCAGTGATCATAGCATGCACAAGTATGTGCTCACATGTGATTGCTACAACGCATACACACACACTACATACTCACGAGCAAACCAATCCTACAGCAACAACCGAGACCATTCTCTTTACCGCATCAGCTGGGTTAATGCTCACAAGCGCCTGTTATCTAGCATGCGATAAACTACATGAAAGTAGGGTAACTTTAGTAGGTGGATGGATAGCCTTGATAGCAAGCGTATGGTTAGAAAGAAATAATGCGCTATCCCTGCGCCAGCAGGAGCAAAAACTCAAAATCCCTGTTTGCACGTAAAGGAATCATAATGAAATATTCTATCCTAGCAATAGCAGCATGCAGTGTATTCTTTTTGCAAGCAACCGATAGCAAACTTGATACCCGCCCTCGATGCGAACAAGCAGCGCAAGATTGCCGCGACACTGCAAAACGATTAGAGATGCTGCTTACTACACAGGCACAACAACAAGAACGGCACGATGCTCGCGTTGCATGGAAAGCGCGCACACAAGCAATTTTTGCTGCTAGCATAGCGCCCACCGTCTTATACTTCCATATCCAGGGCTTTGCCAAAGCAACTAGTCCACTGGCTAAAAAAAGCGTTCTTCCTGTGGCCATATCCCTGCTCTTGCTGGGTATAAGTGGTGCGCAATGGTATAACGCCGCGACAGAAGATAAGTAATCCGTTGGCTTGCTGATTTTCATTGCGTTTATGCATGGTATGGCTAGACTAACACATACATACTAACCCCCACACAGTCTGGTGACCCATGCAAAAAAGAAAATCCATAGTGCTTACAATCTGCCTGGTAGCAAGTTGTGCCCCCACATCTGCTCGTTCTTTAGATAAACACCTTTTATATTATGGTGGCATTGTATTAGCAGGTTTATCTTCGATCTCGTGCTGTGCTGGCATAATGCCTAATATAGCGAATAAGAGCGTAAAAAGGGATCTTATAGATAATTGGAGTTTTTACACTACACATGCCGCTTTTATTGCCATTGGCGCAGGACTAGCCCTAGAAAACAAACCTCACGGACCTGAAAAGCTCCAAGGAACGGTACAAACCTAAAAAAATTAGCGCATTAATCTGCTGCATATTTTCAATACATCCCTTTGGAGCGTGCATTGAAAGATTTATACCCAAAAATATCGATACCTATGCCTTTTTTATTTGACAAACCCCCAAAAAACTCTACTATTAAAGCTAATAATATCAAACTTTCAATCAACACACCTGGAAAATCGCATAATTATCCATACGTAATCCTTGAACGTTGATTAGGCTTAAAAAATGCATCGCGGGGTAGAGCAGCCTGGTAGCTCGTTGGGCTCATAACCCAAAGGTCGCTGGTTCAAATCCAGCCCCCGCAACCAATTTTCCCTCATATCATCATAAAAGCCAGATTTTCCACCTATAGCCCAATATAGTAGCGCATATAGGCCATAGCGTGCTCATATACCCACCCATCCTATAATTGATGCTTTGATACCGATATTTGTATCAAGAGAATGTGTGCAGATACTATTTTCATAGATACTGCATAAGCAACCAAGCAAGCAATCCCCCCACAACAAGTGTGCCTACTAACCAGCCAATGTAAGTATCTGCTGTATTTTTTACTGTAGCACCTGCTGAACTGGATGCTGCCCGCTTTAGGATTGGTTCTTTGTAGTCTGCCTCTTGATCAACTACTATATGCTCGGCATGATTATCGGCTTGATGCATATAGAGCATAAGGCGCTTTTCTAAATCTACAATCCGCCATTCATGCCGCTCTACGCGGCGCGTTAAATCTTGAATAGTGTCACCTAACTTCTGTATCTCTTGTTCCATACTCCCAATCCTTACAACCCTTTTTATGTACACTACTACTTTGTAATAAAGTCATGAGCCTTTTGTAGCAACTCACGCGCATTTGCATGCGCTATATAATTGATCGCCTCAGGAAATGATAACCACCTAAAATCTCTGTGCTCAGGAGAAAGAATAACATTCATCTGCTTGGCCTGTCCCACAAAAAAGATAACATCTTTTTCTATTATATTGCCTTGTCTATCCCTGAATGTATATGAGATTGTTTCTTTAAAGCCCGGAATAAGATCTACTTCAAGATTTGTTTCTTCTTTAAGTTCTCGGTGAGCAGCAATTTCATCCGTTTCGCCTGCTTCTAACTTACCCTTGGGAAACTCCCAATACCCACCTGGATATAAAAGCAACAAAAATTCGAGCTTGTCTTTACTTTTACAATAGACAATAACACCGGCAGATCGTATTGTTTTCACTCTTATTCCTTGTTTGTAAATTTCATAATCATCCCAACAGGATCGACTGCGGTAGCATAGATTTTTGTAAGATCTTGCGTACTAGCACCTAATTTCCGTGCCTTTTTTTCAGCTTGCTCAAATTGATGCACTAGTTTACGCGCCACTTGAAAGCGTGCGGCCATTAACGCAAGCTCATCCTGTTTTGAATAACTAACCACGCCAAGAGCACCTCCCGCTACCGTTAAAATAGTTTTGTACGGCACATTTTCAGCAAAAGCACCCAGCAAAAATCCAGCGCCAGCGCCAATGGCAACGTGACCAGCAAATCCTGTTTGATTAAATAGATCTTTAGCTTGCCTGATTAAACCTTGTTCTCTGGTATCGCAAGTTTTTCCCTCACTAGCAAAGACAGGCACACCCATGATTAGCACCGCTATCATTATGATCTTACTTTTCATATAGAGTCTCCTTAATCAAGATAATACAAGGTAATATTAAACAATTTTCGTGTATAAAAAATCAATGCACTCGCCATTATACATAATGGTCCAACCCACACCCAAAAGCCAAGACCATAAAGCAGCGTCTGCTTTAAAGCACCAGAGGTTAAAGATGTTATGGCCACCTCAAAGCCACAGTAACAAGCATAGGTACCGGTCAGAATAAGTGTCAATTGAGCAATGTAGCGACCTAAAAAATTAATGAATGCATAGCCATATAACCTGAACCCAAAATAACGCCATAAGAAGAACGCAAAACATGCTGTTTGTACGATACCTGAGATAGTTGTTGCAAGAGCAAGACCTGTCGCTTGCAAATAATCCATTAAATAATAATTTAAAATGATGTTTGCTAGCGTAGCAAGAGCAGAAATAACGGCCGGCACCCAGGCTACATGCAATGCATAATACATATTCAACAAAATTTTATTGAGCGAAAAAAAACATAATCCCAATAAGAATGCCACTAAAATATGACCCGCTTGAACAACATGCGCCATCGTGAATTTCTCAGACAGGAATATGGTATGAAATATTTTTTCTGCCAAAAAACTCATAATTAATGTTGCTGGTAGGGTAACCCATACCACAAATTTGGTAGTTTCTAATAAAAAAAAGCTTAATCGTTTAGGCGCATAAGCACTAATACGGGAAAAATAAGGCAATAAAATAGTTGAAAACGCGACGGCAAAAACACCTAATGGAATCCCCATAAATCTATTGGCATAATAGATAAGCGAGATTGAACCCTCGGGCAAATATGAAGCAAAGGTAGTATCTATAAAAAGATTTATCTCTAAGATGCTCATGCTAATGGAGCCCAATAAAAATTTGCTTACCACGCCGCCAATATTACGCCATGCTCCGGCATTAATAGCCCCAAATGCAAATCCCTCGTTACGGTATGCTATAAAATGACCCAAAAACTGAATAAACCCTCCACATAAAATAAAGAAACATAAGTATGCTACGGGTAAGTTAAAGGACCAGCAGATTATTAATCCAGTAATAAAAACTATGTTGAGCATAACAGGGGAAAAGGCAGGTACAAAAAAGTGCCCTACTGATTGTAAAGCCCCAGCCAAAAGCGCACTGCTCGATAAGAAAAAAATAAAGGGCATTAAAATACGTAACAATGGAACCGCTAACGCTACTTTTTCTTGAGAGAACCCGGGTGCTATGAGCGATACAACAGTATCAGCCTTGCACATCACTAGGGCACATAGCAATAAAACCAGCCCTTCAAAAACCACAAAAGCCAATGACATCAAACTATTGGCTTGTTCTTTATCGCGCTGTCTGACCACGTGCACAAGGGTAGGAATAAATGCTGCAGATAACGCACCCTCTGCAAAAATCTTACGCAATGAATTGGGGATTTTAAACGCAGTAAAAAAAGCATCTGACCATACACCTGCCCCCAAATATACAACGGACAACCCTTCACGAATGATACCAAAAAATCGGCTTAATAAGGTAGAACTGCCAACCTCTATGGTTTTTTTTATGATAAAGTTTTTATGAAGAGCTTTACTCATACAAGTTCCTCAGTTGTCATTAAACAAAAGGATTAAGTTTACGTATGTCATAAGGCTATACGAAAATAGCTTTTGACACAAATTAGAATTATAGCCTCAAAGAACCATTATGAAGCTTCATATGTATAGCCGCTTTACCTACCACATACCTATCATGCGAACTAATGATAAGACCCATTCCCCATTCCTTTTGGCAATCCAATAAAAAATCAATAATACCGTTGCCAGTTTGCTCGTCTAAGTTCCCCGTAGGCTCATCTGCCAATAAAAAGCATGGCTCATTAAATAAAGCTCGTAGTATCGCTACACGTTGCTGCTGGCCACCCGACAAGGTGGACGGCTGAGAAGATGCCTTGGATGCCAAACCAATTTGCTGTAATAATGCATAACCTTTTTGTTCGCATTCTTCATAATAACTGCCCGCTATAATCCCCTTAAGCATAACGTTTTCTATAACCGTTAGCTCCCGAATAAGATACGATGACTGGAATACAAGCCCTATGTTTTTATGCAAAAATTGCGCCTGCTGATCATAATTAAATGTAGCAATATTGGTATCATTAAATAAAACAATTCCTTGTGTGGGTTGCTCTATGCCTGCAAGAATATGCAATAAGGTAGACTTCCCTGCCCCTGAGGCGCCCGTGATAGCATACGTTTTGCCTTGCCCAAAATGAACTGAAATATCGCTCAATACGGTGCATGAGATAGCACCTTGAACAAAAGATTTTGTAATTGATTGCGTGATCAATTGAGCGTTTTTCATAGCAACTCTAGATGTTAAATAATGGTCTATACGGTATAGGTACAGGATACAATACAGGATGTTCTTGTACACCCTTGTATCTCCCGCTTTTTTAAATAATTTTTTTTTCTAACTTTACGTGCGACATTTTCTTTGTCTCCCCCTGGCATAGGATGAGGGTGCTAGCGCGGGCACTCTACGACCCCGCACCAAAGCTGTGCTTTGGAATCCATAGCGCACAAGGGTAACATGAGTGCATGTTTCGACAGGCTCAACATGATAACCTGCTGCTTATTGCTATGCATGACTACTGCTTGTGTAAGCGCATGTAGTGTAGATACGTATATCTTAGCGTCACGGGTTAGCCCCCAAAGCCGCGCAAGCGGTTGCTTGTTGCTCCGTGATGCGATCGGTCTTGGCCAAGACATGCAGTAGCGTTGTTTATGGCGCGGCCGTGAGCGCCATAATTCAACGCGTCAGCGATCCATACGCAGTTGGCGCCCTTGTGGCAAGTGGTTGGGCGAGCAACCACTTGCCATCTCTCTCCCTCGCAGGGAGTTAAAAAACAACCTTATGAATTTTACGGTAATACTCTTTTTAAACGCATCTTATGGCTACTTTTTTATAAATATTGTGTTTGCCGGTTCATCACTCGTACACTTGTTCATAAGGGATAATTTAAATTCATGGACTATAATGCCTAGGCATTAAATCTAGGGGGAGTTGTAATGAAGACATTACTCGAAAAAAATATACAAGGGAAAGTACCAGAGATACTCCCAGTAATTCCAACCATGGACGTGGTTGTATTTCCGCATATGCTTGTTCCGTTCTTGGTGATGGATGAAAAGATAATCAAGGGCATTAATAAATCATTACAAGAATCAAAAATAGTTATTGTTCCTTGCTGCAAAAAAGCAAAAGGATGATCAAGGGGCAATTGGCACAAAAGATCTTATATCAAATTGGTACGATCGCATCTATTATGCGGCTTATTCAAAATACCAGAAGGCGGTATAAAAATCTTAGTTCAAGGTCTTTCTAAAGCCCGACCACTGAATATTGTAACCGAAGATGAAATAGCCTCTATGCCAACTATCGAAGCTATCGAAGCGTTACCTGTAACAAATCCCGATGAAATTACTCGCACAAATTAAGAAATATTAAAGCACTTACTGAAAAAATGAGCGTTTCTGGCCAATCATTTAGCCCAGATTTTCATCTTATACTTATCTAAAATGCAAGATCCTGAAAAAATAGCTGATTTTATTTTATCACATCTTAAATTTGACGGTAGAACGATGCTCAAGCAATTACTTGAAGCTACAACTTAACAAGAATTTTTAGCAGGCATTTATCAACAACTTGAGTAAAGAAATTGAAGTTGCTGAAATTCAAGAAAAAATTAGAAATCATGCTCGCGAATCAATGAACAAATCGCAAAAAGAATTTTATCTGCGTGAACAAATTACGAGCAATCAAAAAAGAACTGGGCGAAGATGATGCTGAAGAAATTGAAGAAATGCGAGAAAAGCTGATAAAACTTGCATGCTCCGATGAAGATAAAAACAGAAGTTAATCGCCAAATTAATAGACTTGAACGTACTGCTCCAGATTCAATGGAAGCAGCAGTTATCAGAAATTATTTAGAATGGATTTTTGCATTACCATGGGGTAAAGAAACACGATCGATAATCTCTGATATTGAACATGCAAAAAAAGTACTTGATGAAGATCATCATGGCCTTAAAAGATATTAAAGATCGAATTTTAGATTTCATCTCAATCCGAAACTTAAAACAAGATGGCTATGCGCCTATTTTATGCTTTGTTGGGCCTCCAGGAACTGGTAAAACATCACTTAGGAAAATCAATTGCAAAAAGCTTAGGAAGAGAATATGCTCGCATATCACTTGGTGGCGTAAAAGATGAAGCAGAAATACGTGGCCATCGCCGAACCTATGTTGGAGCAATGCCAGGCAGATTTATACAAGCATTACGAAAATCAGGATCAAGCAATCCAGTCATCATCATTGATGAACTTGATAAAATTGGTATGGATTTCCGAGGTGACCCATCGGCAGCTATGCTTGAAGTATTAGATCCGCAACAAAATAAAACATTTTATGATAACTATTTAGGCGTTCCTTTTGATTTATCTAAAGTAATGTTTATTGCTACAGCAAATAGGTAGATTCTATCTCTGACCCCATTACGTGATCGTATGGAAATTATTGAACTTTCTGGCTATACACTTGAAGAAAAAATGGAAATTAGCAAAACATCATTTGATTAAAAAAGCAATTTGCGATTCAGGTTTGGAACAACAGTCAATCAAATTCAATGATACTATAATCTCTACTATTATGCAGGGTACACTCGGGAATCTGGTGTGCGTCAATGCGAACGACTCATTCGCACTTTATGTTCAAAAATTGCGCGTGAATTAGTGGAACATAAAAAATTGGTTGCCATAACCCCAAAAAATATTGAAAAGTATCTGGGACCTCGCAAATTCCTGGTGGATGAACATGAGCATTCAAATCGTGTTGGGGTAACTAATGGACTTGCGTGGACAATATATGGCGGAGAAATGCTTAAAATAGAGGCTCTGCTCATGCCAGGCAAAGGCAAACTTATGCTCACAGGACAACTTGGTAACGTGATGAAAGAGTCAGCACAAGCAGCATTAAGCTATGCGCGTTCGCATGCAAAAGAGTTTAATATCAATGAAAAACTGTTTTCTGATTATGATTTGCATATTCACGTTCCTGCTGGAGCAACGCCAAAAGACGGACCATCAGCTGGTATAACCATGCTTACCTCAATCCTCTCTGTCTTGACAGAACGCCCAATAAATGCAAAATATGCCATGACTGGCGAATTAAATCTTCGAGGCGAAGTTATGCCTATTGGGGGCGTTAAAGAGAAAATCTTGGCTGCAAAACGCAATAAAATGTCACATGTTATTTTCCCTGTGCACAATAAGAGTGATCTTGTTGGACTAGAAGATATTGCCAAAGATATTAATGTGATCTGGGTAAAACATGCAGATGAGGTAATCAATCATGTGCTTATGCAGCAAAAACAAGAAAAAAGTGGTCGACGCAACTAATCTATGAAAGTAATAACCATTGGCAGCGCAACCTATGACATTTTAGTCAGTTATACGGATGCAGATACCATAGAGCGTATCACCCCAGACGGCAAAAAAACCTTTTTATTATTACAAGAGGGCAAAAAGAGTGATATCGACTCGATATACTATAAAACTGGCGGCGGAGCAACAAACTCCGCCGTATCATTTGGACGTCTTGGCTTTGACGTAGAAGCATTTTTTAAGATTGGTGATGACTACCAAGGACGCTATATCCTTGAAACTTTAGCTCATGAACATATCGGTACTACGTATGTACAAAAGTCACCAACTGAAAGCTCATCTGCTTCGTGTATTATTTCAGGCAAATCAGGCAATCGGTCGGTATTGGTAGCTCGTGGTGCTGCGCGCACTATGCAAAAAAGCGAGCTTCCGCTCGATGCATGTGCTCACGCCGATTGTGTATATGTGTCTGCCCTAAGTGGCAATGGCATATCCTTGTTACCGCTTATTGCCCAAACTGCTCATAGCAATACAGCAATCGTTGCCGTAAACCCCGGCAGTGGTCAACTGAGCACGAGTATACAAAGTTTACATGCGGCATTACCTTACATTGATATTTTTATGCTCAACGCATCAGAAGCTCAGCGCCTACTACAATCATTGCAAGCTGCTGATATGAGCGTCTCTTCCCCTACCACAAGGGTAGCTCCCGGCATGCAGCAGCTAGAGCTGCTCAAGCACGGCGCTCAACTAGATCTTATACACTACTTTGCAACCATACATGCTCTTGGTCCCCGCATAGTGGTCGTTACTAATGGCAAGGAAGGAGTATATGTATCAGACACACAAAGAATTCTATTTCATCCAAGTTTACCAATAAAAATCACCAGCACACTGGGTGCTGGTGATGCTTTTGGTTCTGCTTTTACTGCCGGCATTGTCCAAGGAAAGCCAATTGAAACTGCCATACGTATGGGAATTGTTAATAGCTCATCAGTTGTCCAACACACTGATGCAAAAACTGGCTTATTAACATCTGATCAGATGGATAAGCAGCTGGCGTTACTTGCGCAGGCGCTGCTAATTGGTTAGCAGGTGCGTCTCTTGTGTATCAAAAACATCAGGACCCGAGCCTGCCACATAGGTAAACAGGGCACGTGTAAGTTTACTCACATTTGCATAACACTCGCTTATGCATGTTTTAACACCCAATAGATTAGTCGTACACTGACCCCCATTATCTTGTTCCACCAATGATGCTGAAACTCTGTACTTTTCTGTATCAATACCCAAGGCGTGCGCTGCGACACCAGCCACAAAATATTCTTGAGTCTTCAAATCAGCAGTACCAACTACTGAAGAGCATAGCTGTCCTTCAAACTTGTACTCTGCAGGTTTGTTCATCATCCAGTTATTTGCTCTGATACTAAGCGCATAGCCAGCGCTAGCAGGATCAATCAATGCCGCAGATGCTACTAATGCAGCAAGACCTGCTTTTTTTATTGTTGAAGCAGCATACACACAATTGCTGGTTATCAATAAACCAATTACTGCATATTTTTTTATAGTCATAACAAACTTTCTGATGTAACAATGTATAAAAATTTTGCTCGTTTTTTTGCTTATGTGCACATGAAGCAGCAGTAAGTGTAATGGCTTTTATAAAAGATGCAATACTATTGATTACCACAACCAATCGCACAACACCTAGCTTTGATTATACCTTCCAGCCGTGCTGTGCGCATGCGCGGGTCCACGAATCCACAACTCGCATAAAAAAAGGCATGGATAATGCTACTATAACAACCGCTGGCGCTATAACCTCTTTTGCAATACGTTGATGGATACTAGATGATATTCCAATGTTCATGCTATATGCAGTGATGTTTAGACTACACAGCATGCACACTATAATTTTTTTCATACTTTTAAAATCCCTTGTCCAAAAAAGAAGGTTAACTATATCGTTATTAAGATCGATTTTTTTGATCAATGCTGGTGAAGCATATTTTTTTATCCTAAATCAAAGCTTAACTCGATAGATGGTTTTATCATTACAATAAGCATTGGGTCAATTTTTTCATTTTTAAAAAAAAGAAATCTAATAAAACCAGGCTTATTCTTATCGCATGAAATTGAAGTTATACGGTGCATTGCAAAATCAACTAAAACAATCCCCTTTGGGGATAGTAAGGAGCAGCATACCGTTCCCTCGTATACATTTAAATAAATAATAAGCGCAATCTTTTCTTCTGATTTAATGGTATATTCTAGCAAGCCAGATTCTTCATCAAATACTTTTTCTGAGTCAAAATATTCTAAAAAATCAGCAGCATTATAATAGATCATTATTACTTCCTTAATAAAATTTATAAACCGATATTACATCACCTGTTACCTCCCGGCTTAATTCTCTTCTCTACGGCTCTTGCTTGCAACTCTGCTCGTACTTGCTGTGTATCGGAGGCCATACGTTCAAGCGCATAAAAACGTAGATTATTTTCTCGCATGTCTTTTTTCTTCGTGCAGGCTGGCCTTGAGTGCATCCATCAGGGAACTCCGCTCACTTGTTTTCTTACTGACTAGCGCTTGCTGCCCTTTAAGCTTAACAACTTTGCCTTCTTTTTTTGTTGTATAATTTTTTTAAGTTCTTGAGCAAAGCTATCTTTATAGTGGGTTATATCAAATTTTTCTTGCGTTAGTTGGGCAATTAATTGTTTGGCCAACTTTAATTCATTAGCCGATACGGCCGGCTGCTTGCCTTGAAAGGCAGCAAGATTTTCAACGGGACGTACTTCATAATCATAATAGAGAGTGGTCATTAAAAGACCTTCGCGATAATTTTGTATCATACATGTTTGTTGACGATCCCGCATAACAAAAGTACCGATAGCTACTTTGCCCGAAGCAGCCAGTGCATACTGAAACAACGTATATGGTTTTTCTTTTTTTGCCGGCGCTGCATAATAGTGCGTATTAAAATAAACCGGATCAACTAATGAACTATCGATAAAAGAATCTAGTGCGATTGTGGTTGATTTTGTTGGTTTTAATGACTTAAGCACATCTTGTGTGAGAACAAAGTATTCTCCCTTTTTTAACTCAAGCCCTTTAACCACCTGATCCCACATAACCTCTTTGTTGCAATGATCGCACCAACGCTTCATTTTGATGGGATGGTTACAACGCGCACAGAGCATCTTAAACCCTAAAATATGTTCTTGTGCCACCGAATAAAGGCTTATTGGTATCGCCACTAGGCCAAATGATAGGGTTCCATTCCAGATTGATTTCATACATTCTCCTTTTTTTATAATGTGATCAGAATTTTAGCATAAGGAGTGAGTAAGAAAAAAGTATTTTAATAGTTATAACGCGCAAACAGTTGCAGTAAGAGATCTTTTTTAAGTGGATTTGGTAGTTCTTTCAAACGCCTATCTTTGCCTTGCGCTGCGGCAAGAATGACTGGCGTTATACTGGCTCCCGCTTTAATAAGAGCCTCGATAACATCTAGAGTTATTTCGCCACGAGATTCTGGAAATGCCCCTGCATAATAACCTTCGATAGCAAGCTGTAATGGTGGCACGTTGGCATTATGACCAGTGTGGGGGGCTTTATTAACATCACTACCTTTTGCAATTAAGACAAGTGCAACTGGTGACTGCCCATATTCCAAGGCAGTATATAAGGGAGTGTACCCTGATTTATCAACAACATAGGCAACATTAGTCTTTTGTGAAAATTGTTCTATAGGTGCAATAATGCCTTTTTGCGCTAATGTATTAAAATCTTCCGCCAAAATAGTGGCGCCATGCTTTAATAACATGCTTATGGTGTCTAGGTAGGGGATCACCGTATTATTATAGCTTGGCGAACCTATATCATATTCATAAAACTGATTTGCAAGCATTTTTACCGCGGTACCTAAGGGCCGCTCAAGGGTATAAGGAATAATCGTATTAACATTTGCTCCCCTCATGATTGCATTTTCTGCCTCGGCGGCATTGCCTTGGCTTGCGGCGATGACTAATGCGTCATCTGTGTCATAATTTGGATTGGTAAGGTACGTGAAAGAATCAACGTACTCAGCATGGAGCATGGTGGCTGTAATAGCCATAGCCAATAACATATGCTGTAACCTTTTCATGGCTGTCCCTACTTTTTATAGCTATCTAATAAGGTTTTTAAAGCATCTTTTTTTGCCTGAGGTGGTTCGGGAGATCTATTATTGCCCTCTGCAACGATTAAGGCATGGCTATCAATGGTCGCACCTCTTTTAAGCAATAATTCAATAACTGGTAATGGTAAAGCCCATCCATTTGGGGCGTAATAAACGCCTTCAGCTACTGCCAGCATAGACACTCCATTATCCTGAGCATTAACATTTGCACCCTGATCTAAAAGATAACTAACCATATCATAGGCATTAATACCGCTATTAAAGGCAGCTATAAGAGCATCTGGTTTTTTTTGAATACTATCAGTGCCATTCACCTTCGGGTTGCATTGTTTTAACTAAGTCAACAAGCCCTAACTTTATGGCAGCTAAAAAGTCTTTTTCATCTGGCCGCGCTCCGCGTGATAATAACTCTTGAGCTATATCCTGGGCTGTAGTTATTGCATCTTTATATGCCTGGCTGCTAGGATCTAGTTCAAGCACAATAGGACGTTGCAATGCCAATGCTAATGGGCGTGCTCCAAATTGATCTTGTGTGTTAGGATCAACCCCTTTATTTAATAATTCTTTTACTTGAGCAGTATTGCCGCTACGCGCAGCTTGCAATAATGCTTGTTGATCATTTGATATAGCATCAGCTGCCTGTGCTGTTGCCACAATCATGAGACAACCTATCACGGTAGAAAGCTTCATTTCTTCTCCCCTTACGGCAAAACATACCTCTTTGTACTCAGGATAGCAAAAATGAGGTGATGATTTCAATTAGAATAAACAAATGCGATCTTTTAGTAGGATGCTCCCTCAAAAAAGGCAAAATAATCAAATGCTGTACAAAGGCCAAGCCTCTTTACTATCTTTGCACTAATATAAACCTATGATAAGAGCTTTTGTATAATACTGGTAAACATTATCTTGTTATAGCCATACTTGTGGTAGCACCTGTATATAAGACCGAAAAAAA
>CAWEPS010000035.1:0-16357 GCA_963811005.1 uncultured bacterium
CATATCATCATATCTCAAGGAATTCTATCAGGCTCGTTTTAATACGCCACTCGAACAAAGTTCTACTAAGCCGCACATAGCTATTATTACTTTAGGGTCTTCTATAGATTTTCGTAGACAAATTCAAGATCTTGTAATGGTCGCGAAAAACCCTGAAATTCATGGCATAATCCTCTATATAAATAATGATGGAGGTTCACTCGCATCTTTTTCAGTGTTGCATGATCATATACAAAGAATAACGACCATAAAACCTGTTGTTGCTTTGGTGGAAGAAGCATGCTCTTGTGGTTATATGTTAGCAAGCCCTGCAGATTATATTATTGCTCATAGTTGTTCGTATGTGGGAGGTATAGGACTGTTTAACGAAATCCATCGTTATAGGGATATGACTATTAAGCAGGATAACACAGAAGCAACATTAGAAATTGAACTGCTTAAAGCCGGTAAATTTAAACATCTATTCCATCGCTATGCCAACCACCTATCCCCTGAAGAACGGGATTATGTGCAGGCAAATCTGAACAAGGCATATGAGCAGATGTTGGCACCATTGCCCATGATAGACCAGTATTAAAGATAGAAGATCAATTGGTTTGGGCCGACGGAAAATTTTTTATAGCACCAGAAGCTCTTGAGTTAGGATTAATAGATCAAATTGGCACTCTTTTTGAGGCTGAAAAAAAGATGATTGAGCTGGTTGTAGCAAAGTACCCCACGATACATTTTGATCAGAATCCTGAATTCTTGATTATGTAAATCCAAGTTACGCCTACGCTAGTTTATTAAGATACAGGATCAAATTGTTATGCAGATAAGGTTCATTTCGGGTAGCTTTCTAAGGCTTTTAAGGTAGCGTTCTTGCCAATCTCTATATTCCTGCACAAACCATGCTACACGGCCCAAGAGATCATAGCGATAAAAAGAATAGATTTCTTTTTCTATAAATAAATAATCATTGGCAGGATAGGGAATCTGCGCTGCTCGCTGTGCAAACAAAAAAGAGAGCGCAGCATCATTGTTATCCCAATAATGTTGTGCTATATACATCAATGGTTCTGCGCGATGCGGTCTGAAAGAAAAGGCCTTGAGATGATATTTGAGCGCATTGTCCCAATCATTAAGATACTGATATGTTTTGCCCAGCCTATAATAGGCCATAAATTTTTCTTCTGTCCACCCTTCCATCGCTATGCGTTTTTTCATACCAGATTCGAGCATTATTCCAATCTTGCAGGCAGGTATAGGTTTGTGCCAGATAAAATACGGTGCGGGGATTATCTGGATTACGTTCATATTCCTCATGCAACACTATGCAATCACGGAGTAATCGTTTGCGCGTTTTTTCTTCCCCACCCTCACTTGCATGCCATGTAACATACACCTCTTCGGGCACTTTTTCCTTGGTATGTGAATTAATTGCCTCGTGTACCACCCCTATAAAACGCATATGGCACGCGCAGCGTATCAGGCGGACTTGATAAAAATCTAATTTGGTACCAATAATGCGTACCAGATAAGCAGGGCAAGCATCATGCTGCTTTTGTGTACAAAACTCTAGTAAACCTTCCACATTATGCATGACCCATTCAGCATCGAGCATGAGCATAAAACAGGCATCAGGAAACTGTTGCTCAGTGAGCTCTAAAGCCCGGTTGCGTGAGACCTCAAAGTTAACAAATGGCTCTTGTGCTATAAAGCCATGCTTAATATCGTGATTTCTAAAAAAATCTTGCGTAACAGCTCTTGTATCGTCAGTAGATCCTGTATCAAAAATAAAAAATGAATCAACGCCGGCGTCAGCCCACGGTTGTAATGTTTTTTCCATCACAGGCGCTTCATCTTTAACCATGAGTACCACAACCAAAAGAGGGTCAGCCATACTACTGCTGCATGATGTAAGTGCTACAAGTAGCCATAGTAGAAAGTTTTTTTGCATAGAAATCCTTTTTTTAACCATCTATCGTGCAACAAGTGTGTAGTTGCATGCAGAGATTATAGATCAATGCAAAAAAAAATCACTTTATGCGTAGAGTTGATATGCGGCTAGTATGAGGATTAAAAAATTAATTATGTACACCGATGTGCACAATATGCAGAATGCCTTAATTTTGAAATACAATATATAGGCAAGAACAACAGATACAAGGCACGAGGCAATTGAAAGTATAAAGAGTGGCATTATCGCATTGATGGCAGCAAGGAGCGTTATGACCGCATAATAGGCTATGCCAATAGAGGCATTGGAGAAAAAAAATAGATTTGCATAGGGGCTGAGCATAGGTTTGGTGCAGGAGACACGATCAGATAAATCACATGCAGGTTTATACGTAGGAGATTGCTTTATGCTGCGTTCAACATGATAGGTGTAGATCGAAACACATAAGCCGATAAGAGCAACAATAATAATTGCGATCATAATGCAAATCCTTAATTTTTGGTATAGAAACGATAAAACACTATTTTGGTACAATCTGTTATCACAAAATAGCCAACCACAATAACACTAATCAAGAGTAGATGCTGTTTGGTTGGCGGCGTAAAATGTAAGAATGCTTGGCCAAAGGCGGTGAAAGGCAACATGAGTGCGGTGGCAGCGACCATAATGGATAGGCTGAGTACATAAGGGGAAGGGAATGACGCTTTATAAAAAGGGAGACGGGTACGTATTGAATAAAAAAAGCTGAGTTCGATCAGAATGCTCGTGATAAACCAATTTGTTTGCAAAACGGCTGGCGGGTATCCCGTATAAAAGCTTCCAAAGACAATAAAATCAGCAACCATGACGATTATACCAAGAAGCAATGATACCAGCGCAATATCATAAAGATCATAGTGTCTGGGCTTATTAATATCCTCAAAACTTACTGTATCAGTTGAAATTGCAATGAGAGGAAGATCAGTCAACAGACTAACTAATAAAAGCTGCGAAGGGAGCATCGGTAAAAAATCAATAAATAATGATACGAGTGATAATGAATAGAAATGGCCAAAATTAGCAGCCAACGTCGATTTGATATATTTGACTATGTTGGCAAATATAATTCTGCCCTCATGGATGCCATCAACAATAACTTTTAAGCTTTTCTGGAGCAAAATAATATCCGATTCTTCACGTGCTACATCAGCAGCGGTATCTACCGCTAGCGATACTTGGGCAATTTTTAATGCGGGCGCATCGTTGATGCCATCGCCAAGATAGCCAGTATCATACGTGCCCTGTAGTAATCGCACAATTTCCACTTTTTGATCGGGCAGTATGTGTGCAAATACTGCACAGCGTTGTACAATCTCTATTTTTTCAGCACTACTTTTTTGTGCAAATTCTTCTCCACTAATGGTTTCATCTTGAGACGTTATGAGCTTGATTGAGCGTGCAACAGCAACATTAACATCCTGGGTATCCCCGCTAATTATTTTTACTATAACGCCAAGTTTGCGTGCCCGGGCAAGAGATACTGCAGCGGTAGGTTTAACCGGGTCTTGATATGAAACAAGGCCGATAAAAGTAAGGTTTTGCGTATTTTCTTGTGTAAGGGTTGTATTCTTATCCACCTCTTTTTTTGCTATGGCAAGAACGCGATGGCCTTGTTCGCCTTCATGGTCTGCCCAGGATAAGGCTGCTTGTAGCTCATGAGCATTAGTGCACAGTGCTATTACTTCGCGCACATTGCCACGCACGATGAGCTCGTAGGCGTTATCGGCGGCCACAATAACGGATGAATAGCGCAGGAGCGGTTCAAATGGATGTTCTGCAATAAGGGTGTAGTGTGCGATGGTATCCTGTTCTTGGCTGTTGAGTTGTCGCCATAATGGCCCATCAAACCCTTGATCGCGAGCAAACTGGGATGCCGGTTGCCCTGAAGCCAAGAGGGAGTATGTGAGTGTCTGCTGCTTATCGGGTCCAAATATATCAGTGAAAATGAGTTTATTTTCGGTCAATGTTCCTGTTTTATCTATACAAAGTAGTTGCATGCTTCCTAAATCTTCTATGGCAGAAAGCCGTTTTGCAACAACTTTGTAGCGAGCAAGATGCAAGGCACCGCGAGCTAAAGAAAACGTTATAACAATGGGCAGAGCTTCGGGAATAATACTGATGCCCAAAGCCATTGAAAAGGTAATAAGATTAATAAGATCGAGCTTATGGGCCCATAGTAGATGAACAAAAAATATGCAGCCAACGGTTATCAGAATCAGATATAAGATGAATTTACTAAATTGAGCAATGCTTACTGCAAAGCTTGTTAATTTTTGGCCTTCTTGTGCAAATCTGGCGATAGAGCCAAAATAGCTACTATTGCCGGTAGCAAACACAATGCCGGTTGCTTTGCCACTTATTATAGTTGAACCACTAAAGCCGATATTAGTTGCAGTAAAAATAGTGATCTCTTGTTCTGGTATTGTAGTGCTGTTTTTTTCGACAGGCACTGATTCACCGGTAAGAATTGATTCATCAATGGTTACCTTATCGGTAGCAACCAACCGGATATCAGCAGGAATCTTATCACCAGGATAGAGCGTTATACTATCGCCAGGCACTAATTGCTTTGTGTCTAGTACAAGTGCCTTGCCATCGCGAATAACCCGAACGGTATCGACTATATATTGTTTAAGAAGTTGCAAGGCTTTATGGGTACGGAACTCTTGATAAAAACTAAAAACGGTATTGATGATAACGATACTCAAAATCATGATGCCATCATCCAGTTCGCCAAGCATAAAATCTATACCTGCGATAACAATCAGCACATATATAAAGGGAGATTTAATTTGGTTATAGAGAATGTGGATCCAGGTTATTTCATGGCCGGAAATCTCATTAGATCCAAACTGTTGCCGATTTTTAATAACTTGTTCTGAGGATAAGCCAGTGGTGGCAGATGTATTGAACGCGATACAGACCTGTTCAGGCGTCTGCATAGCATAGGCTTGAAAGCTACTGGTGGTTTGAGTTTTGTTAGGGGGCATAAATACTTTCGTGGCGTATAAAGCGCTATACAATTTCTGTTTGAGTGTGATTATAGTGAGTTCATATATAAAAAATCAATAATACAACGCCTTACCTTGATGAGTGGGTATAAAATCTAGCATTAATCTATATTGATTGCGTATGTTCATAGCAATGATCTCATAACCATAGTGAGGAATCTGTATGATTATTTTGGTGTTTTTTGCATTTTTGGCGGGTATTGTAACCGTACTTTCCCCGTGTATTTTGCCTATATTGCCCATACTACTTTCAGTCGGCGTTGGGCAAGGGCGTTATAGACCACACGGCATCGTACTTGGTCTTGTTATAAGTTTTTCATTTTTTACGTTAACCCTTACAGCGCTTGTGCATGCTACGGGAGTATCGCCCGATATTTTACGGTATAGCGCGATTGTGCTGATTATCTTTTTTGGATTAATGATGTTGTTTCCTGCCTTAGGAGAACGGCTTGAGGGCGTGATGTCTGCATTTACCCGTATAGGCAGCCGCGTGCAAGATCAGGCCGGTTACGCCGGGACAGGCTTTGTGAGTGGATTTATTATGGGAATTGCTCTTGGTCTTTTATGGACACCGTGTGCAGGTCCTATTTTGGCAGCGATCATCAACGCTTGTTGCAACGAGTACGGTTAGCTGGAGTGCGGTACTCATAACGTGCGCATATAGCGCCGGGGCAGCGCTACCTATGCTTGGCATTATGTATGGTGGCAATAAGGTTATTAATTCAACCACCGCCCTTGCACCCTATGCAGAAACTATTCGTAAGTTTTTTGGTGCGCTTATGATTGTGGCGGCTATTGCAATATTATTTCATCTGGATGAGCATTTACACAATGTAGCCCTAAAATATTTTCCTGAGATTTCTGTTGAAAATAATGAGTTAGTAAAAAAGGAGCTAGCGGCCATGGTACCCAATCAAAACCCAGAGTTTAATCTTCAAGAAAAAAATCCTAAAGCACCAGAGCTCGTGGGGATTGTGCAATGGATAAACTCCCAGCCTCTTACACTTGCAGATTTAAAAGGTAAAGTAGTTCTTATAGATTTTTGGACCTATAGCTGTATTAATTGTATCCGTACACTTTCGTATCTTAAACAGTGGTATGATCAGTACAAAGATAAAGGATTTGTTATAGTTGGTGTACATACTCCAGAATTTGAGTTTGAAAAAAAACCACAGAATGTGCAAGACGCGGTCAAACGTTTTGGCATTACTTATCCTGTAGCGCTTGATAGTAACTATAAAACATGGCTTAATTATAATAATCATTATTGGCCAGCTCATTATTTAATTGATCAACAAGGTAGAGTCCAAGAAACCCATTTTGGCGAGGGTGGCTATATTGAAACAGAAAATGCGATACGCACTTTGCTTGGTATACCGGCTTTACCGCTGATCGCAGGGCGAGAAGTGAGCATGCCTATGACACCAGAAACGTATCTTGGCTATGAGCGTGGCAGAAGTTATCAAGATACCATTACACTCGAGCGCAACAAAGTAGCATCGTATGATTATAAGGGTGCTCTTGGCCTTGATCAAGTTGGGCTGAAAGGGGCATGGCTTGTGGGAGCAGAATCGATTACAGCGCAGGCTGATGGTAGCAGTTTAGATTTAAATTTTGTAGCTAACCGCGTCTATTTAGTGATGCAATCTTCTACGCAACAAAAAGTAACAGTGCTATTGGATAATAAACCGGTACCAGCCAACTATTCTACGTCTGATATGCATGATGGCACAGTTCTTGTTCATGATCACGTATGTATGATATTCTTGATCTTAAAAATAGTGATGGGCGTCATACACTCACCTTGACGTTTGCCCATGATGTAGTTGCGTATGTATTCACATTTGGGCAAGGCAAAGAATAATAACAAAGAGTTACGCGCACTAGCTATCCATATCGACACACTTGGTGTATTCTTATATTCCATACAATGCTGCATGGTAGCAGCTTGTTTGGTAATAAACAACCTAAAAAAAGTGTTCCGCTATGCAAAAAATAGTCATTGCTGTATTGTGTCTACTAGGCTCATTTACCCACGCAGCCAATAAGCTTACTAACAACGCTAAACTCATTACCGTTACTCGCAAGCCAGGAGAGGCTTCTAATAGTGATAAGTATACACAGAGAGTATCGAGGATTTTGCGTCATCTTGAAATGGTGCAGGTGCCGCCACTAGGCACAAGAAAAGAGCCCAATATGCATAGCCCACAGATTGTCAAATGTCTTGACCCCAGAACATATTCTTTGTGTTGGGATGATGTTGCAAAATTGTTATAAAAGACCCTGATAACTATTCTTTTCCAAATAGCTTTCGTAATTCAACTTTTGCTTGCTCGAGTCTTTTTTTATCTTGAGCAGATACCTTTTTGCCCGCGCGATTAATATAATAGTTGAGCATAGACATAGCAGACTGAAATTTAGTGCCCTTGGTTCGATTGCTGGCAAGCACCGCTTGCTTGAGGCCTTTTGCTATTTCTTTGGCCGATTGGGTAAATAGTCCTTCTGGCAAATCCATGGCAAAAGAAGTTTCTTGCACATGCTTTACCCATTGTTTTTTCTTTGTACTCATACAAGCTCCTTTATTTGTAAGCATAGCCTAAGGGAGCATGGTATTGATAGAGAAGAGTATTATTACGGATTCAAATACTTTTTGTTCTTGAGGGCGGTAGGCAACAAATCTTGCTTGGTATATTTTTCATAGCCCTTGCCATAGCCAAGATCTTTCATTAATTGTGTTGGTGCATTGCGGATATTCATTGGAATTGGCAAATTTCCTGTCGTTTTAACATCTTGCTCTGCGGCTAAGTAAGCATAATAAGAGGCGCGGCTTTTGGGAGCTTGCGCCAAGTAGCAGACCCCATGTGCCAAATTTATGGCACATTCAGGATAGCCTATAATTTCAACTGAGCGGAACACATTATTGGCAACCGTCAATGCATGAGCATCTGCAAGGCCTATGTCTTCTGAGGCAAAAATAACCATGCGGCGTGCTATGAATTTTGGATCCTCACCTGCACTGACCATTCGCGCTAAATAATAGAGGGCTGCATCTGGTTGTGATGCTCGCATAGACTTTATAAAAGCAGAAATAGTGTTGTAATGTTCTTCTGCTTTTTTATCATAGCGCAGATGGCTATTTTGTATCGTTGCCTGAAGATTTTGTATGGTTATTTCTGTATAAAGTTTTGCCGTATGATCTAAGACAGAAAGTGCTTGGCGTGCATCGCCATTGGCCATGCGGATTACCCAATCTTGCACGTCGGTATCAACTACAAAGCCATTGCGGGTGATAATTTCTCGCATATCCTCATCATTAATCTCATTAAGAATAAATACCTGACAGCGAGAAAGGAGTGCAGGGATAACTTCAAAGCTAGGATTTTCGGTTGTTGCGCCAATCAGTAGTAAGACACCTGATTCTACATAGGGCAATAAAAAATCTTGTTGAACTTTGTTAAAGCGATGGATCTCATCAATGAATAAGATTTTTGATGTGCCATTGGATGGTTGTGCGATAATTTTTCTGATCTCTTCTTTGCCTGCCGCTACTGCAGATATTTCATGATATTCAGCGTCCAAAGCTTTGGCATATATACGAGCCAGGGTAGTTTTGCCCACCCCGGGAGGCCCCCATAAAATAAAGCTGAAGATATGCTGCTGCTCAATTGCTTTGCGCAGCGGTTTATCGGGCCCAACAAGGTGCTTTTGGCCTATAAAATCTTGCAGGGATTGGGGTCTAATTTTTGATGGTAACGGTTCCATAAGAGTCTCCATTTATACAAGTTTTTAATCAGCTCTTGATACGATGAGCTTCATCGAGGTATATCTACAGAATATCATAAAAAAAGCTTGTTGTTATAACCCTTTTAAAGGAACAGTATGTGTACAGGTATACGCTTAAAGGCGCGTGATGGCTCAATAGTTTATGGCCGCACTATGGAGTTTGGCTTGGATACGGCATCAGAAATTTTGGTGGTGCCTAGGCAGGTAGCATATCGTGGCACTCGGGCAGACGGAAAAGCAGAAGGCTTGCAATGGAGCTCTAGCTATACGGTGGTGGGGGCCAATATGTTGGGACTGCCCCATTTTGTCGATGGTATGAATGATCAAGGGTTGGCGGGGGGATTGTTTTATTTTCCTGGTTATGCCAGTTACCAGCAGGTAGAATCATCGGATGGTAATCATAGCTTGGCGCCATGGGAATTGCTCACCTGGATTTTAACCACATGTGCGAGCATCGAGGAGGTACGTGTTGTTTTGCCAACAATAAAAGTGGCTCATGTAGTTTTTGATCAATGGAATGTAGTGCCGCCAGTGCATGCTATTATCCATGATGCGCACGGCGCTAGTCTTGTTATAGAGTATGTAGCCGGCAGATGTATGTTCTACGATAATCCATTGGGTGTTATAACGAATGCTCCTACTTTTGATTGGCATATGACTAACTTAAAAAATTACCTCAACCTATCGCCTCATAATGCCGATAACAAAAACCTTGATGGTCTTATCATGGCACCTTTTGGCCAAGGTTCGGGAATGTTTGGTTTGCCAGGAGATTTTACACCGCCATCACGCTTTGTACGCGCGGTAGCGTTTAGTCACGCTATTAATCAACCCGATAATGCCGAGCAGGCACGTGATAGCGCCGTGCACATTCTTAACCTATTTGATATCCCCCGCGGTGTTGTGCGGGATGCAGATAGTAGTAAAAGTGATTACACGCAATGGACAACCATAGCAGATCTTTATAATAAGCAATATTACTGGCATACATATGAAAATAGAACTATGTATGTGGTGCAGATGGCGCGTTTAGACAGCGCGATTACCGAGCCGTATACCATTAAGATGCATATGCCCTATATAATTGATCGCGGATACTAGGCTATAAACAAAAAAAGGGAGACGAGCGTCTCCCTTAAAAAAGTAGTTATTTCTTTTTTTTGCGCAGCATTGGTAACCCTGTGCGTTCATTTTCCATAACTTCATATCCTACCGGTAATGAATCGAGTGAATTTGAACCCGCTTCACCAGCGAAATAAAAAATTTTTTGTTTGCGGCCACCAGCAAGTTCTACTTCTTTAGTATGCAAATAGTAGGTTTTACCACTTTTTTTGGATTTAACACTATAGGCCATTGTTTTTGCTCCCTATGTATAATAGTTATAATTATTTTTCATACAGCATAGCATAATGTAATAGATTAATTTATACAAAATCTAGTAATTAGTTATTTTTTTATATAGCAGTAGCAGATATTTTTAAGATTTCTTAACTTTTTATCCCCGTGCATATTTTATCCAAGTACCATTGGTGCCAACTGATGACAGATATATGTAGGTTACCGATGCTCCACCCGCAGTTGAAGTCCAACCACCTAGGCCTGCTGTTGAGGAGTTTAAGGTTGTTATAGCTTGAGTATCAAACGCAGCACCACCAGTTCCTGCTGTGTTTGTTAAGGAAACATTATGGTTTGCCGTTGTTGGTGCGGTAACTATGCTAAACAGTTGTCCATTGACTGGGTTTGGCGGGAAGTCGACTGTGACTGCAATATTTGCAGTGTAGCCTGTTATTAGTACCACGCTGGTTGTAGCTGTTGCTGTAGCAGTCCCGGGTCCAGATTGTATCAGAATTGCCTGGTTACAGATAACATTAGCAGCAATTAATGCTGCTGCTGTAGTTATTGAGCTTGAACTAGCACCCGTATTGCCAAGCGTTATCGTTTTAGTTGATGTGCTCGTTCCTATATTTATGTTGGTCGCCGATGTGTCAGTACTTATGTTTAATAAACCAGTACCCGAGTTGATGGTGAGTGAGCCACCAGAAGAAGTTATAGTATGTGTGCCGCCATTGGATGCGGTGGTAAGAGTGCCAGTAGGCCCTGATTGTATGGTGGTAGAAGATGATGTGTTGGTAGACCCCAGGATGGTGGTTTTAACGGCAGTTCCAGATGCAATATTTACGTTGGTTGCGGATGAATCTGTGCTGACATTTAATGGACCGGTGCCAGAGTTGATGGTGAGTGAACCACCAGAAGAAGTTATAGTATGTGTGCCGCCATTGGATGCGGTGGTAAGAGTGCCAGTAGGCCCTGATTGTATGGTGGTAGAAGATGATGTGTTGGTAGACCCCAGGATGGTGGTTTTAACGGCAGTTCCAGATGCAATATTTACGTTGGTTGCGGATGAATCTGTGCTGACATTTAATGGACCGGTGCCAGAGTTGATGGTGAGTGAACCACCAGAAGAAGTTATAGTGTGCGTGCCGCCATTGGATGCGGTGGTAAGAGTGCCGGTAGGCCCTGATTGTATGGTCGTAGAAGATGATGTGTTGGTAGACCCCAGGATGGTGGTTTTAACGGCAGCTCCAGATGCAATATTTACGTTGGTTGCGGATGAATCTGTGCTGACATTTAATGGACCCGTGCCCGAGTTGATAGTTAATGAACCCCCAGATGAAGTTATAGTATGGGTGCCGCCATTGGATGCTGCAGTGAGTGTACCACTAGGCCCTGATTGTACCGTGGTTGATGATGCTGCAGTGGTGGAGCCGAGTGTAGTAGTTTTTTGAGCGGGGCCAGTGCCAATGTTAAGAATGCCAGTAACTGCATCGGTTGATAAGTTTACGGTGCCATTATTGGCGGTGATGCCGGCAAATTGTAGTGTTTGGGTATTAGTAGATTGATTACGATTAAAGGTTAAGCCTGTTGTGCCACCGGTGAAGGTAAAGCTAGGGCCGGTGAGTCCGCCGCCGGTGTCGCCATTGATAGTGATATTGGCATTAGAACCCGTTGCGCCAGTGGAACCTACCGATCCGGTAGCTCCCGTAGATCCTATTGCTCCAGTAGCACCTGTACTACCCGTTGTACCGGTTGCTCCAGTAGAACCTGTAGTGCCTGTGGCACCGGTTGAACCGATAGCTCCCGTTGCACCAGTAGCTCCCGTAGATCCCGTAGTGCCAGTTGCGCCCGTTGATCCTGTAGTACCAGTAGCTCCAGTCGATCCTGTAGTGCCTGTCGCACCGGTTGAGCCTGTGGTTCCTGTGGCGCCTGTGCTACCTGTTGTACCAGTAGCACCCGATGAGCCAACAGCACCTGTAGAACCGGTAGATCCTGTAGTGCCAGTTGCGCCCGTTGATCCAGTTGTTCCTGTGGCACCTGTAGAACCTGTAGTGCCAGTTGCACCGGTTGAACCTGTGGTTCCTGTAGCACCTGTACTACCCGTTGTACCGGTTGCTCCAGTAGAACCTGTAGTGCCTGTGGCACCGGTTGAACCGATAGCTCCCGTTGCACCAGTAGCTCCCGTAGATCCTACAGCGCCTGTTGCTCCGGTAGATCCAGTTGTACCTGTGGCGCCCGTTGATCCTGTAGTACGAGTAGCACCTGTACTACCCGTTGTGCCAGTCGCGCCCGTTGATCCTGTAGTACCAGTAGCTCCAGTCGATCCTGTAGTGCCTGTCGCACCGGTTGAGCCTGTGGTTCCTGTGGCGCCTGTGCTACCTGTTGTACCAGTAGCACCCGATGAGCCAACAGCACCTGTAGAACCGGTAGATCCCGTAGTGCCAGTTGCGCCCGTTGATCCAGTTGTTCCTGTGGCACCTGTAGAACCTGTAGTGCCTGTCGCACCGGTTGAACCTGTGGTTCCTGTGGCGCCTGTGCTACCTGTTGTGCCGGTTGCTCCGGTAGAGCCTGTAGTGCCAGTCGCACCCGATGAGCCAACAGCACCCGTTGCTCCCGTAGATCCTGTAGTGCCTGTCGCACCGGTTGAACCTGTGGTTCCTGTAGCACCTGTACTACCCGTTGTACCGGTTGCTCCAGTAGAACCTGTAGTGCCTGTGGCACCGGTTGAACCGATAGCTCCCGTTGCACCAGTAGCTCCCGTAGATCCTACAGCGCCTGTTGCTCCGGTAGATCCAGTTGTACCTGTGGCGCCCGTTGATCCTGTAGTACCAGTAGCACCTGTACTACCCGTTGTGCCAGTCGCGCCCGTTGATCCTGTAGTACCAGTAGCTCCAGTCGATCCTGTAGTGCCTGTCGCACCGGTTGAGCCTGTGGTTCCTGTGGCGCCTGTGCTACCTGTTGTGCCGGTTGCTCCGGTAGAGCCAACAGCACCTGTAGAACCGGTAGATCCCGTAGTGCCAGTTGCGCCCGTTGATCCAGTTGTTCCTGTGGCACCTGTAGAACCTGTAGTGCCTGTCGCACCGGTTGAACCTGTGGTTCCTGTGGCGCCTGTGCTACCTGTTGTGCCGGTTGCTCCGGTAGAGCCGACTGCACCTGTAGAACCCGTAGATCCTGTAGTGCCAGTTGCACCGGTTGAACCTGTGGTTCCTGTAGCACCTGTACTACCCGTTGTACCGGTTGCTCCAGTAGAACCTGTAGTGCCTGTGGCACCGGTTGAACCGATAGCTCCCGTTGCACCAGTAGCTCCCGTAGATCCTACAGCGCCTGTTGCTCCGGTAGATCCAGTTGTACCTGTGGCGCCCGTTGATCCTGTAGTACCAGTAGCTCCAGTCGATCCTGTAGTGCCTGTCGCACCGGTTGAGCCTGTGGTTCCTGTGGCGCCTGTGCTACCTGTTGTACCAGTAGCACCCGATGAGCCAACAGCACCTGTAGAACCGGTAGAGCCTGTAGTGCCAGTCGCACCCGATGAGCCAACAGCACCCGTTGCTCCCGTAGATCCTGTAGTGCCAGTTGCACCGGTTGAACCTGTGGTTCCTGTGGCACCTGTACTACCCGTTGTGCCAGTCGCTCCAGTAGATCCTGTAGTGCCAGTTGCGCCCGTTGATCCAGTTGTTCCTGTGGCACCTGTAGAACCTGTAGTGCCTGTCGCACCGGTTGAACCTGTGGTTCCTGTGGCGCCCGTTGATCCTGTCGTACCAGTAGCTCCAGTCGATCCTGTAGTGCCTGTGGAGCCCGATGAACCGACAGATCCGGTTGCGCCGGTAGATCCTATCGCTCCGGTCGCACCAGTGGAACCGATATTTCCGGTGGCGCCGGTTGACCCCACTGCCCCCGTTGCACCGGTAGAACCTACAGCGCCGGTAGCTCCCGTAGAACCGATTACACCGGTTGCGCCAGTGGATCCTGTAGTGCCAGTTGCACCCGTAGAACCTGCACCGGTTGCACCCGTGGCACCCGAACCGACCGTGTCGAAGTTTATGGTGCCAGTAGCGGATGTAATAGCAATAGTGCCGCCTATCGAGGTTAATGTAGCAAATGCTGGATCAGAATTTGTGACGCCCGCCAATACTTGGCCTCTTGTTCCAGCAGCGGTACTATTTACCGGACTATTGCCGAGTACCACACCATGAGCAGCCAGACCAGATACTGTTAGGGTACCTCCAATAGAAGTATTACCACTTGATCCAATTACCGTAAATTTATTACTGTTCACTTCGATTGCGTTGCCCGATGTGGTGCTTATGGTTAATCCTTTAGATGTTGCTTCTGGTGTTAATGCAATAACTGCAGAACCAACAACACCAGTAGCAGTAATCGCAGATGCGCCAGCTGTAGGGGTGAGATTTAGGGCACCCGCAGAGAAACCGCCGTTGGCATCTCGGGATACAATGGCGCCTGGAGTATCGAGATTGGTAGCAGTAGTGGCAGTATTTGCAACCTTACCAGAGCTTGTGATAGTAGCAAGTTTGCTATCAGCTATTGCAGCATTGGGAGAGATATCAGCATTAACAATTAATGATGATGATAAGTTGCCAAACGCATCATTATGCACCACGCCCGCGCCGGTAAATCCAGCAATAGATACGGTACCGCCCGACGATATTGCCATGCTAGGCGATCCCGCTGTGCTGAAGGTTAAATTATTTGCCGATGCAGAAAGGCCGGTGGTTGGACTGCCCGAAAAGTTCAATGAAGGATTTGCAGCTGATCCGGCAGGTACGGTAAGACTGCCGGTCATGGTGCCACCAGAGATTGGGAGTTTGCTGTTAAGTTGTGCTTGTATTAAGGAGGTAGTATCAGATAGATAGCCTAATTGTGTTGCGGTGGTAATGCTAGAGACAAGTTGGCTACTACCATTGGTGGCAAGAGCTTGATTTGGTGTTAATCCGCCAATAATAAGATTGCCATCAGTTTCCAACGTGTTGGCAGCGCCGCGATACAGATTAGTGTCGCCATCAAAAACAATGTGGGTGCCGGCAGTGGGTAGTTGCACTTGATTAGTAACGCCATCCATTTGCATGACGGTGTACTCTGGTATAGTAGGTTGTCCTGTTGCGATCACTATTTTGATAACTGAATGCAAGTGCCGCATCGCTCGAGCCATTTTTAGTAATATCCCACCCGCGGGTCGCTTTCGCTCGTCAAGATCAACCCATGCTCCTGTGAAGTAGTACAGATAACGGCCGAGACCAAAGCAGGAGCAGGCGCGCTTGAATGCCTGCGCCTCAAACGCGTGGTCCACTTTGTCCAGTTCGTCGATCAGCAGGACACAAGGCCTTTCACACTGCAACGCGCGCAGAAGCGGCCCGGCACCGAAAAACTGCTGACTGTGCAACTCCGTCTGCAGGGATTCCCAATCCACGCCGGCGGACTTGGCTTTGAGTTCAACGCAAAGCCTTTGAAGGGGTTCATCGAACTTGCCGATGGCCTTCTCTTCGTTGATGCCCTCGTAGCACTGCAGGCGTTCGACTACGGTTCCCGCCGCATCCGCGACAGCGTATGCCAACTGAGTCTTTCCGCTGCCGGCGGGGCCCTCCAGCAGCAACGGCTTCTGCAGTTTCGAAGCTAAGTACACCGTGGTCGTGGCAATCGAATCGGCGATGTAGCCAGTGGATCTAAGTCGTACGTTGACTTCTTCAAGAGATAAAAACACTTGTACTCCTCTGCCCGCGTCGACTTTCTCGGTGGCGAGCGTCAGAAACGTATGCCCGAATGAAATTTCGGTCAAATCAAGTGGCTCGGCGCGGTCGAGCGAGGGTTTATTGGCATTCCTTCGCGGATTTTGACCAAAATGGAAAACCGATGTAGAAGCTGTTGGTAATCGTGACCTACAGAGCCCGGTCTGCGGCTCGAATGACAAGGAGTGTGCGATGTCAACCAGCCAACATTCACAAATATCAATTGTTCCCGGCATCGGTGGGCGAGAGGAGTTCGAGCAGTTCGATGGTACGTACGAACCCACGATCGGGCTAAAGGCGGTCGCCAAGATTTTGAACTGCTCGGCTGAGCAGTGCCGGCGACTCGCAGAAGCAAAGAAGATCCCCGTATTTCGAATTGGTTATCGGTGGAAATCTACCGCTTCTGCCATTGTCAGGTGGCGGGAAGAACAGCTAGCATTGATTTGCCATTCGCGTCCTTCTGAGGAAAGGTAATCAGTGAGGACGAGATATCAACATGGAACGATTGAACT
>CAWEPS010000036.1:0-14394 GCA_963811005.1 uncultured bacterium
TAAGAAAGCCCCTGATAAATCGTGGATAACAATTAAAGCCCATAATAACAAGAAAAAGGCCACTAGAATAGCATCTTCTTGTTATTTTTCATGTATATTGGGTATGGTACATAACGATATATTAATAACCCCTAAAAAAGGATCCTCTTATGATTAATCCCAAACTCATACTCATGGCTGTAGTGCTAGCACCTATCGCCCTTGATGCCAAATCAAAAAAAGTAGCTCAACCATTAACTGTAACTGCCATGATGTCATCAGGGCTGAAAAGAGCCGGGCATTACTGAACCTCGGCAGGTCAAGATACAGTTCACCTTTAGCGATGGTACCAGTTATCAAACCGTTGCGCCGGTGATTGAAAATACCAATGTTGCAGGATTGCGCGCTGCGGTTAAGTTAAAGATGTTACATCGCCTATACACTAAATTCACAAAAGCGCTCAAGCCTAGCTCTGATTATATTGTGATTATGCCCGTGGGCAAAATTATTGCCAATGTGGGCCTTGAAGGCGGTGAAGAAAAAAGCGCATCTGCCACTGGAACTCCTGGATCTCTCATGTACTCAAACTACTTGGGCACTCTATATCATGGGCAAACTGATAATCCTATAGGATCAGCTCGCCGCACGGTGTTTTGCAACGGCGAGTGTATGCTCAAAAGTGAGTAACCAACAAACTCGTGCTCATATATTGTAATCAAAAACCCTCTCGTGCTATGATAGAGTCTATCACATAAACGAGGGGGATTTTTATGACGAATAATCAACACTACTATCGTAGCCAGAGCATGCTTCTAGTGCTGCTCATGCTTATACCCTATACGATCTATGGATCACAATTATCCGATGATGTGGAACCAATACCGGTGCAGCTCATGCGCTCACCAAGCATACTGCCGGAAGATACTCCCGCGCCACACGCCCCTGCCGATGATGATGTGCAAAACGTTGCACCTTTAGGGTCGTCAAAAAGTTTTGCAGGTGTCGATCTGAGTGAAAAAAATGAGCACTTACTGGGCAAGCGCGCCACCAACGTGCAAACCGAACGCCATCGCCTACGATGCAATACACGTATAATGTGCTGCTTATTAACAGTGGCTGGAGTCATGACTGGCTTAAACTTTGTACCATTTTCCCAATCATCACACCCTACCCAACAAATTACTACTGCCCCGTTTTGCCTATGCCCATCTATTAGTCAAGGCAGCTTGTGCCTGCCCCCGGCAGGCCATCGCTATGATGATCCAACCTACAAAGCCCAACTACTCGCCGTATGCCCCAATGTGGATTCTGTCCACGTTGCCGATGATAAACCCCAAAGATCATGCCGATCTTTTGCGGATGCACTAGCAGATTCTATTAAAAAATGTGCAAAAAAAGGGACCCCATAGACAGCGATAGGATCTGAATTAAAATGACACGCTCAAGATAAAGATGCTTTACTGTATATCTGATATATCAGATGCCAATACTCCAGCCGCTTTCGTGCGCTACAAAATCCCTAAATGTTGGTTGATAGGGCAATGGCGGCATTGGCTGTTGAGGTAATGGCTTTGCGAGCGCATATTCAATAAAATCGTGGCAGCGTTGCGCGTACTCTGCAGGATGCCTAGTATGATTTTGCACATGCTCAGTTTTTCCTGCGGGATATACCAGTTCACGCTTATCGCATACTTCTTGGGCAATCTCCTTAGAATCGCACGATCCTATATAGGTATCATCTGTGGCATGAATAAAAAATACCGGGCATGCGATATGGGCACCTTTACCTTGCGATAGGATCGCGCCTGTTGCCTCATTGTAATCGATGCCATTACGATCAAACCAAATATACCTAACACAATTAACCAGAGAGCTGGCTATTGATGCAGTAGCCCGATACAACAACGTTTTTTGTATCTCTTTTTTAGGCAAACTCTTATAACCAGGAATCTTTTTAAACCATTGTGGCACCATCTTATTAGTGACCTCTAAGGCCAAAATCTTTTTCAAACTTGATGCTTTATTTGGCGCGCTATCACAAATAAACCCTTTTACATTATACGTAGCCAACAATGATCGTTGAGTTGTTGGGTCTGCGATACTGCTTAACTGAGCCAATGCTATGGTTGCATGCCTACCGCCCATACATAATCCATGCACAATAGTAGGAGCCTGAGAAACGTGTTCATGCACATATTTAACTGCGCCAGTCACATCATGCGGCTCATCAAGACCATAATCTCCTCCGGAAGCTATAAAGGGGCCTTCGCTTTGACCATGCCCACGCGCATCAACCAAGAGCATATTAATAGAACGGGGAAATAACTTATCAAAGTTGCCATACCTTCTTTTTGGCCGGGGAAAAACCCGCAAAAACTTACCAGCGTATAGCGCGCTTGTGGGTTGGTACGCAATAAGCCCCGTAATGTTACGCCATCCGCTGCTTTAAATGCAACCTCTTTAAACCCTTCTTGCGTAATAAGCTGCTCTCGCATTTTTGGAGCATCAGCCAATTTTTTTGCATTAAAATAATCAGAATTTTTTTGTTTCTCCTGCCATGCATCTGCCGTTAGCATGTGAGGCTTTTCAATTGAATCTGCCACTAGCGATGAAAAACTAGCTATCATACCTAGCCACATGATACCATATCTATACATAATCAACTCCTTGCTCCATGCTGTTAAACATTTTTTGCTCTAGCGTACAATAAAATTATAAAAAAGCATGCTTATATAATGACTTTCTACTCTCATTCACATATGCTAGGTAGTATCAGTTAGATTGAAAGGACACTCAATGAATACAAAAATAGCGAGTACAAAAATAGTTCTTTTTGCCCTTGCAGGGCTAACACTCTCTAGCCACAATCTCAATGCTTGTGCCCAACAAGTTTCAAGACGATGCGCCACGTTTAGAGCAAACTTCAACAAACCACTATGCGTGCTCCTTAGCCTGGCAACCATAACCGCGGGAGGATTATCTATTATGTAGTTTCAGCAAACCAATCAACACTATTTCCCTCTCACCCGCACACCCAACCAGTATGCCAAAAAATAACAGTAGAAAGCTGCCCTGGTTGTCCTCCATCATTCTCCTTTTTAACTGATTGTAATGAACCATTGGTGCGCTTGCATGATATGTGCCCTCAAGCTACGATTTCTGCTACCTCGTGTGATATTCCCTGCTCCTCAGAAAAAAAACCTATTGATACGATCATAGAACAATGCGATACTCCCCAAGAAAAATTACGCGCAAGAATAGAAACTTTGCAGCAACAACGAAAGAAACAGTAGATTATGAATCTTATTGAACAGATCCAACACTCTTTTAATCTTTTTTTGCTCAAACAGTATGCGCCCCTTGAGCAAGCACACGTAAATAGCATAAGTACCACACTTAATTGCGATGAACATAAGCAAGAATTTGGAGATATCAACACAAATGCTGCCATGGTTCTTGCTAAAGCATTAAAAAAAAACCCTCGCGATATAGCACAGTGCATTATTAAAGAATTTAGCCATCCAGCAATTGAGCGTATCGAACTGGCGGGCCCTGGATTTTTGAATCTGTTCTTAACAGCGCAGGCCTTTAAAGATCTTGCACAGGATCTGTATGAATCGGAAGAAAACTTCTTCAAGTTAAATCCAACCGTTGCCCGCAAACATTGTAACATCGAATTTGTGAGCGCTAACCCAACAGGGCCATTACATTTTGGACATGGCCGTGGTGGGATTATTGGTGATGTGCTTGGCAATGTTTTAACCTTTGTTGGCCACAAAGCCACTAAAGAATTTTATATTAATGATGCTGGCAGCCAGATACACAAGCTAGGGCTTTCTCTTAAAGTACGGTGCCAACAGGCTGCAGGGCTTGACGTCGCCATGCCAGAGGAAGGGTATAAAGGTGATTACCTTATTACCTTAGCACAGCAATGCATGAAGGAGTATGGCCACGAAGTAATCAAAGAATCTGATAGCTTTTTTGAGCAGTATGCCAAAGAACATTTATTAGCAGCTATCAAAGAAACATTGGTCCATTATGGCATTCACTTTGATGTCTGGTTTTCTGAAAAAACATTACATACCAGTGGCGCAATTGCTACAACCATTGCCTTATTGCAAGAAAAAGGCCAACTTTATGAGGCTGATGGCGCCTTATGGTTTAAATCCACCGCATATGGCGATGACAAAGACCGCGTACTGCGTAAATCATCGGGGGAATTAACGTATGTGGCTGCTGATAGCGCCTATTTAAAAAATAAAGTTGATCGCGGCTTTGATCATATCATTATGATCTTGGGGCACGACCATCACAGCTATGCCGTGCGATTACAAGCATTGCTCCAAGCAATGGGACTACAAGATAAAGCAACGCTTGATGTTATTTTGTATCAACTAGTTAAAATGAAGGCGAGTGGTGAGCTTGTGCGCATGTCTAAACGGGCCGGTAATATCGTAACACTCGACGATGTTATTGATACTGTTGGCGTGGATGTGACGCGCTTTTTTTATCTTAATCGCAAGGCCGATGCGCAACTAGAATTTGATATTGATTTGGCGCTCAAAAAAACTGATGAAAATCCTGTGTATTATGTGCAATATGCCTATGTGCGCACTAAGAGTATCTTAACAAAAGCCAAAGAAGACCCAAACCTGGATTCCATTAACGAAAACGATTTAACGTATCTGGGACATGAAGAATCATTATTACTCAAAAAGATAGTATCACTCAAACACATCCTAGAAACTATCAGCAATCATTATCAAACGCATATCTTAACCTACTATGTGGTAGAATTGGCACAGACATTCCATGCCTATTACAGCAAAAACAGGGTTATTGATCCAAAAGATAGCAAAAAGAGCCGTGCTCGGTTGCTTATGATTGAATTGCTCAAAGATACCTTTGAAACTTCCTTAACCCTACTTGGTATTAGCTGCCCTGAAAAAATGTAACCTATGCCTTACCTTTATGGCTGCGCACCAAAAGCAAGATCATATAATTCTATTGGAATCCATGTATTGGTTATGGGATGGTATGCGGCTAATGAAACATCCCCATTCGGGCTAATTTGAATAATATAGCCTACTATAATTTTACCAGAGCTTGGCAAATCATTTTTAGGTATTCTAATGATCTTTACCTGTTGAACATCGCTACCATTTTTCTTCAAACGCAGCCGAAGAGGACTGCCGGTAGCTTCTATAGAATAATCTGTAGCACCGACCTTGAACTTCATTGGCGCATCGGTAGTAATAGCCGCATTCAATACCCACGGCGTTTGCCCCGTATTTGCCTTTTCGCCTCCCGTGGTTTTTCCCGTTAGCTTATAAAAACCTTCAGAGAGGGTTGCTTCTTGCACTGGCGGGACTTTTACCGTCATGCCACCGTAATTGCGTATGGTAGCAACGACTCCTTGAATGGTATTATCTGCAGATACGATCGAAAAACAACACACTATACCCATAACTACTATTTTTTTCATGCCCGCTTCTCCTTGATCTTCCTCAAACATTACAATATAACCCTTTAACCCACATATTATCCCCATGATACCTATTGTTAATCCAATCCTTCAATGGTTTGCTTCATATAGAAATAAAAAACAAGGATGTATCGTATACTATTGCGTTAGATATTTGATTTATAATACAATTAAGATAGGAACAAAAAAAGGGATATTCCATTAAAAAAAGGGGATTTTTTCATGAAGAAACAATTAGTTCTTATAGCATTAGCCTGCCTAAGTGCAAAGCCACTGCATGCATGGACAGCATCAATATATAACGCAACTCCGTATTCAGCAAAAGGGTATGCCGGACGAGTAGCAACATCTACAGCCAGTAGTAACCCTATCGCTCCCTATACTGAGGGAGGTATAAATATGGAAGAATGGCTCATGGACAGTATTTATGCAGAACTGTATGTGCCAAAAGTTGATCCTCTAACCGGATTACCCGGTGAAGGAACGGAGACAATACAAGTTGAAGGTCAAAGCGGCATTGGTCAACGCGTATGCAAGGACTTTGCCATCTTTGGTCCCGATTCAAACGGTAAATATCAAATAAAAAATGTTGTGTTTTAAAAAATAGTTAGGAATGTTATGAATACAATAAAAATGCTTGTATTGCTTGCAATTGGCATGATGTCTCATACTGTATACCCTTGGTACCTTTATGTTACCAATGCAACAAAATATTATGCAACGATACAAATAGGTAGGGCTGGAACAACAAGTCATGTGGAACGAATAGCTCCCGGCCAAAGAGAAGGGTGGAACATGCGAGAGTGGCTCAATGATGGTGTAAACGCCAATGTGGAAGTCTTTACAAAAGATCAGTACGGCAGATCAATCGCGACAACTATTGGAGCGAAAGGGTATTGGTCAAGCGGCCAACGAGCCTACTCAGAGTTTGTGCTCTATGGCGGAGCTCCTGCAACTACAAGTAGTACACAGATGGGTGATTTTAAATTTTATCTTGGTCGGATTAATAATCAGTGGGGCTTATGTGGATTATAACGTCCATCCAATAGGTTAAAAACGGCTTTAGCCTTGCTATACCCATATAAGGGAATGGTATCATAGTGTATCATTCCCTTATATTGTTCTGACACCCTTCATTCCATATATTTCCCATCCTTCAAAAACAATCAAAAAGCGTTATACTATAGATCTTTTTAGCATACAATAACCACAACAATTAGTAGGATGGGACATTTTTTATGAAGCATACTAGCACACTCACCCTGATATATGTTAGCCTTATCAGCATCACCAGTAATGCTATGGACCCAAACTGGCCTTTAGAAGTGCGCAATCTGTGCGCTAAAATAAGCCAAGACCTGACAACGGTTTCCGGCAAAGAAAACAAATCACCTCTTGAAAGACGCATAGAGGATATACAAGAATTCACCAAGTGGGCACAGCTAATGGCCAAACGTAAGCCTATCCCCAAAAACCGCCCCTTAGGATCGGTTTCACTATCCACGGGTAATAAGGGTTAACGATCCCTCTATTGCCAAAACAGTGGGTTATGGCACACTACTAAATAAAACATCGTCTAATTACGTATTATTGTGCTTGAGGAATATATGCCAAAAGTTGATTTAGCTCTGATTCAAAAATTACGCGAACTTACCGGTCTGGGAATGATGGATTGCAAAAAAGCTCTTGAAGATACCGCAGGCGACATAGAAGGCGCTATTGAGTTACTCCGCAAAAAAGGTGCTTTAGTAGCTGCTCAACGCTCTGGCAAAGCAACCGCTGAAGGACTTGTGCATGCCTATATTCACCCCGGCAGTAGAGTGGGCGTATTATTAGAGATTAATTGCGAAACTGATTTTGTTGCTAATACTCAAGACGTAAAAAAGTTAGCGCAAGATGTATGCTTGCATATTGCAGCATTAAAACCATTATATGTAAGCCCTGAAGAAGTTGATGCTAAATTCCTTGAGCATGAAAAAGAGGTGTTTAGAGCTCAAATGGCCGACTCAGGTAAGCCAGAAAAAGTGGTCAACCAGATTCTTGAAGGTAAAATTAATAAGCTCTATTCAGAAATCTGCTTATTAAACCAACCTTTTGTAAAGAATGATCAAGTAACCGTGGGCCAAGCTTTGCAAGAATTGATTGCAAAAACTGGTGAAAATATCCGTATCCGTCGTTTTGCTCGCTTTGAGGTTGGTGTTTAAACGGCTGGTAAAGCGTGCTGTAGGGTCTGTGTATGCGAAAAAAAAAGCGGATTTTATTAAAGCTAACGGGAGAGATTTTTCTGCGCCCGGGTACTGATACACTCAGCGCTCAACCAATCAACGGCGTTATAGAACAACTCAAGCACCTTGCACCCACTCACCAATTTGGCATCGTTATAGGCGGTGGCAACTTTTTTAGAGGATCTAAAGAAGGAATCGCTCTTGGTGTGCGGCTACCCGTTGGGCATCAAGTGGGCATGCTCGCAACCATGATGAACGGCCTTATTCTCAAAGATCTTTTTGAACAACAAGGGCTAGAATCTACCGTTCTTTGCGCAATTCCTACACCCGGCATTGGATTATCTACATCGCAGCAAGAGATTAATACAGCGCTGGATTCCAATGCACTACTCATTTTTACGGGCGGCACGGGCAACCCATTTTTCACCACTGATACCAATGCGATACTACGTGCATTGCAGATAGAAGCAGATGAGATTTGGAAGGCAACTAATGTTGATGGGGTCTTTACCGCCGATCCGCGCACCAATAAAGATGCACACCTATTAAAACAGCTCCGCTATCAAGAGGCTCTTGATAAAAATTTAGCTATTATGGATGCTACAGCCTTTGTGCTGGCAGCGCAACATAAACAAAAAGTAAGAATTTTTAACATATTCAATGAAAATGCCCTGTTACATGCTGCTCATAATGAGCATTTTGGCAGTTTAATTTTTTAACTAACGTAAGGTGAACGCATGGTTGAATTACAATTAATTGAAAATGAACCAAAACCATTTCAAGCCGCTATGGAAGCTGAAGCAACAAAAGCTATCAAACATTTTGAAGGTGAGCTTTTAAAGATTCGTACCGGCCGAGCTCACACCTCACTTGTTGAGGATATTCCCGTTGTTGCCTATGGCACCACAACACCCCTTAAACAAATTGCCTCGCTGGCCGCTCCAGATGTTCGCTTAATTACAATACAGCCATGGGACGCTTCAATAATCGATCTGATCGAAAAAGCCCTCATAGCATCGGAATTAGGCGTCAAGCCTCTGAATGATGGGGCAGTAATAAAAATAGTATTACCTGAAATGAGCAGCTCTCGACGCGAAGAATTAATAAAAATTTTGGGTAAGAAATTAGAAGAGTGCCGTATAACCATACGTAATATACGACGCGATTTTAATAATCTTATTCGAGATGCAAAGAAAGATAAGATCATCTCTGATGATTACTGCAGTCGACTCAGTGATATTATGCAAAAGGTAACTGATACCTTTATTGCTAAAGCAGAAGATTTGGCTGGGAAAAAAGAAAAAGAAGTTCGCTCTTTCTAGCAGCTTTTATTTTTTCCCTCATTCTGATACACTTTTGATACTTGTTTGAAATACATGGTATGTGGGTTGCTAGCTCAATGGTAGAGCAACAGACTCTTAATCTGCAGGTTCTTGGTTCGAGTCCAAGGCAGCCCACCAGACTTTTTACCCAATCTCGCATAGTACGATTGGGAAACATTCGCATATCTGTCGCCCTAGTCTTTAGCGACGGCTTGATAAGGACTTTAAAAACTTATCCAAAATTTTGCCAGGACAACGATTGGGCAATCAGCAATGGCATGATACTGGACTTACTTGAAATTCTATAGCACATTCATTAGCATATAAGGTGATTTACACAAAGTAGCTCATGAATAGATAGAAGCACGCAAGAGTGGCGGAATTGGTAGACGCACTGGACTTAGGATCCAGTTCCCGAAAGGGAGTGGGGGTTCGAGTCCCTTCTCTTGCACCATAAAAAAGGAGCCGGTCATGTTGAAAAATGATCAAAGTCCATTGCAGCTTGACATTCAACACAATAATCCGTCCTCATGTTCAGCAACCGTGAAAATTCCTGCATCGATTGTAGATGCTATGTACAAACAAGCACTTCTTTCTCAACAGCAGATCGTGCATGCGCCAGGTTTTCAGCGCGGCACAGTACCACTTGATTATATTGCACATAATTTTAAAACAAGCATCCTAGAACACATTAAGGAATTCCTCTTTAATTATCTGGTTATAAGCTTTTTATATCGAGAATTACGAGCCAGAAAAATTCTTATTGCCGGCGAACCCCGTCTGCATAGAAATAGCAGTTGAGCCTCATCAAGAGGCACACTTTATATTCGATATCAGCATATTTTCTTCACTTGCAGGCATAGAATGGAAACATCTTCCCTTTAAAGCCCCTAAGCGTAAAAAATATAAAGACCTTGATCGCCAAGTTGATTCTTTTATCAAAGAAGAACTTGAGCTTCTTAAGAACTATACTCATACCACCGCGCAAATTCATGATTGGGTTAATTTTGATATCGCATTTATCGATGCTGATGGCAAGCCACTCATAGAAAATCATCATGAAAATCTGTGGCTAAAACTTGGTGATGAGGAAGCCGATAAAAATTTGCGGGATATCTTCTTAGATAAAAAAATAGGTGATAGCTTTTGCACCGATAATAAAAGCCTACAAACCTTTTTTAGTGAACAGTTAGATACCAATTATAGATTCTCCATAACGGTTATTGATATTTTGCATAGCGCCTATTTTTGCATCGAACAGTTCAAGCGTTATTTTAAACTAAAAACCAATAAAGAAATCTATCAAAAATTAATTGAGGTATTCTCCTATCGCAACGATCTGTCTCAACGCAGATCTATGGCAGAAGAATCATTAAAATTATTATTATCTAAACACCGTTTTGAAGTGCCTAACCATCTTGTACTCCGCCAACAAAAAAGAGTACTCGATGCCGTGCAATCAAATCCTGATTACCACGTATATCGCATGCAAAAAGATTTTAAAAAACGAGTCAAACAGCTTGCTGAAAAGCAAACACAAGAGCTTCTTTTGCTTGATCAAATAGCCCATTTAGAGAATATCACTATCACCAACCAAGATGCAAAACAATACTTAAATCTCATCCAACGTCCACGCACAAAGGAATTTTTGTATCTTGCTCCACCAAGCACAAAATTACGCGGGCTTGAACTACCTATCCTGACTGAGGAATTAAAGCAAGCATGTTTACGTGAAAAAACATTAAATCATATTATTTATCATTTAACAAAAGCATAAGGTAATCATGAGTATCCATAAGCTCATTATCATTGGTTCTGGCCCCGCAGGATTAACCGCTGGCATTTATGCTTCACGGGCCAATCTTGATCCACTCATTCTAGAAGGCAAAAGTCCCGGTGGCCAATTAATAGGAACAAGCTACGTGGAAAATTGGCCCGGGGAACAAAGCATTCTCGGGCCTGATTTAATGAAAAAAATGCGCGATCATGCGCACCATTTTGGATCAACCTTTCTTGCAGAAGAAGTGGTCAAGGTGGATCTTTCGAAAAAACCATTTACCCTCTGGACCAATCGCAACCGCGAGCTCACATGTCATGCACTGATTATTGCAACCGGAACAACCCCCAAACAAATGGGCATACCCGGCGAGCATGAATATTGGGGAAAAGGGGTAACTACCTGCGCCGTATGCGATGGCTTTTTTTATAAAGATAAGGAGGTAATTATTGTTGGCGGTGGTGATACAGCTATGGAAGATGCCTCATTTTTAACTAAATTTACCAACAAGATCACTGTGGTTCATATCTTGGATAAATTAACCGCATCCTATGCTATGCAAAAACGGGTTATCGATAACCCTGCAATTTCTATCATCTATAACAGTACCCTTGCTGAAATTAAGGGTGATGGCAATCATGTTACCCAGGCAACAATCCTTAATCAGAAAACCAATGAACGTTCAACAGTGTCAGTACAAGGCATTTTTGTAGCCATCGGCCTTAATCCCATGACAAAACCCTTTGCTGGGCAGCTTGCTATGAACTCATACGGCTACTTGCAACTGACTGAGCATACTAGGACATCTATCGATGGGGTATTTGCTGCCGGTGATGTGGCTGATGATCGCTATAAACAAGCTATAACGTCTGCCGGCGGGGGGTGTATGGCTGCTTTAGACGCACAGCGGTATCTATCGAATTTAAATTTGGCGTAGATAAGGCCTTTTTTCCACATTTCACATTGATGATTTGTTAAAAAATGGTATCTTAGTGTCTTAGTTTAAGAACACCACATTTTTAACATATGTGCGGGATACAAATTCTGCATATACACCAAGGAAAAAGGATCCTCATGACACCCTTGTATCTTCTTGTGATAACTGCCTATTGGACTGCGTCTACTCTTCAGGCTACCGAACTTGCAAAGCAACCATCTATCAACCATATAAAAACGGCCCAACAAGGCCTTGAAGCCTATTGCAACCTGCTCACCGAATATGTATCCAAGCCAGAATGTTCACCTGAACTCTATACAAACCTGGTTACATGGCTAACCCCAGCCACTATGTATGCCATAGCGCAAAAGCCTGGTTGTACGAGCGTCAGCCCAAAAACCCTAGCCAGCCTACAACATCTTCAAAACCTCGCTTTGCTCCATGCAAGTGGATCTGGCCATAGAAGCTTTACCAAGCGACTCTTGAGCTCAGGAGTTAATCCTAATATTTGTACGTATGAAAGTAAGTCAACTCCTTTGATGTTCGCTGTCAGTAAAAAATCCCCGGGGCGCCTTGCAAATGTGCAACTTCTTATTGCTCATAAAGCAGATTTAACTGCTGTTAATAAAGCAGGCAAAACTGCCTATGATATAGCACTAGGCAATGGATTGGCCGATGAAACTCTCTTGAACCTGTTAAAACCAGCTTCTAAATCATAAAATTTTTACTCTCAAAAAGGACTTTCTTATGCTTCTACGTTATTTGTTTATCCTAGCGTGCGGACTCTCTACTATGGGGAGCCTGAATGCCAGTGAATGTCCTCATAATGCTGCCTATGACACAAAACAACCTATAATTTTATTAGATAAATATTATAAAGCGCTACAACACTATCAGGCTGTATCGGCCGTAAAAGAATATCCGGCTCAGGATTATATCAAACTTCTTGGCTACCTTAACCCTCAGCTAACTGATTATTTATCATATTGTGTTCACCTTAAGAATATTTCCGTGGGTGCGGCTGCACAACTGGTAGAAGAGCAACACAAGGCGCTCATTCATGCATCATTGGCTGGCCATAGAAAGGTGGTAAGTGGCCTTTTATCAGCAGGTGCCAACCCCAACATACGCACATCTGATACTGGATCCACCCCTTTGATGCTTGCCGCTACATCCCCATCCTCAACCCGGGCAGATGTAGTTAAAATATTACTGGCGTATAAGGCTAATCCATCAATCCGAGATACAGCTGGCCTAACGGCATTGGATCGGGCTAAAAAAGCCGGGACTGCTGATACGAGTCTACTGGCTCTTTTAAAATGAAGCATACATCTGGGTTGAAAAAAGCTATTTTAAGTCCTATACTTGGATAACATACCATAGTGGATACAATCATATAATGACATTATCATAACGTAGGAATAACGATGTCAGTTACCTTTTTTAGAAAAAGCAAGAAAAAACGCGCAAGAAAGCATGGATTCCGTAAAAGAATGTCTACCCATGATGGGCGTAAGATCATCAATCGTAGACGAGCTAAAGGCAGAAAACGGCTTACCGTTTAGTAGCTCATGCCTGCATTAACGCGACAAGAAATTGCGCAATTATTTATCAAGGCCCGGAGAGTAGTTCGTCATCCGGGCCTTGATATTTTAATGGCCCCAGCAACGAGCTCCCTGGGCCGCATAGTGGTTGTGACCTCTCGCAAGGTTGGCAATGCCCCTGAACGCAATAAGGTTAGGCGACGGCTTAAGGCTATTTTTTATGAGCAACAATTAGCCAAACATGGGTTTGATTGCATTGTGATAATAAAAGTGGGTGGTGTTGACCTACCCTTTCAAGCTCTACAAGAGCTTTTGATTGACGCATTCAGCAAAGCGCAACGATGAACCTAATAAAAAAAGCAACTCAACTCCTATCCTATCTGCTGCGTACCACCTTAATCTGTCTTATTACAGGGATACGCCCTCTTTTGGGGCCCTCAAATTGCCGCTATGCCGTTGGCTGCACACCATTTGCCATTGAACAATTACGCAAGCATACTAGTAGTAAAGCTATCTGGCTAATTATAAAACGGGTTCTTTCCTGTAATCCTTTTTCCAGGTATCAAGAAATAGAATTTTAAAGACTCTAGAATGTTGGGGACTTTTGTATGAATTTCAGATTAAAAACAGCATATTATGGAATAGTCATCATAGCTGCTAGTACGGTAGCAACAATCTATACAAAAACTATTGATTGCACCGATTATTCTTATGATCAGCTATGCCGCAAATACGTAGCCACCCAAGCCTTTGGCATGGAAGCGCACATAGATATTACCGGATGCAACATTGAACTGATCCGCACCGCCACTACTATACAAGAGTATGTTACCAAGCTCTGCCAACTGCTCAATATGCGTCTTTTTGAACAACCGAGTATAGCCCATTTTAGTGACAGCAAAAAGATGACTGGCTATGCCTTTGTTGTGCAAACCGCCCAAGGAACCCTATGGGGCCGCTTTACCAATCACAACAACAGTGCTTTTATAACCATTTTTAGCGCTGCACCATATAATCCTTATACCATCGCAGACTATACCAAAAAACAGTTTGATGCGGCACACTACACGCTCAGCATTGGTCTACGCGCCTAATCTCTTATAAAAGGCTTGAAGCAGCAATAGA
>CAWEPS010000037.1:0-8036 GCA_963811005.1 uncultured bacterium
GAAGAAAAGCCTAAATCTGCTGAGCAACAGAATAATCAGCCATCCCAGCCACAACAACATCGTGATAAGCCACAACAGCAACGCTCACAGGAGCATCATGGTCAGCGCCATCATCGTGATCGTAGTGGTCAAGCAGCATAGAAATTATGACCAACAGCAACGGCAGCAACAAGAACCACAACAACAACAAAAGCTTAATCTAGAAGAATTATCATTGACCGATTTAAATAATTATGCGCGTAGATTTGGCATTGTTGGCGCTAGTCTAATGACTAAAGACGATCTTATTGCTAAAATTCGCTATGTAGAAGCCCATCCTGATCTAGAAATGGAAGTTGAAGGGGTACTTGAAAAATTGCCCGATGGATTTGGATTTTTGCGTTCTGCAAATTTTGATTATGTTTCTGGCCCTGATGATATTTATGTTTCGCCTTCGCAAATTCGTCGATTTAATTTAAGAACAGGTGATACCGTTACAGGTGTTATTCGTAAACCAAAAGATGGCGAAAAATATTTTGCTTTGTTAAAAGTTAACTAAAGTCAATTTTGAAGATCCTGCATTGGCATGCTGATCGACCTAATTTTGATCGTCTTAGCTCCATTGCATCCGGATAAAAAATTTAATCTTAGAATTTGATCCAGCTGTTATTTCAACGCGTATTATGGATATGTTTACCCCGATTGGTAAAGGGCAACGTGGATTGATTGTTGCTCCACCAAAAGTTGGTAAAACGGTATTACTCAAAGAGATTGCTAAAGCTATTATTGCAAATCATCCTGAAGCACATTTGATTATTCTATTGGTTGATGAACGTCCAGAAGAAGTTGCCGATATGCGGCGTGCGGTTAAAGGTACATCTGCTGAAGTTATAAGTTCAACGTTTGATGAATCAGCCGAGCGCCATGTGCAGGTGGCAGAAATTGTTCTTGAAAAAGCAAAGCGCATGGTTGAAGCTGGTAAAGATGTGGTAATCATTCTTAGATTCTATTACTCGTCTTGCTCGTGCCTATAACACTACTGCGCCCGCATCGGGTAAAAGTTCTGACTGGTGGTATTGATGCAAATGCATTGCAACGACCAAAACGATTCTTTGGTGCTGCGCGAAATATTGAAGAAGGTGGTTCTTTAACAATTATTGCAACGGCTCTTGTTGAAACTGGTTCTCGTATGGACGAAGTAATTTATGAAGAATTTAAAGGTACTGGTAATATGGAAATGCATATGACGCGTAAGCTTTCAAATCGTCGCATGTATCCAGCATTTGATTTATTGATATCCGGTACTCGTCGTGATGATTTGTTGCTTCCTGAAGATGACTTGAATAAAGTGTGGGTATTGCAAAAATTCTTGCGACCATGAATACCATTGAAGGCATGGAATTCTTGATCGAGAAAATGAAAAAAACCAAAACTAATGAAGAGTTTGTTGATTCGATCAATAAAAAAACAGTGGCTTCGTAAAAAATATACGAGCGCATATATATACTAGACGCATTATCATGTGCGTCTAGTAGTTCTATCCCAATCATTATTTAATACCATATATAGGATTTTATGTCAGAATATTCTAACTCGCGACCTAAAAAAGGTAAAAAGAGTTATCATAGCGCAAGAGATGGAAAAGCAGCACCCTAAAAGGGGCATTTCACAGGGATCCTCATCAAAACGGTTTTCTGGTGGCAGACCACAGCAAAAAAAGACGTTGCCAACGTATAACCCTACCGTGTTCATGAAAAAGGTTCAAGAGCAGGTAGCTGAGCAGGCATATATCCCAAAACATAATTTTGCAGATTTTTTGATTGAGCCGCAATTGAAAAATAATATTGTTAAAAAAGGTTATAAGATTCCTACGCCTATTCAAGACCAGGTAATCCCACTCCTCTTGCAAGGCAAGGATGTTATAGCTACTGCGAATACGGGTACTGGCAAAACAGCGGCATTTTTGATTCCTCTGGTAAATAATATTCTTACAAAAAAGACAGATCGAGTTTTGATTATTGCTCCAACCAGAGAACTGGCAGATCAAATTGATAATGAGCTCCATCAGTTTAAAGAGAATACTGGTTTGGAATCAGTGGTGTGTATTGGAGGTGCCAATATTACTACGCAGATGAGGAATCTAAAAAAAGATCCGGCATTTGTTATAGGAACTCCCGGTAGATTATTAGACCTCGAAGAAAATCATGCCATCAATTTTACACGGTATACATCTATTGTATTGGACGAAGTAGATAGAATGCTTGATATGGGATTTATACAAGATATTAAATATATTATTAATAAATTGCCCGCACAAAGGCATTCTTTATTCTTCTCTGCTACGATACCAAAGACCCTTAAGAGTGTTATGGATGGTTTTTTGCGTAATCCAATCAGCGTGAGTGTGCAGACACGACAATCTGCAGAAAATGTAAATCAAGATATCGTAAAAATTGATCAGCAGCCTAAAATTGAAGTGTTGCATGATTTGCTCATTAAGCCTGAATTTAAAAAAGTCATACTATTTTTGAGAACAAAACGTGCTGCAGATAAATTAACAAAAGCCTTGATAGAGCGGGGTTTTTCTGTTGCGGTTATTCATGGCGATAAGACGCAAGGCCAAAGAAACAGAGCATTATCATTATTTAAAGATGATAAGGTGCAAGTTTTGGTAGCAACAGATGTTGTTGCTCGTGGTATAGATATTGATGACGTATCCCACGTTATTAATTATGATTTGCCGCAGACCTATGAAGATTATATTCATAGAATTGGCAGAACAGGACGTGCAGACAAGGTGGGGCAAGCCCTAACCTTTATTGAATGAGACAATTGTGGTGGTACAGTATCAAAAAATATCTAACCGTAGATCAGAAAATTCACCCTTTTGTGCTTTGTAATTGCCCACAAAAGCGATCATGCCTGCATTATCCGTGCAATATTTTGGTGAGGGAGTAAAAAAGGCAATACCCCGTTGATCACATAAAGTTTGTAAGCGATTTTTTATATATTTATTGCACGCAACACCGCCAACAAAAGTAACTGCTTTAATGTGTGGGTAGAGTTCTAATGCGTAGGTGATTTTTGCAGTAAAAATATCTGCGATACATACCAGTAAAGAGCTAGCAACCTGCTGTTTTAAAAGCTCGTCATGTGGGTGTAAAAACTTTTTAGTTGCCATGTCGTAAGCATTTTTTTTCACCAGATCATACAGTACGGCAGTTTTGAGTCCAGAAAAACTAAAGTCTAATGTTTTATGCTTTTGGCGTGGATAATTGAAAAAGTCATGAAAGTTAACCGCAGCAGCTAGCTTTTCTATGAGTGGGCCTCCTGGATAAGCAAGCCCCATCATTTTTGCAATTTTATCAAAGGCCTCACCAGCTGCATCATCCATAGTTTGACCAAGTACCGTATAGTCACCATACCCATTAATAAGATACAAGGAAGTATGCCCACCAGAAGCAGTGATGCACAAATGGGGAAATGGGACGTTATTTTCAATACTGGCAGAAAAAGCATGGCCTTCAAGATGATCGACGCCTATTAATTTTTTGTGGCTACTCCAAGCAACTGCTTTAGCAAAACAGACGCCGATGAGTAATGAGCCTGGCAATCCAGGTTTATTAGTGACAGCGATGACATCAATAGCATCCAATGGCACCTGTGCGCTATCTAATGCATGTTGTACAATGCCGTTTATTTTTTCAAGATGTGAGCGAGATGCGATTTCTGGCATAACCCCCCCAAAAGGCTTGTGCAGTTCAATTTGAGAAAAGAGAATGCTTGAGAGCATACCCGTGGAGCTGCAATAGACTGCTGCAGCTGTTTCATCGCATGAGGTTTCAATGCCTAAAATAAGCTGTTTCATTATGTAGTCAACGTTACTATAGTTTTGTGGGCAAAATCTTGTCTAATCTCTCGTTTGCTATGCACATGAAGCATATTGTAATCGATAGATGATAGCACCAGCTCATCTGACGCGTCATGAAGCTTATCTTCTGACCCTACCAATGCAACAATATTTGGTTTAATAAAAATTGTGGGTAGCGCAACAACATTGCCACCACGAACCGAGTCAATAAAATCTGGATTATAGCACATGATGAGTGTGTCATCGGGGACACGTCCATTAGGAAATGGCAGCGGGACCTCTTTAACAACCCAGGTATATTGCGTTGTTGAGCCCTTAGGTTTTGCGCAATACTCTGGAGAATCTGGAGTGATCTCCTTGAGGGTAAGAATATAGTACTTATAGGGCTGCTGAGGGTCTATCTTAATGTACTTTCCCGTATTATGTTCTGTATGAAATGCAAAGCAATCAGTGATTAAAAGCGTAAAGTGTAGTTGGCTTCTATCATCCATGATGCTAAACGATGCTTTTTTACTTTTATTATCAATTTCACTTTCGATGCTTATACCACTGCGATAGAAGCGAACATGAGGAACCATCTCAAGAGATTGAGGAAATTGAACTGATCCCATTAATACCATTGGATTACGAGGTCGTAGAAACTCTGCCCCTGTTATAGTGGCAGAGGTAACCGTTACTATGCATATGAGAGTAAAGTTCTTTATATTCATGAACTATTCCTATAGGTAATGAGTACTATACATCTCTGGGGTAACTGAGTACTAGTAGGAATACTCTAGTCAAGCACTCTAGTAAATTGATAGTATCTTTAAGTATAATACCGTAAATAGCCAGACGTATCAAACCTTATATGGTAAATATATGATGAGTCATCGCATGCGACAGTTTTTAATCTCGTTGGCCCTGAAAGAGCGCTCAGCAAAACAATTGGCGCTTTCCTTTTGTATGGGCATCTACATAGCATTTTCTCCTTTTGTGGGCTTTCATACCCTTATGACCTTTGGCATAGTTTGGATGTTGGGTCTTAATTTGGCAGTTACTTTTGCCGGGTCAGTGCTCTTGCACAATCCCTGGACAACGATACCTATTTATGCACTTGATTATATTTTTGGGGAATGGCTTTTAAAAACGATATGCGGCCTTGATACCTTGAGTATGAATCCTTCCTGGATGGGGATGATTAATGAATCATTATGCTCATATTTAGGATTATCCCATATAGCATTTTGGTCATTTATGATCGGAGGAAATGTGCTTGGTATTGTAGCAAGTTTTGCTCTATACCCGTTTATAAAACGACTATTTGGTAAACTGATCGATGAAGTGCATGGTATTGCTCAAGTGCAAGGATAAACAGCGATGAAGTTAATTGCTCAAAATAAAAAAGCGTTTTTTGAATATGAAGTTCTTGATAAATTAGAGGCTGGGATTGTATTGACCGGTGATGAGGTTAAATCATTGCGAGCAGGGCAAGTTTCTTTAGTTGGCTCATTTGCGGTCCTCAAGCAAGGCGAAATGTTTCTTATCAACTGCAATATTTCAACGTATGAAAAGGCCTATACTAAGGTTAAAGAAGATGCAACGCGTAGTAGAAAGCTGTTGCTCCACAAGCGTGAAGTAGACCGTCTAGTTGGAGATATTTCTAGAAAAGGACTTACCATCGTGCCCCTGAGTCTTTATTTTAATAAGCGCAATATTGTTAAAGTTGAACTAGGATTATGTAAGCCTAAAAAGGCAGCTGGCAAAAAGCAGGCTATAAAGGAGCGTGATATTGATAGACAGACCAAGCGAGAGATTAAAGATGTCTATAAATATTAATTGTAAAGCTTTTTTGCAAACATATTTTTTTAGATCTATCGTTTAAAGTGAGGCTCTTTTTAAAAAAGGAAAGGTCTGTGCATGGTTGTCACCATCATTAAGCTGTTGATGTTAGCATGTCCGCTCATTTGTATGGCTGCGGATAAAAAAGTTGCCCGCCCAGCACAGGAGCATTATCAAAAATCCCCAGTTTTGCTCAGTCTTGATAACCCAAAAAACTGGGCACTATATGATCATAGGTATGGCGTATGCTCTAGACGTAAGAATGGGGTTTCTCATGAACAGCTCTCAGCAAGAATTAGGCAGCATATTAAACAGACGCGATCTGCATATCTTCACTATCAAAAAAGCGGCTATGGATTGTAGCAACTAATCGTCCATAAAAAAGATCTGAGTGATGCCGGTGAGCACATAGAATTTCTGAATCTCGATGAGAATTTAGAACGTATGAAAAAGCCTTGGATGCTAGACTCTTACCGTCATTTTTATTGTATGACGATTGGGAAGAAAAAGAAGCACATCAGCTTGAGCAGGGGTTAAGATAGTGAGCTGCATACCCTGGCTCGTAACATCACATCGGGTATGTCACACATACTATGTCAGATGATAGTAATGAAATTTATAATTAATAATAATGAGGCGAGTTGGTATGATGAGGCGGTTGAGCAGTAGGCGTGCGTTGGTTATTATGAGTCTCTATGCGTGGGCGGGAGCCCTAGTAGCAAACAGTGAGTCATCATCATCGTTATGTAACACTACATCATCGTGTTTCCCATCGCCATTGCCAGAGAATTTTGGCGTTACGCATTTTATCGTTGGCTATCCTCATGGCGCACAACGGCACACTACGCAAAAAAAGCCTACCCTGGATAATGATGTATCAGATATCACTGTTCTTTTTTCACCAGACGATGATCTGCAAAAAGCGCTATTGAATTAATTGATAATGAGCAGGAGAGCATTAAAGTAGCTATATTTTACCTTTACTGATAAAGATATTGCTCAGGCGTTGATTAATGCACATAAGCGAGGTGTGCATATAGAGGTGGTTGCAGATCCTGCGCAATTTAAAGATCGTTATAGCAAAATCAGTTTGTTACAAGAATCGGGCATTCCTGTGTATGAATATGATCCAAATTATGTAACTGATATGCGTTCAAATATTATGCACCATAAATTTTCCATTTTTGGCATATCTTGTGTAATGACGGGGTCTTATAATTGGACTGGTGCTGCACGTGACCGCAATCAAGAAAATGGTGTCATCATCAAAAATAGGAATGTTGCTGCAAAATTTGAGAAACAATTTGAACGTTTAAAAGAACGTTGTGTGCATTGCCGTAAAAGAATAGATCGCGGCACATGGCCAAACCACATAACGTTATACCTAAATCAGACATTGGCATGGTCTCAAAAATCAAGGATAGATAAAAAAATACGCAACAAAAAAGTTAAGATTGTGTAGAAAAGGGCTTGAGTCTGCGATTGAAGCGCCTTTATTTCGGAGCGCTCTATTACTACAATTCCTTCTTGACTCGAGCCTCATGCTATTCTTCTTTTAAAAAAATGCAAGAAAAACTTTTTTAGTACGATCAATGGCAGAGATACATTGTGACCGAAAAGTATGCATTATAAGGTAAAGGGTTGTAGCTGATTGAGCAGGGAGGCAAAATCTTGTGGCGGCTGGTGTGTAAAGCTAAAGGGGATACCGTCAAATACAAAAGACAAACTTTGCGCGTGTAACGCTTGACGATTGATAAGGTTTGATTTTTTTCCAGTAGACAGCATCACCAACTATAGGATGCCCTAGTGCTGCAAAATGGACACGAATTTGGTGGGTGCGGCCCGTTAATAATGTTATCTCCACGAGAGATGTATCTTCAAAATAAGTTAATACCGTATATTCGGTGTGTGCATTACGGATGCTGTTTGTATTATGCGGTGTATGCAGGGTTGTGGCATGTTCGGGGAACGTGGTCATTTTATTTCTTGTCACGGGGTGGCGCCCAATAGGAAACGTACGAGCCGTGCCGCGTGGCGCAGGGTGGCCATGAACTACTGCTACATAGGTTTTATGCATGGTGCGTTCTTTAAACATTGCGCCAAATACCATGTGGGCATAATTGGTACGGGCTATAATTAAAAGGGCTGATGTGTCTTTATCCAAGCGGTGTACGATGCCGGGCCGATCGGTATACCCCACATTAGAGATGCCATCAAAGGTTGCTGCAAGCCAATCGGCTAAGGTGACGCTACTGGAAAACTTTGAAGGTTTATGGACAATAAGATTGGCTGGTTTTGAAATAAGTAGGAAATGGTCATGCTCATAGACAATCTCAACCCCTAAATCATGGGCAGATAGCGGTGC
>CAWEPS010000038.1:0-14031 GCA_963811005.1 uncultured bacterium
TTGTAGAGCTTGCCCTGGGGGAGCGGGAAATGTAATGGTGAGGCTATCATGAGGTCTGACCTGTATGCTTTGTTTGTCAACCAGGGATCCATTTAGAAAAATACAATTTTTATCGATAAGGCGAGCAAAAAAGGTGCGCGAGTGCGTAGGGAACTGCTTGGCCAAATAGGTATCAATACGCATAGAGGTAGTGTGCGCTGGTATTGTAAGCGAAAAGGTTTGGCCGGGATGTTGAACCGATTGGGCGTTCTCCATGACTGATTTTCCTAAAAAGTTGACCGAAAGCATATGGTACTGATAAGTGTATATAGATTAATCTAGTATACTATCAGAGTACGGAGTTAGGGCTTAAAGTCAAATGGGCAATAGAATTAGACAAAAGCTATATATACTCTACTATAAGGGGTAGGGACACAGTCACGAGAAATCTAATTGTTGTATCACTTGGGCATGAACGTAATTATCATGGAGGATTGACCATGAACGGCGGCAGACATATTTTACAAGAAATTAAAGACAACCTTGATGCAGTTATAACCCAAGAATCGTCATTAGGAAGATCATTGTGGCATGAATTTTTGCATGTCCACCCTGCAGATATAGCACAATTTCTTTCTGATCTTGATAAAGAGCAGCTTAAACATCTTTTTTTAAAGCTACCCAAAGAGCTTAAGCTCGCAGTTTTTGAAGAGTTTTCTGATGTTGTTAAGGTATATGTGCTCTCTATTATGAATGAGCATGATCTTATCGATGCGCTTAATATCTTGAATGCAGATACCCTGACTGATTTATTTGATTTGTTATCGGATGAAGACCTTAAAAGGTATATGGATCTTCTTCATAAAAAAGCACGGCAAGAGGTTATCTCGTTGTTAAAATTCCATCCAGAATCTGCTGGGGGGATTATGGATATACGGGTCTTGACCTTTATGGACGACTTTACCGTAGAAAAAAGTATTAAGATATTACAACGATTACGTCCCCGCAAAGACATTCACCAGCAGATCTTTGTTACCGATAATCGCCATAGATTGATAGGCCATATACAGCTTGAAGATCTGGTATTACAGGATCCCAAAAGCCGTATCTCGACTTTTATGCGAAAGAATGAGCTGGTGGCTCAGGCAAATGAAGATCGCGAAGTTATTGCCAATAAGATGGTGCATTATGGTCTTATGACCGTGCCGGTGGTTGGTGATGATAACTACTTCTTGGTGTTATTCCCAGTGATACGTTGGTTGATGTGATTGTTGAGGAGGCAACAGAAGACGTTCAGAAGATGTCTGCATTAACGCCTATGAAGTATCCTTATTTTGATACACCTTTTTGGCGTTTTTTTTATGAGCGTAGTTATATTTTGGTGGCCCTATTGCTTGCTGAATCATTCTCTAACACTATTTTGCAGGCCTATGAAGCAACCTTGGGTTGCTTTTTAATGACTTTTATACCAATGCTTATTAGCGCAGGGGGCAATACTAGTAGCCAAACATCGGCAATTGTGATTCAAGGGATGGCCTCGGGGGATATTCACCAAGAGAATATGTATAAATTTTTACGGCGTGAATTTTTAATGGCGATTGTGCTGGCAGTAGTATTGGGTATTACGGCCTTTATACGTGTCTACATGATGACTGGGACAACATTATTAAATAGCGTTGCTATAAGCTTTTCCCTATCGATTATTGTGCTTGTTTCGGTGATGCTTGGTAGTTGTATACCATTATTATTAAAACGGTTTAATATAGACCCGGCCTTTTCAGCGGGTCCATTTCTGGCAACTTTAATGGACATTTTGGGAATTTTGATTTTTTGTTATGTGGGCAAGTTGCTGTTGGCCTAAATTTTTTGCCTTTTAAAATCGCGATTTTTCACGTAAAAATGCGTAATTTCTTGACAATAATTGTGGCAACTTATATCATTCTAAGAACGAATTACTTATTAAAAGAATTCCGTTTTGAAATCCTGCAGAAGTGATTAAAAAATAGGCGAGCCGCTAGCTCAGTCGGTAGAGCAACAGCCTTTTAAGCTGTGGGTCGTTGGTTCGAATCCAACGCGGCTCACCAGTCTTCGTTTATCCAATCATAAAGATTGGCAAGCTTCGCCTGGCGAGTTGAAAGTTATGTAACGCCCAACTCGGTCACATTCTAAGGAATAGATTCTTCAAATCTTGAAATATGCGTCCCCATCGTCTAGCGGTTAGGACATCGCCCTTTCACGGCGGAAACAAGAGTTCGATTCTCTTTGGGGACGCCATTAAAAATTGCTCGTTATAACGAGTATAAAGATATAGAAATAATACTTATTGAGGCGGGTGCAAAAGAATAATCCATAAAGGGAAAAGCAGTATAGGCTATTAATGCACTTATTTCGTTTGGTATTTCTGCAGCAATTGTAAAACCTGTTCTTTTTTTGTTGCATCTGGCTGCGGATATTGATTATAGATATCACCTTCTGGTCCTAACAATCGCGCAACTTCTTTAAATTCACCCCGAGCAAAAGCCATAATCTTTTCATCGATGATGGCGCCGCGCTGTAACATTTTTTCAATGATTCCAAGGTCAATGGCGCTTGTAGGAAAACCATAATAAGAACGTAGTGCTATCAGCAAAAGAGATTCAGGATCTTGCGGCGTCATTGCGTTGACATTGGCGCCATTGTTCAGGAGAAAATCAATAACTTCTCTGCTGTTTCCCCCGAATCCTAAAGCAGCTTTTAATGCAGTTTCTCCATTGTTATCAACAGCATTGATGTCACCAACTTTTGTATATATCTTTTTAATCAGATCCAAATTTGGTTTATTGGCTCCGGCAGCACGCACAAAATTGTGTGGTGTAACTCGTGCGCCTTTATCAATCAAATAGTTTGCTGCGTTTAATGCTTCTGGAGATCCCGGTGAAAGTGCATAATCGAGCACAGTTTTTTCACGTCGAGCTCCCCCAAATGTTTGGTTATCTATTGCATTAACATCAGCACCTTTTTCAACCAAAAATTTTACATCTTCCAAATCAGGATACCCCTGTACTAAATCCATGAGGGCAGTGCGGCCTCGCGTATCACGTACATCAACAGAAATTCCTCTAGCGAGCATTTTTTCAACAAGATCACGTAAGCCTTTAGTGGTTGCTGCGTTGACAAAATCGTCTGGAGTAATCGTTGGCATACGATTAAAAATTTCATAGACAATATCTTTGTCAGTTTTTTGCTGGGATTTACGCAGACCTGACATGGAATACATATCTAATGCCTTTGTAAGAGGAGTCATCTTATATTTATCTTTTGCATCAACAGATGCGCCATTTTTGAAAGCATTTTGAACGCTTTCTAGGCTTCCAGTTTCAATAGCATCAAAAAGGGCTTTATTGGCAACCTCATTGGCATATGAAATACCATTGAATAATAACGATAAACAGAATAGCTTATAGAAATTGTGCATGCTTTTGTCCCTAGTTTTAAAAATACACCCTTTTTATTAAGGATAACTTTTCCCAGACAACAAAGTCAATCTGTGGCATACAATGGAATTTTCCCTAATATGCGTATATAGCTGTTTCTTAATTGTATTGTATAAGGCTTTTCTGTAAAAGAGTCCTATTTAATCAATGTTGTGATTATTTTGACATGCTTTGGTCAGGGAGAGCTCTTCATAGAGTCTTTTTATGTTGAATAGCAGAGGAGGCTTGACAGCTTTATACTACTGCGTAGTATAATTAAGCATGAAGATTCAAATAATCCAAACCAGAAAAATTTTCCAAACAAATAGATAGTCTTTTAAAGAAGAGACAGCTTTTGTTGAAAGATTACGAAAACCTTAAAAAAGAACTATCAGATTCTCCTGAATGTGGCGATGTTATTACGGGAACTGGGGGAGTTAGAAAAATTCGCTTGAAATCTGCTTCAAGAGGAAAAAGTGGTGGATTCAGAGTTTGCTATTATTACCTAACTCAGGATAGAGAAATATTTTTAATCGATATATACGCTAAAAATGAAAAAGAAAATTTAACAATAGAAGATAAGAAATCATTTAGGGAAATAATAGACATGATAAAGGGACTGAAATGAGCAAGAGACTTGCAAAAAATATAAAAGCTGGACTTCAAGATATTTTGCTTTATAAACAGGGTAAATTAGATCTTCGAAATGAAAGTATAGTGGTTCCAAAACCACCAACTGAATATAAAGCAAATCAGATCAAAAAAATTCGTAAGCACAAAAAATATTCGCAAGCTATATTTGCAAAAATATTAAATGTGAGCGTTAAGACTGTGCAATCTTGGGAATCAGGACAACGAAATCCTAGCCATGCTGCTTTACGGCTTCTCGAGATTATTGATAAGGGTATATATAATCCCGATATTCATAAAAGACGATAATATTATTGCGTAACTTCAATCTCCAACTCCTCAAACACCATCTTTATACGATTTAATGTAAAATCGTACGTAAGAGCATGCTCCCTGAGTGCTCCCATCATTTAACGCCAGTCATTTCTCAAAGCATTCCAATAAACATACTTTACGAATATGGGTATGCCAACTGAGGATATGCATGCGAAAGTATGAAATGACCGGGAGGCCAGTTATGCTTATATGTATATGTACTACGTTTATTATCTGCGCACAATGATTTCCAGATACAACTTATATTGGCTGTACCAACGATCTAAAACAACGGCTTAAGGACTATAATACTGGTAAATCGATATATACACAGCAATACAAACCGTGCATCCTGATTGGTTTTCTCTGTTTTGACCAAGAAGACAAAGCATTAAGATTTGAAAAGCACCTGAAAACAAAATGCCGGGTGGATTTTTCTTAAGACGATACTTTAATGATATCTAGCAACGGGTGGTTCACTTCATACTGCTAAATATCGTCCTTGGGAATTAGTAGCGTTCATTCGCGTGCTCACATAAATCAGAAATCCCTGAAGTTATAAAAACCCCAGGGATTTAACAATAATTGTATTAACATCCACATATCATGTGCGTTCTATTTTGCCAGAAAGCATCGATACATTGTTCGGCAGTTTTTTGCGATTGCGCCAAAGCTAACAACCGAGCATTACGTGCAGCCAGCACACTTTGTGCCCATTGCTTATTGCCAACAAAGAGCTGGCCAATACGGTGCTGGATCTCATCGGGCATAGCTTCAATGCCTTGCCATAATTCTGTTTGATCCACAGGCTTTGTCATCTTAAATGATGCGATAGGGTAATCCTTTGGATCCTCCAGTGCTTTGCATGGCTTGCAATGAAAAAGTAAGGGTTAATCCCAATACAATAGATATACTTATCGTTTTCTGAATATTCATGATAAAACTCCAATAAATTGCTTTTTTAAGCAATACCCGTTAATTGCACAAATATGTGCATTCTTACAATTTAAATAAACTTCATAGAGTGCCGCGTGCACTCATTTTTGATATTAATTTCCCTGAAAGGGCTTATTTAATAAGGTGTTTGGAGGAGACAATAAGATGAGCCAAAATAATAGTATGATACAACAGCAACCTGAAGAGATTGGCTATTGAATGCTATATGACGGCTCTGAAGGACATGTCTTAATAAGGTAACCATAAGATTCCTTGAGATTTGATTAATAACAGCTAAAAAATAGCATAATAAGGGATGCTATACAAAGGCTTTATTAGAGTTTGAGTAATTTAAGCCCTTTTCACCTCAATACCTTAATTATGGTAATATGGCATTATAGGCTATTATTAAATACCTTTGATTGATCGCATCCCTGCACCCTTTTTAATTTATGGACTTGATGAAAATTTCAATTCTTCTTGTTTAAGGTATTCAATATGTTGCGCTACTTGTTCATGCGTTTGATAGTGCCGATGGTTGCCAATGAGTGGTTCTACATATTCCATATCTTTTGGGGTGTAGGGTTTCCCTTTTTTTAATATTGTGCTTAAAAGAACTGTTCGCGGTGTTTTTTGACCTATAAAACAGCCATCATAGATTAATTTAATAAAATACGTTTTTCCGTCCGGTGTTAAAATTCTTAAGTAATTTTTAGCTTGTGCTTTCCCAAATAACAGCTTAATACCAGCAATCTGGGGACATCCTTGTAAATGAGTATAAAGCCAATCACTATCTACAGCATCGCCAGGTAATAGCATCTTATGTTTTTCATACGAAGGCTGATTGATGAGGATTGGTCCATTCAGATCATTACATATGCCATAATTATCGTTGTTTATCATTGAATTGTATTGCAATTTTATCACGGCATCGCATTTAAGTTGCTTTACAGGCAATGGTTGGTGTTCTTTATCGTGATCATAGGCTAAAAGCTGGAAGGTGAACAATGAGAGTATAATAAATAGTTTATGCATAGCATGTGCTCCATGAATAATGATAGAAATGCCAAAATAGATGCTTCTCAGTCAATTATAATAATTGTTGCAAACATTGCATTGTATCAATAAAGACTGTACCTTGCTATTTGCACAATTCTAATGAAGGGTAGATTAGTCAGTCAACATCATTTTGTTCAATCGCTGTATAATCGAGGTTACTTAGAATATCATGAGAAAGGGAAAGCCATATAAAATTCTCATATTCACTCTAGCTATTGCATCACAATCAAATACCATGCTGCATGAATCAGCATCAAAACATGTGCTCGCAGCTCATTGTACTTTTGCTCAAAAAGGAGATATGCCAATAATTTTAACTGCGCCTCATGGAGGATTGTTGCTAATCCCAGGTATTGGCGAGCGATCCAAAGGGACAAAACTTTGTGACATGTATACCTTAGATTTAATACACGCAATCAGTGAAGCTATAACAGATAAGACGGGTAAAAAACCGTATATTGTAGTTGCTCTGTTTCATAGAAAATATATTGATGCAAATAGATCAGCAACACAAGCATATGAAGATGATAATGCCAAGCCGATGTATGATTATTATCATAACCAAATCACAGGGTATATTAAAGAAATTAAAGCCCGTTTTCCTAGACAAAATCCCTTATTAATTGATATTCATGGTCAAAGTACGCATAATGAAATAATTTTTGTGGGAACGCAAAATAAAAAAACAGTAAAAAAATTGTTAGATACGGAAGGCCAACAAGCATTTACTGGAACAGAAAGTGTTTTGGGCCAATTATCTGCACAAGGATACCGGATATTTCCACCAGTTAAAGAGCGCACTCAACAAGAATATAGCTCCTATAATGGCGGATTTACCGTATACACATATGGCAGTAACCAGCCCGATGGGGTCGATGCGATACAGCTAGAGTTTGGTCGTGATTTTCGCACACCAGAAAACCTGCATAACACAGCACAAACAATGGCTGTTGCGCTGAGTGCTTATTATAACAAATGGCAAAGACAGGATTACACAATCTAACAGTTGTACAATTAACGATGGTCTTGATGAAACTGCGCAGCTTTATAGGGCTATAGAAAAAAGAAAATTGTATGCGCATAGAATGTGATGGTGGAATTTTTTATAATACTATCAGGCCCCATCAAGCTTTAGACTATCTGGCTCCTTTAAAGTATTATGAATTATATACCCAGAAGAAGGCCCTTCAGTCTCATATGTACTGAACCAGCACAATGATTTGATTTTTTGAAATAATAGCAGTAGCATGAATTTATCTGGAGACTAGTTATTGAAGCAAGCAGCAGCGTACCAACTATCACTAACTAGTTGAAGGGACTCAGCATGAATCGTCATGTCAAATCTTTACTCGTTACCATTCTTTTATTATTTAATTATGTGCCATACAGTAGGCCATCAATCTTTTCTGGAACAGGAGCAGAAGGTGCGCTAGGCAGTTCTTTTATGCCTCATGGTGCAACATTAACTGCTTCACCGGGTTCTGCAGGATTGCATGGTGGCGGTGGCTATAGTCGTAATGGTGCAGGGTTTATAGTTGTCTATCTATTTTCAAGGCTTTTTGGCAGAAGGATGCCTGAACCTACTCCCGATCCAGTACCAGTAGTGGAAGAGGTTCCATGGGTGCGAGGTTTTGCGGATGGGCCCGATGCTCCTACTCTGTTTACAGGCAAGCTACCAGAACAAACAGCGGCTGTTAATAATGGAGTAGTCTCTGCGGCAGCCAAAACTACTGCTACTGTCACGGCAAAGGTAACCACTCAAAAAGCTACTTTGGTTGTTACCACACAAGCAGCCGGGTCTAATGCAACCAACCTGATAGTTAAAGGAGGAATGGCTCCGATGCAAGCGGCGGCCAAAGCGACGCCTTTACTCACCAAAACCACTATTGTTACCACAGCGCTTAATCAGGGACTTAAAAACAAAGAAAGCGTAGGCTTTTTAGCTAGATTTGTGCCAGTTAAAAAAATAGCAGGCAAGGTACTGAGTGGGTCAAGAATAGTAGCTGAGTACGGCATTAAAATTGCTGGCAACTATGCTACATATGCGTCCTATGCCGCCCCGTTTATCCAGGGATATATGGTCTATTCTTATATCAGAGATCTTGTTGCTTTGTCAGAACAACTAAAAACACTAGCTGAGCAGGCTAACAATAATCTTGGGCCGTCGGATAATGAAAAATTAACTAACACTCCGCCAGGAAATAATTCGTCTAATCAAGATGATGATAATGATCCGAATAAAAAGTTAAAGCAAGCAGCCAAGGTTAGTGGTGCTAAAAAGGCAGTGGAGGAGTATAATAAGCGTAAGGGTAAGCTTACAACTACAGCTCCTGCAAAACCAGCTGAGAAAGTTCAATGGGTTCCGCATGATTATAAGCATGTCCCATCATCAAAAATGAAATGGAAAGATACGGTAAAGGCTACTAAGCATGGGTATGCAAAATATAACACATATGATTTATCTGATATTGAACGAACAGAAAGAATGGTATGGAGTAAAGGAACCCCGACTACAGATGGAAATACCCATAAAGTAATGAAACTTGATAAAGTGATTGGTGCTTATGAAGGCAAAGAAACTCAGTATATAATTGTTAAAGCAACTAACAATGGGAATACCATTCACGGGCATCCGATTTCTATGGCAGAATTTCTAAGAGTGACTAAGATAAGGGCGTAATGTTTATGTTGGAAAAACTAAATCTACACAATGGAATCGTTACTTATAATGAATTTAAAATAGATTTATCCAAATCGGTTGAAAGTCAGATTGATCACTTGCAGCAGGATTTATTGCAAATTAAATATGGAAGTCATTATTTAATTGATGTTGGGTGGGTTCCATCGCCAACTCCAAAAGGTTTTTTTGCCATTAATGTTATTGAAAGTTGTGACTGGGATAATCCTTTGTTAAAATTAAAGGTAAAAAAATTTGATAAATTTATTGAATCTTTGCAAGAAGCGATTGATTTTTTAGACAAACTAATTAAAGAAAATCCTAATCGGCCAATAAGAAAAAATCCCTGATATAGATTGATTAATCTATTGTTTAAGAGATTTTGCAAATTGCAAGATTAACAGGGAAAAATGTATGATAGCAAAATTCAATCCTCGTGGTGGTGATGTTATTTTTGACAATCTTGTTTCTTATGAAAAAAGTGCATTCGAAGATAATTTGTTATTTATTAAATATGGTAAACGATATAGTGTAGATGTAGAGTGGAATCCACACGTGTTGCCAGAGGCGTGCTTCGTTATCCATGTTATAGAGGATTGTGATTGGGATGAGCCATTATTAACATTACACGTGGTAACAGAAAATCAATTAACACAAGCAATAGAAGAAGCGATCGATTATGTTGTTAAATTTATTAAAGAGAATCCCGATAGGCCAATACGAGATACAGCATTAGGCTGAGATGGTACATAAAAATGCTTTCTTGGAGAATAACTAATAGTTCTGTTATGTATGATCCATGGTAATCTATACAGTCGTCTGATAATTAAATTATATGATACACGGACATACAATGATACGAATAAAGAAAATTCTTTTGTTAAGTTTACTAGCTACTGCTATGGCTATCAATGCGTCTGAGGCATTAACCACAGATGATGCACGTGTTGGTAGCGCAAAAAAGAAATTAGAATGCAAGCAGAGTTCAATGCCCTGGGCGGAAAAGAGAGTATTAATACTCAAAACGTTGGATGCGGGAGTACATCCAAATGATTTTGTCTTATCAAATAAGTCGCCATTAGAAGAAGCCATTAGCCATATGGATGTGGTGTGCGTGGAATCATTAATTGCAAGGGGGAAACTCCACAACACTATCTGCATCGGGATTGCATAATTATTCTTGTGTTGTAAATAAAACAAATCGTATCAGATATCTTGCCATAGCTGACATGCTTCTTAGAGCAAGTAGGCCTGAGAACAAAGAAGGTATGCTTGTCAGTGATTTACTGAATCAAGATCACAAGCACTATGAATTTTCCAGGTGCTCATAATATATGTCTGCATACACAGGCAGCCATGCTGGTACATGTTTTAAAGAGGATTCCAGAGCTCGCTCTGGTGTATTATAAGAATGGGATCTCATTTCCACCGGATCTATTAGCAGCCTTTCTGGAACAATCTTATCCATCCTTGCAAGTACCATCTTTTTTAATTCGCCTTGGTGTAGAAATACCACCTAATGTTCGTTGGAATGAATATTTTCGGGGGGCATGGCTCAATAAGCTTATTGAGGCAAAAAAAGAATTAGATCAAACAAAAAAATACTTTTCAGATAATAAACAAGCGATTAAAGGACATCTAGATGCATATATGATACCAGATTGTTCTAATATAGTACTTGATTATGCCAAGCCTGCCGTTGCAGATTCGATTCTTGATGAAACTGCGAAGCTTTATAGGGCTATAGAAAAAAGAAAATTGTATGCGCATAGAATGTGATGGTGGAATTTTTATAATACTATCAGGCCCCATCAAGTTTTAGACTATCGGGCTCCTTTAAAGTATTATGAATTATATACTCAGAAGAAGGCCCTTCAGTCTCATATGTACCTAACCAGCACAACCTTTTGCAGTTCTATCTGGGCTAGGGTATAGTGGGGATATACCAGTAACATACCTAGATGGAGATTCTGATGGCTATAAGAACATTAATGTTATCACTAGGAACTATAGTGATTTGTCCTGTATTGGCAGCACCTATTACTGGTAAAGATGCGAATATGCTCTTTTGAATGGAGCAATGAGATTTACTAGTAACGCCTTTGTGGGGCACCACGGCAATAAGGAAATTTGGATTAGGTGGTGGGGGCGGACCCAGGAAAATATACAGGGCGATAATACAGATATGATACAGCATTATTGTGCCAATGCTGAAAACAATGAGAAAAAACATATGTCCCTGATTTTTAATGACGTTAACTCAAAAAAAGCACAACAGATCGTTGAATCAGTGGTTGCTTTCTTAAATAATGATGCACAGTATGTGCAATCAATAGCAATAACTCTTAATGGTGGGTGGTATGATAAAAAGCATTTGACGCAGGTGGTGGATAATCGTAATGCTGTGTTATCTCTTTCTCAATGACAGAAGGTTAAGGCTATTATTGCCACGGCATCTATCGGAGCACTAGCATTATTGTGTTGGTATTAATCAATAATTTGTATGTCCAATACTATCAACGTTCATTGTAGGTTTTTGAATGGGAAAAAGCATGAAAAAAATGATAATTTTTGTTATTACACTGTTATTATTCTCAGTTCAAGCAGCTCTTTCAAAAAATCTCAAAAGTGAACAGGTAAAATTTACTAGATATGATGACCAATGGCTGGTATCAGATGTTGGACCAGTAAATGCTCAACTCTTTAAAGCCGTCAAGGGCAGTGATCAAGCATTGGTCAAAAAGCTTGTTGAACAAGGAGTCAATGTTAATGTGCATGCATGGCTTGATCAACCTCGTATGGGCATAACACCATTAGGTGTAGCTATTGAAAATAATGATCTAGCCATGGCAGAACTCCTTATTGGGTTAAAGGCCAACATTAACGATTTTATAAATACGGCAGGTGTAAGCGATGATATGCACTGCCATCCAAGCAATGATGAACGCAATAATCCCCTGCTTTCTTATGCCATCATTTTAAATCTGACCGACATGGTCAAATTGCTTATCAAGCATGGGGCTGATGTTAATAAAAAAAGTGATATTTTTGGTGACTACTGGACCCCTTTAAAGATAGCGCGCTATAATAACCGTTCAGAAATAGAAGCAATCCTTGTAAAAGCAGGTGCGATCAAAGACTGAGCTTATCTAGTGCGGTTTTATCACATTCTTGAGAGCCTGAAACTGTTTGGCCAAAAGAGCGCTGCCTGATTTGGGATCTTTGCGCAGCTTGGTGTAGAGGGTATTGTATTCAGCCAATGTTTTTTTCCAATCTTCTGGTATTTTGCCGCCCATAAATTTCATTAATGTCTGGTCTACCATACTGCTATCAACTACTCCCTTTTTACTGGCTATAGCTGCAAGATCTTGTTTGTGCGCAGTTTCTAGATCGGCTATGAGTTGGGTACTATTTTTAGTTGCCTCACAGCTTTTTTCAGGAACCTTTGCAGCAGGCTTTGATAAAAAATTGGCGATCTCTTCTTGGGAAGGGAGTGGCGCAGGTGGCGCTGGGGGCGCAGATGTTAACAGTGATAGTATAGTGGCCAGTAATGGATTAACACTATCTCTATTGGCAAAGGATTGTGTTTCATCAAGAGCAAGATCTAAGGTGTTTTGCCCTCCTTGTTTTTGAGATTTTTATCAGCTCCATTCTGCAGAAGCAATTTTACTAGATCTACATTGTAATGTTGTACGGCAATCATTAACGCTGTATTTTGGTCGGTTGAATCAATGCCTTTTTTATTAACATCCGCTCCATGTGCAATAAGGGTTTGAATATCAGCTTTTTGCTCTGGGCTTAGGTGATGAGCAAAAGCTACATAGCTTAATACCGGATACCCAATAACATCCTGACGACCTCCAGGATTATTTTGTAGCACATAGTTAGCGCCCTTGGTTGGAAGGTACAGCGTGCTGTATTCACCTTCAAGGAGAGCAAATATGATATCATCATCTGTTGTGGCTATCTCCGCACACTCAATAGATGTTAGGGTGAGCATAGATGCTGCTGCAAATAAGCATAGAGCTTTCTTCATTCGTCTCCTAAAAGTTTTTTTACAACAAAAAACACCAGAGTCATAGGTGTTGTAACATAGGCGGATAAAAAAACTCAAGAAATACGCAATAATGACATTCGGGCCGTTGCATCATGTGCGCAGGTATACAATTGTTGTTATTCCTGAGTTTTCTTTTCAGGAGATCTTAAAACAAGCGCCAGGTAGTCATTTGGTTGTATCTTAGTTATATAGTCTTGTAACTTTTTATCATCAGACGGCAATTCTATGCTTGTGCGTTCTTCTCTGTGATAGAAAGCATAGGTCCCTGGATTTTCTGTGACCGTTTGTACAAAGACTGAATATATAAGACGTTGGTTTTCTACCGGTACGCCAAATCCCTGAGCGAGCAAACGTTTGAGTTCTTGTATTGTGGTCTCGGGCATACATCTATGGAAATTGCTTTGGCGATTGTCCGTACAGTTAGTTTTGTCTTGGCATTTTGATTTGCTGCCCCATAGATTAACGTTGGACAAGTAAAAAGAAGTATAGTAGCCGTTATATTTTTGCTCAAAGATTGGAACATGGTATCATCCTCTACAGTAGGTTAGTTATCAATAATCAACGGATAGTGTGTTAAAAAATTGCATAATTCAATGTCCGCACACTCTTTATTGAAAGCGCGCACTCGCTCATCACAGCCTGCGTAGCGCAATGCTATGCAGTCGATCATCCTAGCTTGTGCTGCAGCCACCATAGAAATTAGATGTGACTCTTTATCGTCTACCACAATAATAAGTTCTGGTGTGTAGCCGATGGTGTCGAGCATATGGATTAAACAGGTGCCTTTGTCGTGCTTGCCGCAAAAGAGCACACCATCTTTATAGACGCACGAGCGATGGATTTGGCTCAGAATAATTTCATCATGATGGATTCCCTTCAAATAAAGGCCATTCTTGTGTAATTGCTTGAGTGTTTGCTGTGCTATA
>CAWEPS010000039.1:0-17708 GCA_963811005.1 uncultured bacterium
TGAAAAAAAATGTTTTTTAACCGCTCTCCGCGCAGGAGAAAAACCCGCGCCCTGGAAAGGGCAAAGAAATTCTTCTTTTATATCATCACTATCATATATGCTCGTATAGAAAGTTACTCAAAAAAATAAGGAGATAATGATGCCAGGTTATAAAGGTCATCTTGCGGGAGGAGTAGTTGCTTATGCAATTACCTTGTCAGTACTCAAATGCGCGCTCAATCCATCGCTGACGACCCAAGTTGAGTGGCTTGTGTTTACCCTAGCTGGCGCATTGTTTCCGATATTGATGTTAAAAGCAAGGGCCAAAAAATATCCTATATTATGCTCTTGATATTATTTGTGTTGCTCTTAGCGCATGGCTACTATGAACTACTTGCGCTGCTATATTCTTTCCATTACTCCCAGTGGTGGTGCGCCATAGTAGACTATTCGATTGGTTTATAGCACGTCTTCTGCTATGGGCATGGTTGCCGTTTGTTGGTATACCACTGCACTAGCATGCCAAGTATTAGTTTTTGACGCACTCTTTTTTATAATCGGTGATTTATCACATCTGTCACTTAATATGGGATTGCGCAAAGCATTTAAACTGCGTTAGCCCGATAGGTGAATTTGGATACAATCCAGATGGTGGCAAGCCCAACCATAAAACCGGGCACTAACGGCAATACCGATGTATGCAAATAAGGCCACGATCCTGCCGTAATGCCACCTGCAATCAAGCCAGCAATAGCGCCATAGCGGGTGATGTGCTTGCCATAGAGGGCCATAATTACCACGGGGCCAAATGAGCTGCCCAGTCCTGACCACGAATAGTTAACCAACTCATAAATAGAGGCACTGTTGTTGCGCGCTATAAAGAGCGCAATGCAGGAGATAGCGATTGAGCCAAGCCGTGAAGCCCACATAATAGTATGTGCTTGCGCATGTGTATTGAATAACTTTTTATACACATCTTCTGCAGATCACAAACCAGAAATTAAGATGTGACTATCGAGGTTCATAAGGTTGCTGCTAAGATGCCACATAAGATAAAACCAGCAAGCAGCGGATAAAAAAGCTCTTTGGTCATAATGACAAACAAGAGTTCAGTATTGGGCAATCCCTGTGCAAAATAGGCAATGCCCACAAGACCTATGCTTGCCGATGCAGATAACACAATAATCTGCCAAGTAATGCCAACGCGTTTTGCGTAGATAATATTGCGTACATCATCAATGCCCATAAAGTTTGTCAGAATATGCGGTTGCCCGAAATAGCCAAGGCCCCAGCTGGCTGCAAGCAGCAGGCTGTTGAGTGTGCCAGTCAGTGATGGGAATAAGGTGAGGGGAATGTTGTGTGCATGAGCAGCGTCAATAACTGTGCTAACGCCGCCTAAGATGTAGGTAGCATAAACGGGTACAATAATGATCATGATGAGTAGAAATAGTCCTTGGAACATATCACACCATGCAACGGCAATAAAACCACCCAAGAGGGTGTAGATAATGGCAGATGCAAGGCCTATGATGATACCAGTATGATAGGTAAGGCCAAAGGCCGATTCAAAAAGCCGGCCAAGGCCAACCAAGCTTGAGGCAATATAAAAAGTGAAAAATAGCAGAGCAAAGAGTGCGCTGACCGTGCGCAAGGTGCCAGATCTATCATCAAAGCGATGCTCAAAAAATGATGACAACGTAAGGCTGCCATACTGCTCGGTTACCGTGCGCAACTTGGGGGCAATGAACTGCCAGTTGCACCACATGCCAACCACCAAGCCTATTGCTGTCCAAATCTCGGGCAATCCGCGCAAAAAGAGTGCAGCAGGAAACGCCAAAAAGAGCCAGCTGCTCATATCACTTGCTTGTGTTGCTATAGCGGTAACCCAATAGTTGACCGAACGGTTGCCCAACCATAAAATCAGCTTCGGTTTTGGTGCGCATAAAAAAAGAAAACACCAATGCCAGTCAGTATGCAAAAATAGATAATAAAAGCAGTCAAAATAAAAAATCCACAGTAGATCCTTACATAAGGTTTTTGAAGATGTAGTATAGCATGCTGCAGCCTAAATGCTACATCGCATCAGGTGGTAGATTAAAAAGCTGGCAAGCATTGGCCGTTGTGGTATGCGCAATAGTTTCGTATGGCTCTCTGCGCAGGGTTGCCAGATAGTGGGCAATGGTTGCTATCTGGGCCGGGCTATTTTGTTGGCCACGGATAGGTTGTGGTGGCAAGAAGGGGCATCAGTTTCTAGAACTACCTTATCAAGATCCACCATGGCAAAGATTGCCCGGAGCTCATTATTTTTTGGATAGGTGATCGTGCCCCCTATGCCCATTACAAATCCCCATTCAATAACCTCATCTGCACATGATTGGTCTTCAGAAAAACAATGAATAACGCCACGTGGTTAATATCATTTTTGAACTCTTCCAATGAGAGCAAAGTTTCGTCACGGGCGTCTCGGGTATGTACAATAAGTGCAAATCATGCTAGTAAGCACCAGCTCGATTTGTGCTTTAAAGACATCTTTTTGTCGTTGCATCATTATAGTCAGGGTAATGACAATCAAGGCCGCATTCGCCGATAGCTACGATTTTATGTTCACTATGTCGTTGAGCCAGTTTGGCAATCTCTTTAACATCATCGCGCCAGGTAGAGGTGCAATCATTAGGGTGGATGCCAACAGCCGCATATACGTTCGGGTAGTGCTGTGCCAATTGAACTGAGTTCTTACTTTCAACCAGACTTGTGCCAACATTAATAATGCGACTTACGCCGGCTTGTAATGCATCATTAAGAGGAGCGCTAGCAGCAGCAATTTGGCTTGATGTAATGGGCACATCGAACTCTTTTTTGACCATCATATTCAGGTGGCAATGAGTATCAATAAGCATACCTAATTTCCTGTTTTTTATTGATTAATTTGACAAACCTTTAAATGGAATTACCCTATCTTCATAGAATACGTTTATGCAGAAAAATTGTAAGAGTGTAGTGAAGTAGCAGTGTATTAACCTTTATACATTTCCTTAAGGAGGATGTTATGAATAAAAGTGAATTAATCAATTCACTCAGCGAAGAAACAACTTTTAGCAAAAAAGATGTTTCTCGTGTATTGGATTCTTTAACGCGCATTATTGAACGTTCACTCAGAAAAGGTGAAAAAGTTTCAATCACCGGATTTGGTAGCTTCTGGATTTCGCGTCGTCCTGCACGCAAAGGGATTAACCCATCAACCAAAGAACGTATTGATCTCCCAGAGGTTAATGTTCCTCGCTTTAAAGCAGGAAAGAGCCTGAGAGAAGTAGTAAGGTCAGTCAAGATCGGTTAAATGATCACTGGTCTCAAAGAAAAGCTTTTTGCTTGTAAAAGGTCACTTGAATAAAGTGGCCTTTTTTATTATGCCATTGTGTTTATTATGCTTCTTTATATAATGATATGAATTTTTAATAATCTCATAATGGATATTACCAAGGAGCAGGATGAATAGAGCTATACGCAAAAAAGGTCAACTGATACTGCTGACTATCTGTTTAACAAAGTCTGCGATGCTTACAGCTGGCATAGACGATAGTATTCCAACAACTTTGTTGGGTGCGGGAGTAGCTCTAGGAGCTGGTGTCTTATATCTGATTCCTAAATTGGCTACGGGAGTGCAAAAAAATCCTCAAGTTGCAGTTCTAACAACGGCTAGCATTTTAGCAGGAACTCTTGTAGCAAAAAAACTAGTTAGAAAAAAAAGTAGGTTGCTGATAATCTAGAGATATAAAGGTCACTTGAATAAGGTGGCCTTTTTTTATGGGCAATTCTTGTCTGCGACATCTACCATGATGCGGTGTATATGCTTATAGCCAGCGACTGTTGTCAGGTGAGTTCTATAGGAATACTGCTTTTTTTTAATTGGTTGGGGCACGATATAATGAAACTGAACACTTTTCATGCCTTGGGATGTAGAGCGTGCTGCTTGGACTAGAGCACCGTTGCTATCGCGCTCTGGAATACCGCCAATGGCAGTATAAAAGGGCACGCTTTTTTGCAGAGCTTTGCGGTATGTTGGTTCATCATTATGATAAAAGCTTATACGTCCCTGTTCATCAATTTTAAATGGATCGGCCACCCAGTATGCTTTTGCCACACCAAATTCAGGTAGTTTTTTGAGCCAATCACCAAAAATTTTCTGCACCGGCGTTTTGCGTTGATACTGGGGCAATACAAAAAATGCGCCGCCTTGTGCATAATAATGGCGCGAGCCCGCATAGATAGTAAAATTAATTTCCCCGACTGGTTTATCAGTTGCTTGATCGACCAACTTAATGTGATGTTTTTCGTAAGGAATCCTGAACCATTGTGGTAAGGCTATGGCAGTGCATGGTAGAGCAAGGAGCAAAGCGTATATAAACATCATAGAAATATCCCTAAAAAAACTGTTCCCGAGTAGGTGATGATTAATTTGCACAAAGAAAGCATTATTGTTATTATTGCTAGCTATATAATCATATTTATTTTTAATTGTTTTACAATATGCAAAATAAAGGCTTTCTATGTTTACAACAGTAAGAAAAAAAGTAGCGGTAGCAATGATGGCGGTGTGTTTGGTAAGTCAGCCAATGATGGTGCAAGCTGGTATGCCTGATAATAGCAGTTTAAATTTTCGTGTTTTGTTCGCTGTCCTGGTGCTGCGAGTGCGGCTGCGGGCGCAGCTGCCACTGCATTTGTAGTCAAGTCTTCTAATCCTACCGTGAAATTAGCAGGGCGTTATGCTTTGGGAGCAGTTTCGGTGGCAGCGGCTTTTGCACTAGGCAGGCTATCAAAAAACTAAAGGGTGCTTATCTAGCAGGCAAATTATCGTCAGACAAAAACTAGCTCTCAGTAGCTATAGAATAGATTTAAGAGCTCGATAAGGCCACGTGCATAAGGTGGCCTTATTTTATTGCTTTTCAAGTGAGAGCTTTTTGCGTATCATTGGGTATGATATTTGATACATTCCCTGTTTATCCCGTGTTGTGGAGCTTTGAGTATGATAGATTTAGGTTTATTGCGGCATGATCCTAAGGGCATTAGCGCATTGCTTGCCAAAAAAGATCCCTCTTTTGATGTGTCTACGTTGCTAACGCTGGATGACTATGTGCGGGGTGCTCGTCTTAAGGTAGAAGAGTTACGGCACAAAAAAAATGAGTTGGCACAGCAGGCAAAAACAGGTGTTACTGATGCACTGCGCACGCAATCGATTGCAGTTGGCAAAGAGCTCAAGTCTCAAGAGCAGAATCTGCAGGAACTGGAAGAACGATTCAAAGCCCTTTATTTATCATGCCCCAACTTGCCGCAGTCAGATTTACCCCTTGGCGGCAAAGAAGCCAATAAAGTAGTTAAAGAAGTTGGCAGCAAACCACACTTTAACTTTCCTATCAAACATCATCTTGAGCTTGGTAATGCATTAGGCTGGTTTGATTTTGAGCGTGCAGCAATTATGACGGCAAGTAATTTTGCCCTTTACAAAGGCGATGCGGTCAAACTTATCTACTCACTCATGATGTTTATGTTTAAAAATAATGTGCGCCATGGCTATACACCGATATTACCGCCTTATTTGCTGAATGAAACATCATTAGAAGTTGCAAGTAACTTTCCTAAATTTAAAGATCAGGTGTATGCAATACCGCAAGACGGCCTTTTCTTGTCGCCAACATCTGAGGTTAATTTAACCAATCTCTACCGTGATCATATTTTTGCTGCGGATCAATTGCCCGTGCGTATGACTTCCTGGACAAGCTGTTTTAGGCGTGAGGCTGGTGGTTATGGTGCTCATGAACGTGGCTTGATACGTATCCATCAATTTGAAAAATTAGAACTGTATACCATCTCAGAACCACAAAATTCTATGCAAGAGCTTGATCGTATGATCGCCTGCGCAGAATCTATTTTGCAGCAGTTGGGATTGCATTATCGCATTAGCTTGCTGGCGATGCAGGATTGTTCATTCCCATCAGCAAAAACATTTGATATAGAAGTATGGCTTCCTGGGCAAAATAGCTATTATGAAGTTTCATCATGCAGCAACTGTACAGATTTCCAGGCGCGTCGTGGTATGATACGCTATAAAAAAACAGTCGATAGCAAGACAGAACTTGTGCACACCCTGAATGCATCATCATTAGCATTACCGCGATTGATGGCGGCGATTATGGAAACCTATCAGCAAGAAGATGGTTCCATTGCCATACCGGAAGTATTAAAGAAAGAAGGATTATTCTAAGTGAGGGTGCAATGAGTATGCGATTATCACCTGATGTTCTTAAGAAAATTCGGCAGATAGAAATCTGTACGCGCCGTTTGCTCAATAGCTCTATGGTTGGCGATAGCCGATCGGCGGTAAAGGGTTCCGGTTTGGAGTTTGATCAGATTAGGGTATACCAAGTTGGCGATGATATTCGTTTTATTGACTGGTCTGGTTCTGCCCGTATGAACAAGCTCCTTGTGCGGCAATCATCGAAGACGTAACCGTACGATTATTATAGCACTCGATGTTTCTGCCTCGGTGCTTTTTTCTTCCGGCGATATGCTGCGCGCCGATGTGATGGCCCAACTTGCCAGTGTTTTGGCCCTAGTAGCCGATTATGGCAAAGATCGTGTGGGGTTGCTGCTCTTTTCCGATAGGGTCGAATGGTATATACCACCGCACAAAGGCAGATCGCATATACGCAGATTGATGGAAGCTGCTTTTAATCATAGGTCGACCAGCAAAAAGACTGATATAGCTGGTGCATTGCACTATATAGCACGATTACCAAAGCGTGATGCGATGGTGTTTTTAATTTCTGATTTTATAGATCATCATGCCTTTGACAAGGCGCTTAAAAATAGTGCTTACAAGCATGATGTTATTGCCTTGCGTTGTTTGGATGAGCGTGAGCAGATTATGCCGTCTTTAGGTTTTGTAACGGTGCAAGATAGTGAAACGGGTACCACTAGTATGCTCGATATGCGTGCACGTGGCGGTATGCGTGTGCGCCAATTTTTACAGCAACGCATTCACGATCAAAACTATCTTTTTAAAAGATATGGCATTGATTGTGTGGATGTATACCTGAATAAACCATTTGTGGGCGATATTATCCGCTTGTTTCGTCGTCGTATGATGTATTAAAACTATAATGGAATAAGATGATGCAGAATCAGATAGACAATCAATTGTATGATATTTATCCGGTGTGGCACGTGCCTTTTTGGCAAACGCAATGGTTTGTCATAGGAGTCAGCGCTCTTATCCTTATTGTATGCATAGCAGCTCTGCTGCTTATTGTAAGAAAAATTAAAGCACGCAAACTACAAAAAAGTCCGTGGGATAAGGCGCTTATGGCATGCGATAGTTTAGAAAAAGATCATATGCATGCGTATGAAGGTAAAGAATTTTATCTAGCACTGACCATCATTATTAAAGATTATCTTCATAGGCGGTATGGCTTTGATGTGCATAGTAAAACAGATGAAGAACTGATTGCCTATCTCAACGCTCTACACTTTAATAAAGAGCTTGTTGAGCAGCTGCATGCTGTTATGCAAGGAGTTGTAACTATAAAATTTGCTAATGCAGCGGCGATGCAAGAGCAGATGAAGCGTGATCTTGCCACAACGCGGTTATTTATAAAAAAAACTATTCCTACAGCACAGCATTAATGGAGTTCTTGTAGTGTATAATCATCAGGCTTTAACACGCTCCTTTTATATCCATTGGCCTTTTTGCCCCTATAAATGCCATTTTTGTCCATTTGTAGCATTGGCAGGGCAGGATCAGTTTATGGAGCGGTATCATAAGGCGCTTGTTGGGGAGATAAAGCATTTTGTTGAACAGTGTGATCAAAAAATTGAACTAGAGACTATTTATATGGGCGGTGGAACACCCAGTACCTATCCTGATCACCTACTACTTGACATGTACAGTACACTAAGAGATACATGTGCTATTTTGCCAACGTGTGAAGTGACCATAGAGGTTAACCCTGGTACGGTACGGAATGAGCAGTTAGCAGTATGGAAGAGAGCTGGTATAAATCGATTAAGTATAGGGGTACAGAGCCTTAAAGATTCTGTATTAAAAGATCTGAATCGGCACCAATCAGCTCAGGATGTTTTTGCTGTTGTTACGCAAGCAAGTAAAGAATTTGATAATATCTCCGTAGATCTTATTTTGGGATTGCCGGGGGTTTCAGAACAGGAATGGAAAGACATGGTCCAGACTATGGTGCAATTGCCCATACAGCATATGTCGGTATATTTTTTAACGGTTCATGAGGATACGCCGCTGTATTTTAAGGTTAAAAAACAGATGGTAACCTTGCCATGCGATGATGCGCTGGTGGATTTGTATAGCTGGACTGTAGATTTTTTAGCGCTCTATGGCTTTGCACGGTATGAAGTTTCTAGTTTTGCACGAGATGGGCACACTTCTGCCCACAATAGCGTCTACTGGATGCGTAAACCGTATAAAGCATTTGGCATTGGTGCATGCTCTTTTGATGGGCAATCCCGATTCCAAAATGAAAAAAACATAATCAAGTATATGACCAGTAGAGAACAAGGGCATGATGTGAATGTATTTTCTGAATTATTAACCGATAAACAAGCTTATTTAGAAAGGGTTATGCTCGGGATTCGGCAAGCATGTGGGGTGGCATTAGAGGATATTATGGAGGGTCTCTCAGAGGATGAACAACAACGCTTTAAAGAGCAGGTTGGTTGGTTGCAACAGAATGGGTATGTTACTCAGTCTCATGATCGGCTTGTTTTAACGCCGGCTGGATTGGCAGTTGAGCATACGATTGCACTGCAATTATCGCTTTAGCGTGGATTGGAATTTTAAGAGTATACGTTGTAGATATAGATATAGTTGAACATTTTTATTAAGGCGGGGATATATATGGCAAAACATGTTGGTGTTAAGCTGCCAGAAGAGCTCATTAATGTATTAAAAAATGGAAAAACAGTTGGGGTATTGGCAACATTCTCAGAAAAAGGATTGCCCCATACAACACCGATTCAATGCGTATATCCTAAAGGATTAGAGAGTATTCTAATTTCGATTCATAAAGAGCATGCTGGTTATCATAATATGGTTTGGCAAAAAAAGGTGATGATGTGCTTTATGGATGAAGGCAACGTTGCCTATAGCATTTTGGGGCGTGCCGGTGTAGTACGCGCTCCATCTCTGGTCCATCCACTCATGAATGTGGTCCGTATTGATATTATCGATATTAAAAGCGACCGTTCAGTGCTAACACGGGTTGAGCAGGGTGTTCGCTGGAGCTTTACCTCATGGGAAGCAGAAGAATTATTAAAAGGTCTGTTAACTGAGCTGAGAGATTTAGCAAAAACATTGTAACCAATAAACTAAAAAGGAGCATATTGGTATGCGTTGTGTATGGATAATGATACTAACAATTGTTTGTGCGGTAACAGTTCCCATGATTGCTCAAGACAATCAACCAGAGGCTGCTGATGAAGAGTATTATCTGGAAGAAGAGGTACCAGAGTATGAGGGCGAACCAGAGATAGTTGAGGAAGATGTAGAGCTTATCCCATTGGAAGAAGAGGAGGAAACTGGGCAACCAGCTGTGCCTATGCCATCAGAGCAAGCAGCGCCAAGTGCTGTGCCAACTAGTGCGCCGCAACCACAAGAGCCTGCTCCCGTTGGTGCGCCTATGCAGGAAGTGTCGGCACAAGCTACTCCGTCATCACAGCCTGCTCAGCAACAGACACAAGCAGCAGCTCCTGTGCAGCCAGCAGCGGCTGCCACGCCCATTGCAGCTCAAGAAGCTCCTGGGCAACCACAACAGCCAACGAGTGCACCTTCTGTGCCGCAGCCTAACGCTGAACAACTGGTAACGCCTACGCCTGAACAACAGCGGAGCATGCCAGAAAATTATGCACGGCAGGTGGAGACTCCTGCGCAGGGACAACCACAACCAACGCCATCTGCCCAACCGGAGCCAAGCGCGCCTATGGCGCCATCAACCACGCAACAGCCAAGTGCCCAACAACCAGTAGAGCAAAAGCCACAGTACAAGGTGGCAGAAGGGTTTGATACGGTTAATATTCAAGAGCCATCAGGTAACTGGTTATATAAACGTATCTGGTGGGAAAAGGCTCAAAAGAGATACGATAAGATTCAAGGTGAGATGAACCAAGTTCTTGAATCGCGGATGGCTTTCTTAACAAAACAGCATGAAGCGGGAGAAACGATTTTTGAACCGCTTCTTATTAATATGGGATTGAGTCAGGGGGAGTTGAATGTTATTCTTGCTGATCTGATTCATGAGATTGAAGTTGTCAAAGCGATTCAAGGCGGCAAGTTAACCCCTGAACAAAAAGATTTTCTTGATAAAATTGCGGTTCATCAAAAGAGTTTGGAGCAGTTACAGCAAGATGTACAAGCAATAGCCACGATTGACCGTGAGTTAGAAGAAGATATTAATGAGCTTGAAAAGCAGATTACACGAGCACGTGGCTATGAAAAAGAAGCATGGGATGATTTCCAAACAATAGGTAAAGAGTTGAGTGATGTTAAGGCACGTACACTCTACTATACTATTGAGACATTGGAAAAAAATGTTGGAGATATTTTGCAGTATATTAATACAACATTGAGCAGTCACTTTGATCAATTAATTAAAGTTGCCCGCGAACAGGCCGATCGTATTACTACTACCATGCAGTCGCTCAAAGAAAAGGGTATAGACTTTAAAAAGCATGCGCAAGCTATGGAAAAACAGGCTGCGCAAAAGCAACATGAGCAATCTCAGGCAGAAAAACAGGAGGCTATTGAAAAGGCATTGCAAGAACAAGAGCAAGCATCAAGTTGGTCGGCACGCTTTGGCAGATTGTGGGATTCTATCATAGCGGCACCAGTTGTGGTGTGGGATAGCCTTGTTGGTGGCATTGCGTATCTGTATAATGGCATCACAGGCCTTTTTAGTGGATCGGACCAACCGAATGGGGATCATCCAGGGGATACTACACAGCCGCAAGCAGTGCAATTGCCAACACAGGCCAAAGATGAGCAAGTGGTTGCTATGCCCGTGCAGGCAGAGGCGGCTACGTCTGATAGCGAAAAAAACTAAGCTCACTAGATCACATGTGGTCAAGCCAGATACAAGTATAGAGATAGTAAGGGCGGTCATAGTTGACCGCCCTTATCTGTTTGGTTTGGCTAAAAAGTGCGTATCTAAAGTTTGATAAGGATGAATAAATGTGCTAAATTGCGATGTATATTTTACTTGAAAAGCAAAGCCGAGGTGGTGAAACTGGTATACACGCAGCCTTGAGGTGGCTGTGGGAGAAATCCTGTAGGGGTTCGAGTCCCCTCCTCGGCACCAAAAAACTTCAAAACTCTATAGTAATATACCTATGAAAAGCGTTCAACCTAATACAATGTGTTCAAAAAGGAGTAGTAGATGAGCTTGTCGTTGCGTCGTATGGCATTTTCTGGATTTGCAGCATGGATGGTTGTCCTGATTCTTGCCGTATATTTTTTATCACCATTACGTAAAAGTATTCGTTTTGGTATTGATCTTGTTGGCGGTACCTATATAACCCTTGAGGTGCAGACAGAAAAGGCAGTACAGGCAGCTCTGCTCGATACTATGGAGTCATTAGTACACACATTGCGGGATGCAAAAAAAGCAGCTCCTATAACAAAAGATGTACATAACAATGAAATTATATTGACCTTTGCTTCAAGTGCTGACGCACAAGCGGCGGCCACTTTTTTAAAGGGGGCCGAGCCTGATCTGGTAGCAAGCAGCAGCGCAGAGGTTCTTAAATACCAGTTTTCAGAGCGGCGTGTTAAGGCTATTCAAGAAGATGCAGTGCAACGCAATATCGAGGTATTGCGCACACGGCTTGATAAATTAAGCGTGGCAGAAATTTCTATAGCAGCTCAGGGTGAACGTAATATCATTGTTGAGTTGCCCGATGTTTCTGACCCCCAACAAGCAAAAGCTATGATAGGAACTGCTGCCATTTTAGAGTTCAAGCTCGTTGAAGCAGTGGGTAACACTAAAGATGAAATCCTCTATCAATATGATGGTGAAATTCCAGCGGGTATGGAAATTGTTGGTGGTAAGGAAGATCATCAAGAAAAGTTCTATTTAGTAAGCAAACGTGCAGCAGTAACGGGTAAAGATTTACGTGATGCGCACCCATCATTTGACCAAGAGCGCGGTGTTATGGATGTTGCCTTTAATTTAACCCCAGAAGGCGGCAAGAAGTTCTATGATTTGACGACTAAAAATCCCGGTAAGATATTAGCAGCGATTTTGGATGGCGTTGTAGTAACTGCCGCTACAATTAGAGGTAAAATTGATACCAGCGGTAGAATTATGCGTGATCACGGATTTCCACCCGAAGAAGCAAAAGAGCTTGCATTATTACTCAAATCAGGTTCATTTGTAGCGCCAGTTACTTTTGAAGAAGAGCGCCAAGTAGGGCCAACATTGGGTCAAGAATCAATTAGACAAGGTGTTATCTCATGCTTGGTTGGTCTTAGCACTTTTATTTGTATTTAGCGTCTTTTTTTATAAAGTTGCGGGCGTTTTTGCCTTTATGGCGTTACTGTATAATTTGTTGCTTATTTTGTTTGGTATGGCATGGCTCAAGGCAACGTTAACCTTGCCTGGTATTGCTGGTATGGTATTAACTGTAGGTATGGCAATTGATGCTTCAATTTTGATTTATGAACGAATTCAGAGAAGAATTGAAATCTGGCAGTGACACTTAAAAAAGCAGTCAATGACTGGTTTTGCAGATGCTATGGTTGTTATTTTAGATGCAAATATTACCACCTTTATTGTTGGTATTGTGCTTTATAAATTTGGTACTGGTCCAATTCAAGGTTTTGCCGTAACTATGATGCTTGGTATTATTGCAACGTTGATTACCGGGCTTGTTCTTTTTAGTCGATGTTTAACTTTATTCTTGAATAATTTTAATGTTCAAAAATTACGAATTTAGGTATACTACTTATATTTAACATGTAAATGGCGACGTAGCTCAGCTGGTTAGAGCGGCGGAATCATAATCCGTAGGTCCGGGGTTCGAGTCCCTGCGTCGCCACCATGTCATATGGAAAAGTTCCATTCTTTTAATCTGCCAACCATATTAACGTTAATACAGCTTATTGTATCGCCACTCGTGTTGCCAATTTTATTGGTCTATTTACTACCACTGAACTTGATATGGCTTAATATGCTGTTGGCATCGCTCTTTATTCTTTTTGGGTTGACCGATTTTTTTGATGGTTATTTTGCTCGCAGATTTAAACAAGAAACAGCGTTGGGTAGAGTGCTTGACCCTATAGCGGATAAATTTTTAGTCTATTCAACCTTGATTGCGTTATTGGCTGCGCATAAAATCTATTTTTATTGGGTTATAATTCTTATTGGGCGAGAAATTTTTATGATGGGATTGCGCCAGATTGCATTAGAGCAACAGATTAGTGTGCATGTTTCTTTATTAGCAAAGCTTAAAACATGCGCGCAGATAGCGATGCTTGCCGTGATGATTGCAAATCCCTACCAAGATTTAGGATTATGCGGTGCGCTTGGTTGGAATGGCACTCAATTGGTACTTTTGATAGCAACTTTAGCGTTATCGCTTATCTCTGCATGGTATTATTATAGGAACTTTATGATAGCGTTCCATGCCAAAGAGCAGGGATAGGTTCTGATGGATACTATGCTGCTTATCATATCTATCGTGGCTTATTGCATAGGATCAATACCATCGGGATTTTTGATTTGTCGCTTGCATGGTATTGATGATATCCGCGAGCATGGATCGGGTAATATAGGAGCAACTAATGTTGCGCGTGTCTTGGGCATTAAATATTTTTTTATAGTCTTTCTATGCGATTTTTTAAAGGCATATAGCTTTCTATGGCTGCTTTGCGTGCTTGGCTATGAGCAACAGTATCTGATAGCAGCCGCTGGTGCGCTTTTGCTGGGTAATGGGTTTCCTATTTTTTTAGGATTTAGGGGTGGCAAAGGAGTTGCAACCAGCTTTGGTGTGCTTTCAGCTTTGCAACCATTACTGTTGTTCTATGGAGCATGTTGCTGGGTGCTTGTTTTTTTAGTGAGTAGAATTGTTGGGCTTGCATCAGTCGTTACGCTGCTCCTGTTGCCGATGCTATCGATTTTTATGGTGCAAGATCTCTCGTGGATGGGACTTTTTGTATTCTTTCTTTCATTATGGGGTCTTTTTTTACATCGCGCTAACATCAAGAGTTTTTATTGCACCGCATTTGAAAAACAATTGGATTAACCGTTGTTAGCCTGGGCGCAGCTCTTTGGCTTTTTAGCAACGGCTGTTCTTGGTGGTAAGATATCGTGGGGTAAAACGCCATGCTTGATGAGCCTACGATAGGTTTTTTTAGTTTTATGCTGGTCATGGTGAATGGCACAGATTTTCAGCCGTTTGGCACCAGTAATATTTTCTTTTTGATCATCGATAAAGTAACATTCTAATGGATTGATATTGAACTGTTTGAGTGTATGGAGGTAAATATCGGCATTAGGTTTTATCATTTTAATATCAGCCGATATAATAACGCCATCAAACAGAGCAAAAACATCGGGGTATTTCTGTTGCAAAAGTTGGATTAATTCAGAATCCATGTTCGATAGCAGATAGACTTTGTGGCCCAAAGACTTACAGACTTTCAATAAGTTAATACCCTTTTTCAGAGGCCTGTAAATTTCACATCGTATTTCTGGATCAAACATCATAGTGATAATTTTGGTTACTAATTTTTTTTCGGTCTTATTTTTGAAAAAGCCATCTTTATAGAGCTTGTCTAAAAAAGGGAGCACGGAATCTATCACTTGTTGGCTGGTTATAGTGCCGCGCATCCAATTACACATAATAGTTGGTAATGGCTTGCCGCTATGCATAGGAACAAGATCATAGTCTTTGGTAGGTGTTGGTGCGCCATCAATTTGATAGAGAATATCAAAAATAACATCTTCTAAGGCTTCTACCTTGTGGCCCGCCATGGTATAGGAAAGAATATCAAAAAATCCCAAACGAGCGATCGCTCGTTTTTTGCTTATAGCAAATAAAACGCCATTGAGGTCAAAGAGCATTGAGGCAGGTTTAATGGTAGCTACCTGAAGCTCTGGTGTAGATTGTTCAGAGGTTGATGATTGCGCAGTGGTGCTATCTGATGCGGTGTCAGATGTACTGGCAGTGGTCACCGTGAGGCTAGTTTTCTGTAATACGATAAATCCAGTAAAAAAGCTTATACTGACTATAATAAGACTATATAATTTTTTGTGCATGATACCCTATAACCCCATTTTCAAAAAGAATGCTCTCGTAGTTACAAATATAATAATTCCATATGTAATAAAGCTATATTTTTTGACAGGAACCGTCAAAAGGTCCCATAAAATACCCATTGGGCTAGCAAAATGGTGGGTCCTTGCTATGATAATAATCTCATGGGCGTTCATATAGTGTTGGAGAAATAGCATGGCTACTGTTTTACGTATTGAAAATTTAATCAAAAATTACCCTTCACCCCGGTCATGGTTTGGTGCCAAAAGGGGCAAGATTTTACTGCTGTTAATGGCATATCTTTTGATTTAAGTCAGGGGGAGGTTCTAGGATTTTTAGGCCCCAACGGGGCAGGGAAAACCACCACGATGCATATGCTCTTGGGCACTTTAACACCCACCTCAGGAGTTATTACCTATTTTGGTAAGAATTTCGCCAAGCATCGCTCTGAAATTTTGCAGCATGTAGGTTTTGCCAGCGCTTATACTCGCCTCCCTGGTAGGCTTACAATCTATGAAAATTTGGATATTTATGGCCGTTTATATGGCCTTTCATCATATGACCGCGCAATCGGCATTAAACAGTTTTTAAAGGCATTTGATATGTGGCAGATGAAGGATAAGGCAGTTTCTGGTTTATCAGCAGGGCAGTTGACTCGTGTTATGCTTGCAAAAGCATTTTTACCCAAACCAAAGATTGTATTCACAATCAGCCTACGGCTTCATTAGATCCTGATATTGCACAAGAGGTACGCTACTTTATCACTAAGCAACAAGAACAGTTTGCAACTGCAATACTTTTTGCTTCTCACAATATGCAAGAAGTGACTGAGGTATGTGATCGTGTGTTAGTATTGCAGCGTGGTACTATTATTGCGCATGATACACCAGAAAATCTTGCAGCAACAGTATCTTCGGTCCACGTTGAATTGACGATTGTTGAAGGCCTGGAGCGAGCAATTAATTATGCACAAGGCAATGCGTTAGTATACACGGTCAAAGATCGACTGGTGACTATCGAGGTTGATGAGCATGCTATTGCCAAGTTGCTTGCAGAATTGGCGCAGTTGGGCATTAACTATTCGCATATCTCAATTAACAAGCCAACACTTGAAGACTATTTCTTACACATCGCGCAACAAACGCGGTTAGCATAAAAGGGATTAAGAATGATTGCGATGTATAGAATTTGGGCCGTTATGTTACGGCATTTGTATATGCAGTTTCGTGATACTATGCGTATCTTTGATATTACGTTCTGGCCGGTACTGGATATTACCTTATGGGGATTTGTTGGGTTTGGTGTTCAATCAATGGCGCCTACCTATGTCCCATTAGTGTTTATACCGCTGTTAGGGGCATTTTTTTGGCAAATCGTGCTGCGCGGCAGTGTGGATCTTACCATGGGTTTTCTGGAAGAGCTATGGAGCAAAAATTTAGCCAATATAGCAGGAAGTCCGTTGCTTTTTAGTGAATGGATTATGGGTTTGATGTTGTTAGGTTGTGTGAGAATTGGGATGGTATTACTGTTAGGATCCCTTGTTCTATGGGCCTTATTTGGTTGTACTATTTTTATTTTTGGCTGGTTGCTCATTCCTATTTTTCTACTGTTATTACTATCGGGCTGGACCTTAAGTCATGGCACAGTGCTTATTATGCGCTGGGGTCTGCGCATACAAAATTTTGCTTGGGCTATTGGATGGGCATTTACGGCGTTTTGTGGTGTTTTTTATTCTACGGATGTATTGCCCCGTGTGGATGCGTACTTTTGGTCAGATGCTTCCTATGACGTATACCTTTAAAGCTATTCATCATTATATGGCGACGGGTACCGTAGCAACGGAATTGTTGGGTACGAGTTTGGCGCTTAATCTGCTCTATTTTGGAGCAGCTTTGGCATTTTTGGGATGCATGTTTAATAAAGCTAAGCAGTTAGGCTTATCGCTTCTCGAGCTTGATTAAGGACCTGTATGAATTCTATAAAGATGTATCGAATATATGCTGTTTTGTTGCAATATATTAAGCTGCAGTTTAGAGATGTGGGCCGCATTATGGATATCACATTCTGGCCTATGATTGATGTACTGATCTTTGGATTTACCGGTTTTTTTGTTATGCATTCATCAAATTCCTATTTGCCCATGGCATGGTTTCCCCTGATTGGTGTTTTGTTTTGGTCGATGCTCTTAAAAAGTCATTTGAGGTTGCTCTTAACTTATTTGATGAGATTATGAGCAAAAATTTAGCAAATTTATTTTCATCACCTATAACGTTTGTAGAATGGCTTATTGCTACCACGGTGTTGGGAGCGGTTAAGGCCTTAATCGTTTTTGGGTTGTGGGGTTGTATTGCATATCTGGTCTATGGCTGCAATATTTTTTTATTAGGATGGTATTTGGT
>CAWEPS010000040.1:0-15055 GCA_963811005.1 uncultured bacterium
TGGATGAGCACATAACTAAAGATTTTTGTAACCAGCATATCGCTCAGGCGTGGGTGCCCATTTATGGGCCGCCTGAAGCACCAAATGCTTGAGAAGCATTTGGCAGCCTGGCCGTTCCGATTGCCGCTTATGGCGCCCGGCTGTGAGGGCGACTCAAGCGAGCTGGGTCCAGGATCTCCTGGTGCCCTTGATTGCAAAGAGGTTGGGCAAGCAACCTCTTGCCCCTTCCCCTGGAAGGGCAATGAAAAAAATGTTTTTTAACCGCTCTGCGCGCAGGAGAACCCCTGCCCGGTCAGGGCTAAAAAAGCCTCTTTCAGGGAAAACCAACTGATAAGGCAAAAAATAGTTTAATAAAAAGAATTTGGGTTAAAGGTGTTTTATTCCAAAAAAACCAGCGCCACCCCTTTTGACAAATAGAATACAATGTATACCCTATTTAATAGATAGAAATGGATCAAAACTTGGAGGTTTTTATGGTAGTTACAGGGAAGAATAGCCTATTTTTAGCCATATTGATGTTTTCTGGCAGTCTTTTAGCCATGCATAGGGCAGAGCGCCTGGTGGGCCATCTGGCTCCAGGTATGGCCAAACCTGCTTTCCAGGTTAAGGCAACCCCTTGTTTGGGCCCTACCCGGGCATATGTAAAGAATATTCAATTAGCAGAAAAAGTCAGTAAGCAATGGGGGACCCTCATGGCCCGCTATTGGCAATCAGTTATAGCCCCTTTTATCCAGTTAGAAGAGAGCAAGGCCAAAGATTATTGTGGGTTATATCATGCAGAGCCCTGGAAGTTTAGGCTTTACCAAGATTTTTTATCGCTTTTATATACGTATGAATTTAAAAAGCCAGTACGACCAGATTATATATTTTTGCGCTGGTGGCGCCATGCATCGCCGTATAAGGATGTAAACGAATTTCATGATGCCAATCCTATGGAGCATGGATATGGCAAGCATAATGATAGCAAGCCTGAGATTGCAAAGCAGATCTTATCGGGTAACTTTGCGCTGCTTAATAATGCTGAAAAAATGAGCGAGTCATCATTTAATTATTTTTGCAACAACAATAGCTGCTGGTTTAAAGATGACTATATCAAAGAATTGCTCAAAGAAGTTTTTACCGCATATGGTTTTGATCAATCATATATCCCGCGGTTTGAAAAATGCGTAGAGAGGTTAAAAACTCAAGAAGGTGCCTTATTCTACATTTTGATTCCCAATCATCTTGTCGATAGCTATGTATATTGCGTAGGGCCAGATAAATTGTATGGTATGCCACGGAGTGAGCCGTATCAGTATATCGATGGCAAACCAGTTGCACCCAATGATTATGATGCAACCAAAAAACGATACGTGCGTGTATCAGGAATCTTTAAGGAACGATTAGCTCATCCAGATAAGTTTAAGCGAGTCCAGTATGACGGTATGCAGGCACGTGTGCTGCTCAACGAGAGTTTCTTAAATCCTGATAATGGCGTGATTATTGCACGTAAAACTATGAGTACACCAGATAAAGTAAAAGTTTATAAAGCAGAATTGCAAACATTGTTTGAAGAAATGATTAGTAAAAAAGAAGCAGCTCAAGCATAAGCTGCATGGAGGTAGTATGAATTCGTTTAGATATTTTAGTCTTATCTTTATACTCGCTGGCCTAGCACTGGCATTGCAGGCAACTGAACGTGCACGTGTACGTTTAAACACTATCATGGGCCATATGCAGTCTATAAAGCCGGTGCGCTTTCCAGAGCTTGCTCAGCGGCCAGCCGGCGCAACGCGCGAATATTTAAAGCATGCATTACTCAATGAACAGGTGCGCAAAGCATGGGGGCCATTTATAAGTAAGCATCCAGGCATTATCAATGCTATTTTGCAGCGAGAAGAGGACCATGAAAAAACCCATCATGTTGTCTATCACGCCCAGCACTGGTGCTTTAGAGTATTGCAAGATTTTTTATGGCTGTTGTATGAATATGAGTTTAAAGAGACTCCACGGTCAGATTATATATTCTTGCGCTGGTGGCATAGGGCTGCTCATGATGTTAATGCACAGGCATTTTTAGATCGTCTTGGTGGTACCGTCAAAGATAATATTCGAGCAATTTTTGATGTGCTCTTATCAGTGAACTTTGCTTTGTTTGGCAATACGACCATGGCAATTGGTGGTGAATGTACGTTTGACTATTTCTTATCAAATCGCAGTATAGCGTTTAATGAGTCAGGTTTGCGCAATCTTATACAAGAGATTTTGGCACATTATAACTTTGATACAGCATATGCAGACAAGCTCATTGCATTGAGCAAAGATATAGCAACGCCAGAAGGCACCTTATTCCAGATATTTGTAGATGATGTTGATGCATCGCTCTATATTTCGCAGCCCGGCGGCACTCCGCATGAGCAGATTAAAACTAAATTATTTGGTATAGTAGCACCAAAAGATTTTGATCCGATTAAAAAGCGATATGTACGTAGTGCTGGAGTACTGAATGCTCGTAATACACAAGCAACATCCATCGCTCAGTCACAGTTTGATGAGATGCAAGGGAGATTGCTGCTCAATAAGCACTTTATGAATCCACAAGATAACAAGATCAAGATCTATCGCTATACAACCATACCTGCTGATAAGCGTACCAAATATGCAGCAGATCTTAAGGCGTTGTTTGCAGAAATGGTGAGTAAAAAGAGTGCGGCACCAGCACAGATTACAAGTAAATTATAGCTATGAGAGGGACTATTATGAAGAAATTATTATTGTTGAGTTTATTATTTCCCGTTGCGTTAGTTGCAATGGATATGGATGAAGGATCGGTGGTTATTAGTCCAGAGGTGCAAAAGCTGTATGCGCAGCTGACTAAAGATGTGCATCCACTGCTTAAAGCCTACTATAACGGCGGTATACCAGAGATGGAAAAGGTTCTGGCTAAGGGAATTGATATTAATGCAGCAGTACACAACCATAAAACTCTTGTTGATATGGCGTATGATGAAAATAATGAAAAAGTAATCATCTGGTGCTGCCAAAAGGGCGCCAAAGTTAACCATTTATTGAATTTAAATTTAACGCCAGAAATGAGACAATTTATTACACGCAATGGCAAAGATGTAAATCCCGTGCTTAAGGCCTATTATAACGGGGGCACATCAGGAGTAGAAAAGGTGCTTGCCAAGCAGCCAAGCTTTATACAACAACTGCGTGGATACAAACAAAGAACCCTCAATGATCCTGTGCTGGGCACCAAAAACATGCTTGATATGGCATTAGAATCTGGCGATTGGGATTTGGCAGTATGGTGCCGATCCAAGGGCGTTAAGCGTACAACACTCTTATCGTGGCAGGAGGCGGTACTCTTATTGTGGCAGGAGGCGGTAGAGAAAAGAAAACTTACCCAGATCAAATGGCTTGTTGAGATAGAGAACATGGATATTGATACTCAATTTGGATGGCAAAAGTATACCGCATTAACATATGCGGCAGAAAAAGGTTATCTAGACATTGCGCAGTATGCAGTGTTGCGGGGTGCAAATTTATACAGACGCATATGGAACAATGATGCTCTGAGCTTAGCAATTGAATATGGCCATACCGATGTTGCGCTCTATCTTATAGAAGTTGGCGCAAATATATATGCTAAAAATAAATGGGGCCATGATGCATTTAGGAAAGCCATTAGAGCAGGTAATAAAGAAGTTGCTCAAGCATTGTTGAAAGCAGGCAGTAAGATTGATGCACTGGACGAACTTGGATGGACGCGGTTGCATAGCGCTTGTTTATTAGCATCATCAGATGCAGACGTGGCCAAAGTAGCGCTTCTGTTGCAGTTGGGTGCCGATCCTAATGCCAAGACTAAAAGCGGCTCTTTACCGCTGGATCTGACTGGCAACCTCAAGGTAGTTCAATGTTTGGTACAAGCTGGCGCTGATATACATGCTCGAGATGGAGTAAGGTCCATTCTAGAGCGGGCCATAGAGAACAGTAAAGATAAGTATGGTATTTATAAGGATGATGCTAAACGAAAACAAGAAATAGATGCAATTGCGAACTACCTACAAGAGGTTGATAAGCAACAAAAAGCTGGCACATTTGTGCCAAAGCTCTTGGTACACAAAGCTACAGCAAAGCCGCTTATCAAGAGTAAGTTATAATGGAATTGGGGGTTATCATGAAAAAGATATATATATTCATGCATGCAATCATTATAAGTATCATGATGGTGCAAGGTGGCTATGCCATGCATCGTGCTGCTGCATTTATAAAGCAGTTGGCCCCAGGCATGCCAAAGCACGCCGATGTTAAACCTCAACAGATGGTGCCGGCAACGCTATGGCTGCAGTGTGCGCAAGGCAAGCAGCTATCAGCAGCGGATAAAAAGAATCTCTATGTGCAAGATTGCACTCTTGCGGCACAGAACTTTGTGATGCCTGCGCATAGAAAAAATGACACCACAGTGCGCTTGATGACCTATAATGTGCACATGTGGACCGATGCGCATAATAAGCGCACATATGATGCTATCCTCAAGGATATAGAAACCATCAATGCGGATGTAGTAGCTCTGCAAGAAGTTATTATGTTTGATGCAGCTACAATAGCAGCAGATTTTAAGGCTCTGGGGTATGAGCATCAACTATTTTTTGCAACGCATACGGGCAAATCGGGCTTTGGCTTTGGTAATATGTTTATATCAAAATACCCTTTTGCGCAGCCACCGATCAAGCAACCATACGCTATTGATACAAAGCATAAAGAAAAACGTAATTTTATTAATGCTGTGCTTGCGCTGCCCAATAATAAGAAGATATCACTGTATGCAACCCATCTTGATGTGTGGGATGAAACCGAAGAGCACCGTGTGGCAGAAGCGAGCGAGATTATTGCCCATGCAGCATATAATAACATAACCAATAGCTGCATAATGGGTGATTTTAATGCTATTCGCCCCGATGATTATCAGTATACAGTTGGGGGTAAAAAGGTATGGGATTTATTGGTGGCTGATGATATGCAGCGCGTGCCGCTGCTTAAAAAGTTGGGCGGCGTGCAAACAAAGACACATGCATTGTTTGCACAACATGGATTTGTTGACTGTTATGATAAGGTAAAGCTGCCGCGGCCTACCTATACCTGTTGGACGGGTAAGGTGGTTGATTTTATTATGCTTGGCAAATCATGGGATTTGCCGATTAAACAGTGTTTTGTCTATCCATCATGCAACAGTGACCATTGCCCCAAAGTAATGGACGTTGTGGTTGTGAGTTCGCCGCAGGATACTAAAAAGCCCACGAGTAGCACTGCTCAGGTAGGCGCTACGCAATCATTTTTATTGAACAAGTATGTGAACGATGCGGTGCGACAAAAATGGGCATTACCCATTGCCCGCCATTGGAATCAGATAGGACCATTATTGCAGCGAGAGAATCAGTATGCAGATACTCATTGTGTGCTGTATCATGCCGAGCATTGGTCATTCCGCGTGGTGCAAGATATCTTAAAGCTTTTGTATGAATATGAATTTAATGAAAAAGTACGGGATGACTTTATCTTTTTACGCTGGTGGCGTAATGGATCCGCTCATAACAATGTTAATGCTTTCAATGATGCCTATCCGATCAAGCCAGGTAGGCGGGCATGTAATGATAGTAGGCCAGATATTGCTATGCAAATTTTATCGGTTAACTTTGCTCTTTTTGGTAATATACAATCGACTAAAAATAGTACAGAATCATCATTCTGGTACTGGATCAATAATCATAGCTGTTGGTTCAAAGGACCAGAATTTTTAACACGACTGTTGCAAGAATGGTTGAGTGCCTACGGTTTTGATAAAAAATTTATTCGTGAATTTATAAAGATTTCTGAAAAAATAGCCACCAAAGAAGGATCATTGCAGCAGATTCTGATACCATGGTCTATGGTCGACAATCAGCTCTATCTTGCTAGCTTGTGGGGTGTTCCTCGATCAATGCCATATCATTATGCCGATGGCTCGGTAATCGCTTCTAACGATTTTGATCCTGTTAAAAAACGATACACTAAAGTATCAGGTGTTCTTGCAGCGCGTGCCAAAGCCCATGCGGTTAAAAATAGTCATTTAGATGGTATGCAGGGCAGATTGTTGATTACCAAAGATCTGTTGCACCCAAAACGCAACGCAGTGCGATTTGTGCGCGCAACTACCTGTGCCCGTGCTACGCTTAATGAATATGAACAAGAATTGACTGCGCTGTTCCAAAAAATGGTGGCAGATAAAATGGAAAAACAAAAAAAGACGACAGCGGCAGATGAATCGGCGGCACATATTAAAAGTAAATTGTAGATAATTGGAGGTTATGATGAATTGGTTGAGATATATTAGTGCCATTGTTATACTCGCTGGTCTAGCACTTGCATTGCAGGCAACAGAACGTGCGCAGGTGCGGTTGAAAACTATCATGGGCCATATGCAGTCTAAAAAGCCAGTGCGCTTTCCACAACTTGCTCAGCAGCCAGCTGGTGCAACACGTGAATATTTAAAGCACGCATTGCTCAATGACAACGTGCGCAAAGCCTGGGGGCCTTTTATAAGTAAAAATCCCGCCATGATCAGCACTATTTTACAGCGAGAAGAGAATTATGAAAAGAGCCATCATGTTGTCTATCACGCACAGCACTGGTGCTTTAGAGTATTGCAAGATTTTTTATGGCTGTTGTATGAATATGAGTTTAAAGAGACTCCACGGTCAGATTATATATTCTTGCGCTGGTGGCATAGGGCTGCTCATGATGTTAATGCGCAAGCATTTTTAGATCGCCATGGCGGTACCGTGAATGATCACAAGCGAGCAATTTTTGATGTGCTGTTGTCAGTGAACTTTGCTTTGTTTGGCAATAGCGGTAATTCTGGGTCATGTACCTTTGACTATTTCTTACAAAATCAGAGTATGTCGTTTAATGAGGGCGGCTTGAAAGATCTTTTGAAAGAGATTTTGGCTCATTATAATTTTGATACCGCATATGCAGACAAGCTCACTGCATTGGGCAAAGATATAGCAACGCCAGAAGGCACCTTATTCCAGATATTTGTAGATGATGTTGATGCATCGCTCTATATTTCGCAGCCCGGCGGCACTCCGCATGAGCAGATTAAAACTAAATTATTTGGTATAGTAGCACCAAAAGATTTTGATCCGATTAAAAAGCGATATGTACGTAGTGCTGGAGTACTGAATGCTCGTAATACACAAGCAACATCCATCGCTCAGTCACAGTTTGATGAGATGCAAGGGAGATTGCTGCTCAATAAGCACTTTATGAATCCACAAGATAACAAGATCAAGATCTATCGCTATACAACCATACCTGCTGATAAGCGTACCAAATATGCAGCAGATCTTAAGGCGTTGTTTGCAGAAATGGTGAGTAAAAAGAGTGCGGCACCAGCACAGATTACAAGTAAATTATAGCTATGAGAGGGACTATTATGAAGAAATTATTATTGTTGAGTTTATTATTTCCCGTTGCGTTAGTTGCAATGGATATGGATGAAGGATCGGTGGTTATTAGTCCAGAGGTGCAAAAGCTGTATGCGCAGCTGACTAAAGATGTGCATCCACTGCTTAAAGCCTACTATAACGGCGGTATACCAGAGATGGAAAAGGTTCTGGCTAAGGGAATTGATATTAATGCAGCAGTACACAACCATAAAACTCTTGTTGATATGGCGTATGATGAAAATAATGAAAAAGTAATCATCTGGTGCTGCAAAAAAGGCGCTAAAGTTAACCATTTATTGTATTTACGTTTAACGCCAGAAATGAGACAATATATTATGCGCAATGGCAAAGATATACATCCCGTGCTTAAAGCCTACTATAACGGCGGTATACCAGAGATGGAAAAGGTTCTGGCTAAGGGAATTGATATTAATGCAGCAGTACACAACCATAAAACTCTTGTTGATATGGCGTATGATGAAAATAATGAAAAAGTAATCATCTGGTGCTGCAAAAAAGGCGCTAAAGTTAACCATTTATTGTATTTACGTTTAACGCCAGAAATGAGACAATATATTATGCGCAATGGCAAAGATATACATCCCGTGCTTAAGGCCTATTATAACGGGGGCGCATCAGCAGTAGAAAAGGTGCTTGCCAAGCAGCCAAGCTTTATGCAGCAGCTGCGTGGCTACAAACAAAGAACCCTCAATGATCCTGTGCTGGGTACCAAAAACATGCTGGATATGGCATTAGAATCTGGCGATTGGGATTTGGCAGTATGGTGCCGAGCCAAGGGCGTTAAGCGCACCATGCCACCTTTATCGTTGGAGAAAATTGTAGAAACCCGAGATCTCACTCAGTTTAAATGGCGTGTGGAGATGGAAGGTGAAGATATTGATGCTAAATTTAGATTTGCTCCATACACAGCGTTATTATATGCGGCAGAAAAAGGTTATCTAGAGATGGTGCAGTATGCCGTCCTGCGTGGTGCAAATTTATATAGACGGGTGTGGCAGCAGGATGCTCTGAGTTTAGCAATTAGACACGGTCATACTGAGATTGCGCACTATCTTATAGAAGTTGGTGCAAATATATATGATAAAGATGCATGGGGCGATGATGCTTTGAGTAAAGCGATTGATAACGATAATAAGGAAGTTGCTCAAGCATTGTTGAAAGCAGGCAGTAAGATTGATGCACTGGACGAACATGGATGGACGCGGTTGCATAACGCTTGTTTATTAGCATCATCAGATGCACGCGTGGCGCGAGTCGCACTACTTTTGGAGTTGGGTGCCGATCCGAATGGCAAGAATAAAGATGGTGGCTTGCCGCTGGGTATGACTAGCAACCTCAAGGTAGCTCAATGTTTAGTACAAGCTGGGGCGGATATACATGCTCGACAGTATGGAGTAAGGTCGATTCTAGAGTGGGCCATAGAGAAAAGTAAAGATAAGTATGGTATTTATAAGGATGATGCTAAACGCAAACAAGAGATAGATGCAATTGCCAATTACCTACAAGAGGTTGATAAGCAACAAAAAGCTGGCACATTTGTGCCAAAGCTCTTGGTACACAAAGCTACAGCAAAGCCGCTTATCAAGAGTAAGTTATAATGGAATTGGGGGTTATCATGAAAAAGATATATACATTCATGCATGCAATCATTATAAGTATCATGGTGGTACAAGGTGGCTATGCCATGCATCGTGCTGCTGCATTTATAAAGCAGTTGGCCCCAGGCATGCCAAAGCACGCCGATGTTAAACCTCAACAGATGGTGCCGGCAACGCTATGGCTGCAGTGTGCGCAAGGCAAGCAGCTATCAGCAGCGGATAAAAAGAATCTCTATGTGCAAGATTGCACTCTTGCGGCACAGAACTTTGTGATGCCTGCGCATAGAAAAAATGACACCACAGTGCGCTTGATGACCTATAATGTGCACATGTGGACCGATGCGCATAATAAGCGCACATATGATGCTATCCTCAAGGATATAGAAACCATCAATGCGGATGTAGTAGCTCTGCAAGAAGTTATTATGTTTGATGCAGCTACAATAGCAGCAGATTTTAAGGCTCTGGGGTATGAGCATCAACTATTTTTTGCAACGCATACGGGCAAATCGGGCTTTGGCTTTGGTAATATGTTTATATCAAAATACCCTTTTGCGCAGCCACCGATCAAGCAACCATACGCTATTGATACAAAGCATAAAGAAAAACGTAATTTTATTAATGCTGTGCTTGCGCTGCCCAATAATAAGAAGATATCACTGTATGCAACCCATCTTGATGTGTGGGATGAAACCGAAGAGCACCGTGTGGCAGAAGCGAGCGAGATTATTGCCCATGCAGCATATAATAACATAACCAATAGCTGCATAATGGGTGATTTTAATGCTATTCGCCCCGATGATTATCAGTATACAGTTGGGGGTAAAAAGGTATGGGATTGATTGGTGGCTGATGATATGCAGCGCGTGCCGCTGCTTAAAAAGTTGGGCGGCGTGCAAACAAAGACACATGCATTGTTTGCACAACATGGATTTGTTGACTGTTATGATAAGGTAAAGCTGCCGCGGCCAACCTATACCTGTTGGACAGGTAAGGTGGTTGATTTTATTATGCTCGGCAAATCATGGAATTTGCCGATTAAACAGTGTTTTGTCTATCCATCATGCAACAGTGACCATTGCCCCAAAGTAATGGACGTTGTGGTTGTGAGTTCGCCGCAAGATAGTAAAGAACCTAAAAAATCTACGACTAGCACTGCTCAAGGCGCTACGCAATCATTCTTATTGAAGAGGTTATAATGAATTCGTTTAGATATGTTAGTCTTATGTTTATACTCGCTGGCCTAGCACTTGCCTTGCAAGCAACAGAGCGTGTGCAGGTGCGGTTGAAAACTATCATGGGGCATATGCAGTCTATAAAGCCAGTGCGTTTTCCAGAGCTTGCTCAGCAGCCAGTTGGTGCAACGCGTGAATATTTAAAGCATGCATTGCTCAATGACAAGGTGCGTAAAGCATGGGGACCATTTATAAGTAAGAATCCCGGCATTATCAATACTATTTTGCAGCGAGAAGAGAATTATGAAAAGAGCCATCATGTTGTCTATCACGCCCAGCACTGGTGCTTTAGAGTATTGCAAGATTTTTTATGGTTGTTGTATGAATATGAGTTTAAAGAGACTCCACGGTCAGATTATATATTCTTGCGTTGGTGGCATAGAGCTGCCCATGATACCGATGCGCAAGCATTTTTAGATCGCCATGGCGGTACCGTGAATGATCACAAGCGAGCAATTTTTGATGTGCTGTTGTCAGTGAACTTTGCTTTGTTTGGCAATAGCGGTAATTCTGGGTCATGTACCTTTGACTATTTCTTACAAAATCAGAGTATGTCGTTTAATGAGGGCGGCTTGAAAGATCTTTTTAAAGAGATTTTAGCACATTATAATTTTGATACCGCATATGCAGACAAGCTCACTGCATTGGGCAAAGATATAGCAACGCCAGAAGGCACCTTATTCCAGATATTTGTAGATGATGTTGATGCATCGCTCTATATTTCGCAGCCCGGCGGCACTCCGCATGAGCAGATTAAAACTAAATTATTTGGTATGGTAGCACCAAAAGATTTTGATCCGATTAAAAAGCGATATGTACGTAGTGCTGGAGTACTGAATGCTCGTAATACACAAGCAACATCCATCGCTCAGTCACAGTTTGATGAGATGCAAGGCAGATTGTTACTCAATAAGCGATTCCTGAACCCACAAGATAACAAGGTCAAGATTTATCGTTATACTACTATACCTGCTGATAAGCGTACCAAGTACGCAGCAGATCTTAAGGCGCTTTTTGCCGATATGGTAAGCAAAAAAAGTGCGTCATCAGCACAGATCAAAAGTAAATTATAAATATTGAGAGGGACAACTATGAAGAAGTTATTATTACTCAGTGTAGTATGTGCGCTGCCATTAGCCGCAATGGATATGGATGAAGCACCAGTAGAGATTAGCAAAGAGGTGCAGGATCTGTATGCGCAGCTGACCAAAGATGTGCACCCATTGCTTAAGGCTTATTATAGCGGAGGTATACCAGCACTAGAAAAGGTGCTTGCAACCGGCGTTGATATTAATGCTATTGAAGTGCATGCAGGTAAGACGATACTTGATATAGCACTGGATGAAGATAAGTTTGATTTGGCGTTATGGTGTCATAAGCGGGGATGCATATCCAGATCTAGATTAGGATTTCCAACATTATCAAAAGCTGTAGAGAGAGGTAAACTTGGCTATATAAAGTGGTTTGTCGAGGTGGAAGGAAGAAGTATTCATGGAACGTATGACCTTCCTTTATTGGTAGTAGCAGCTCGTTGTAATCATTTAGAGGTTGTTAAGTATCTAGTAAATAAGGGAGCATATGTAAATGCTCATGATAACTACCGAGGCACAGCATTAATGCATGCAGCTTACATTGGTTCATTGGATCTTATTAAATATTTAGTGGAAACAGCTAAGGCGGATCTTGATGTTATGGATGAATCGGGCCGCACAGCAAAAGATCATGCTCAAGAGCAAGGCCATAGTAATATTGCACTATACTTATACCAGCAAGAAGAGGTAGTTCATGCTCCTGCACGAGAAAAGCTAACCGCAAAAGCTGGAGCAAAACCACAGATCAAAAGTAAATTATAAATATTGAGAGGGACAACTATGAAGAAGTTATTATTACTCAGTGTAGTATGTGCGCTGCCATTAGCCGCAATGGATATGGATGAAGCACCAGTAGAGATTAGCAAAGAGGTGCAGGATCTGTATGCACAGCTGACCAAAGATGTGCATCCGTTGTATAAGGCCTATTATAACGGCGGTATACCGGAGATGGAAAAGGTGCTGGCAGCCGGTGTTGATATTAATGCGGTAGTCCATATAAGAGATTCTTACCTAGCATTGGTCAAACAGCCGCAAACAATGGTAGATGTAGCGCTTGATGAAAATAACTGGGACCTCGCTCAATGGCTCCGTAAACATGGTGCCAAACCTGTACATCAGATAGATGAGTTCTCGATGAAGACACGCACAAAGAATAATCAATCTTTTGCAGAGCATCCCACCGATGTGGAGAATATGTGTTTAGTACAAGCTGCGGAGCAAGGCAAAGTTGGCTATGTCAGATGGTGCGTAGAAATTGAAAAAAAGAATGTTAATAGTAAAGATACGAATTTTTATGGGCGCACACCATTAATGTACGCGGCATGGAAGGGCCATACGGATGTTGTTGTTTATCTACTGAAAGCAGGTGCAAACATTAATGCACGATCAAATTATGTTGGGTGTAAGGGAGAAACTGCTTTGATGCTTGCAACGCTCAACGACAAGGTGGAAACAGTAGAAGCTTTACTCAATGCTGGCGCGGATCTCTATGCAAGGGATGAGTTTGGACGAACAGCATTTGATTATGCTGCATATGCTGGACATAAACAAACTCTAGATCTTATTAAAAAGCATCGAGCGCAACAAGTCAATCGCTTAGTAAAAAACATGCTTATTAAAAGCATGCTATAAATAATTTTTCATCTCCCTGCGCGGGAGAAGCGGTTAAGGGTTGCTTGTCCAACCCTTAACAATCAAAGACACCAACTGCGTATGGATCGCTGACGCGTTGAATTATGGCGCTCGCGGCCGCGCCATAAACAACGCTACTCGATGTCTGGGCCAAGACCGATCGCTTCACGGAGCAATAAGCCGCCGCTTTACGCGGCGTTGGGGGCTAACCCGTGAAACTAAGATATACGCATTTACATTACACGTGATTACACAATCACTAGTCATGCGCATGCAAAAAATGAGTATACATTTTCGAGTATCACCCTGAGCCTGTCTAATGGGTGGGATGTTGCAACGTAATACAGAAATATTAGAGCCTATCCGGAAAATAGTGAATTGAAAAAAGGATCATAAAAAAGTAAGATCCTCTCCAAGTTTATCGACTAAAAAAACAGGAGAGGATCTCTTATGAACACATGTTTTAACACATGCATATCAAAAAAATTTTTAATGAATGAAGAACAATTATTACATCTTCTAAAATTTATTCCAGAAAAATCTAAAAAAGGCCGTCCCAAGAGCAATCCTATAGCGATTTTGCAGGCCATATTTTATCTCTTGAAAACTGGTTGCCAATGGAATGCTTTGCCTAGATGTTTTGGTCCATCTTCGACTATTCATGACCATTTTCAGCGACTTATAACCAATAATTTTTTTCGTAATGCATGGAAACATGCCCTTGAGAAATACGATCGATTTGTTGGATTAGATTTACGCAATCAAGCGTTGGACTGTAGCCATGCAAAAGCTCCAATGGGTGGTCAAGCGACAGGAATTAGTCCAGTAGATCGCAGAAAGCTCGGAACAAAAAAGACCATCTTAGTTGATAAAAATGGCATTCCTCTCGCAATCCACGTAACCGCTGGAAATGTGCACGATTCAAAAAATCTTATACCGACTATTTCCAATCTAACCTATCACCGATGGGCGCCATTCAAGACTATAGAATTGGATGCTGCATTTGATGCTGCTTATATCCGAAAATTCCTTGAGCAAATGGGTTATTTTTACCGCATTAGTTTTAATAAGCGTCGTAAAAATATTATTAAAGGGGCGAAACCCCAATTTCGATGGAGTGTCGAACGGACTCTTTCATGGATTAACCGATTTAGACGGGTTTTTATAAGATGGGACAAATCAATGGAAAATTATATCGGACTACTCCAATTTGCTTGCCAAGTCATTGTTTTTAGAAAGATTTAATTTCCGGATAGGCTCGTAATTTTTCACCTCCATCGCCGGTGGGCGAGATGCATCTTACTTACGGATAATACATAGAATTATGTTTATTATTTCGCGCGGCAATCTGCCTTGCAGATAGAGCGCAGAAAATCTATGACTTTAGCCGGTCCTTTTTGCCGAGTTCACTGTTCGGCTAGAGAGCGTGTACTGTTTGAGGCATATCAATACTTTGTAAACTTGCCCAACATACAGCGCACAGGAACCCGGCCATGAGGGTGCCGTTTGCGCTATGGATTCCAAAGCACAGCTTTCGTGCCCTTGATTGCAAAGAGGTTGGGCAAGCAACCTCTTGCCCCTGCCCTGGAAGGGCAATGAAAAAAAATGTTTTTTAACCGCTCTCCGCGCAGGAGAAAAACCCGCGCCCTGGAAAGGGCAAAGAAATTCTTCTTTTATATCATCACTATCATATATGCTCGTATAGAAAGTTACTCAAAAAAATAAGGAGATAATGATGCCAGGTTATAAAGGTCATCTTGCGGGAGGAGTAGTTGCTTATGCAATTACCTTGTCAGATATCTCAAAACGCGCTCAATCCCATCGCTGAACTGACCCAAGTCTGAGTGGCTTGTGTTTACCCGAGCTGGCGCATCGTTTCCCGATATTGATGTTAAAAGCAAGGGGGCGAAAAAATATCCTGAAATCATGCTCTTATATTATTTGTGTCTGCTCTTAGCGCATGGCTCGACGATGAACTACTTGCGCTGCTGAGTATTCTTTCCATT
>CAWEPS010000041.1:0-7949 GCA_963811005.1 uncultured bacterium
AAGAATATTGTGCTAGTATTAGTTGCAAACAATTGTAAACTGTTGTATCAATTTTTATACGTTTCATGGTATACACCTAACATAGTTATCGTATCATTAAAAAAAGGATATCTTGTATGCATTACATAACACATTGTTGTATCATTCTTCTAGGATCAAGCATAGTAGAGACCGCACATGCAGATTTTTCAATAAAAAATATGTTTGGCAAAAAGGGCGTGCAAGAGACGGTTAATAAAAAATACACCATCCAACCAGGCGGCACATTTTCCCTTGAAAATCTATGCGGCAATATTGTCATACGACCTCAAAAGGGCACTGAAACGGTTACGCTCTCGGCTACTAAACGAGCTGCTAATGCTGAACAGCTGCAACCATGCGTATTGCCAACGAACAACAATCGCCAAAACGTATAGCGGTACGAACTGCCTACAATCAACAAACGGTGCAAGGGTCAACGGATTATGAGTTGCTCGTGCCAAGCACAGTAAACTTAGAGCTTCTCACGTACAATGGCACTATTGATGTGTATGATATGTATGGCGATGTACATGCACGAACAACACAAGGCACCATTTCTTTACACGATATTCACGCCTCGATTAACGCAAAAGCAGAACAAAATGGATCTATCATTATCAACCGCGACACAGGGCCATATTTTAGCAACTACCAACAAAGGCAACATCACCATTGTTGAGCCGCAAAAAAATGTAATGGCATCAACCGAAAAAGGCCGTATAGATGTGTATTATGACAGAGCTCCATCATCCGCAAAATTATCGTCACAAGCAATTGCTGGTAATATCACCGTGCATGCACCAAAATCTATGCAAGCACTCGTGCAAGCAAAAGTTGCAGAACGAGGTGAAGTGGTATGTGAACATGAGCTAACCTTGTCTCCTCGCGTTACCCAACTTAATAAAGATGCCTGGAGCCAGATGCGCAAAGAAGTTAAAGGAACACTCGGCTCTAAAAAAAACGGGCGGCACCAACCAGATGAACTTATACGCCAAAAATGGAACCATCCAAATATTAGATAGTGCAAGTAAGAGTCAGGCACAGCTGAGAGCATAGAAAGATTAAATATGATGAAGCTAATATCATTTGTATGCGTGCTTACAACATGTTTATCATTATGTGCTGGTGCAGAATGGCCATCTATGCCTAACATGGCAGGCTCAACTCTTGGAGCAATAATAAGCTCATTAGCGGCTTTTGCAGCAGAACTTATAGTGCTCTGGCACATGCTACGCACAACAGTCTCTCTACCTAGAATTATCACTATAGACATCGCTAAGCCTATTTATAAGTATGGCACTCGGTGGCGCAGCCTTGTTGGGCATATATGCCCTAGCAGAAGATTTTGTCGTAGGAATACTACTTTTATTTGTATGGTTTTTGTTAAGTATCGTAGTAAATATTGTTACGCTAGGGCTCGTGGCACGCTATTTGGGGCCACGCACAGCATATGCGCATGTATGGCCAGCTGCTCTAGCGTCTCAGTTGGTGTATTTTGGGATACTCATACTGGTGAGTCAATTAGCTGCACTGTTTATATAGAAAGGGCCAGTAGCCATTGTGACCATTAGAAAAACACCATTTAACCTGCCAGCCTACCCATTATCCCGGGGCCAACACCCTGCCAAACCTGTATTGTAGGTATAGGAAGAGGGGAGGGGTGCCTTTGACAAATAGAAACAATAGCTATAATCTAATATATAAATAAATGGAATCTTTATGGAGGGATTTTAAATGAAACATATCAGTTTATACCTTAAAACAGCGCTTTTGGCTGTTATATCGGTTAATTTTTGCTATTCAAGCGCTGCCCAACGAGCAAAACCAATACAATTACGGCCTATAGCCCTTAAAAAAGCATTATTGGTACCCAAGAGTCAAAATAAGGCTATAAAACCTATAATAAGGCCTACCGTATCTCCTATGATAAGGCCTATTGTATCCCCTAAATTGCCCATCATGAATAAACAACTCCAAAGACCAATTATGGGGCAAAATAGAGCCCAACTACCGGTAATTAAGGCTACTAAGCCGAATAAGGCACTGGCTAAGCCGGCACCTGCACAGAGAATACTTGGCAAAGGTGCGCAACAAAAAACTGCTCCAAAGATTATTATTAAAAAAGTCACACCTACTGCCAAACCCAAAGCTAAACCTGCCGTTATTAAATCAGTTGAAAAACCTGTAAAAAAAGTTGCTGATTTTAACTGTATTATCTGCACTGACGATAAAGAATTACGCGATGTCCGTTTTTTAGAGTGTGATCACGGTTTCTGCGCTGATTGTTTAACTACTATTGTGGATGGAGCAATTAAAGAACAACGAACAACAACGTTGCGCTGCCCCGATTGTAGCAAGCCTTTATCAGATAACGATATACGACAAATTAGCCCTGCCAGATTAGAGCGTATCAATGAAATTCGGTTGAAAGAGTTTTTTGATAAAAATCCCAACACAAAGCAATGCCCAACAACTGATTGTAGTCATAGATTTATTAATGACGATGATCAGCCACATACTATGCAATGCCCACAATGTAATCAGTCTTACTGCGCGCAGTGCCTTATACAGCATGATGCATCAGTAACTTGTGCACAAGCACAATTCAACCTACAAGTTAAGCAGGCATTAAAAAATACGAAGATTAAAGATAAAGAAACGTATGAATGGCTCGCTACCAATACTAAGGCGTGCCCTAACTGCAAAAAAAGAATTGAAAAAAATAATGGGTGCAATCATATGCACTGTCGTCAATGCGATCACCACTTCTGTTGGCTATGTTTAGGGCCCTATCAGTATCAGGATCATGTATGCAAAGCAATGCATGGTGATTTACCCGCAGTGATTACAGAACCTGCGGTACGAACACACCTGCCAGTTAAAAAAGTAGCAATCAAGATATCCACTAGAATCGCACTCAATGGCAAGACTCCTCAGCTCAAGAAAGCACCGCGCCTTGTAATAAGAAAAGCCATGCCGACCCTTGCTCAACAACCTTTATCACATACAATTGTACGGCATAGATAATAGACTCACGAGCACAAAATAATGGTCCCCAATCTTAATGCAAGGTTGGGGATTTTTTTATGTTCAGAAAATTTTATCTTTAGAGCAAGCTAGATTTTATTGTGCATCCAGCTGCCCTCAAAAAGTAGCCTTTAGCACAACCTGCTCGCCCTGTTAGTACGCGTGCTCAAAAACCAATGGCACGCGCCGACAAACAGATAGATATGAGAACTTATCAACAAAGAAATAATCCGTATCAATACGGTAGATCCCACAGATAATACATCGGCCGGGTTTTATCAAGCCTTGCCATTATCTTTCATGAGTCGTTGCAGCAATAGAGCGCGCCGTGCATGATCTGCTTTGCCATGCGCGGGCAATGCGATACTTGCTTGCGTTATTCCCCATTGCTATAACAAGCGATATCTATCTTATTGTGGCGGCCTATACGATCAAAGTCTGTATAACTTGTGTTATACATGGAATGAAAAAGTATCTATAATAATGTTCTAATAATTTTCCACAAAAAAACACATCGTCCCGTAAGGAACCGCTATGAATCGCCTCAAATTTAGTATGATAATCTTAACATGCCTAACTGCTTCCAGCATAAATGCTATTCCATCATTAGGAAATATAATAGAAACATACAGGGTTGATGTATTAACGGCTTTTGCCATACCAGCGGTTACTGTGTATCAATGGCTTTCGCAAGAAACTGCTGAAAAAGTAAGGAGAAAAGCAGAAATAACTCTTACCTTGTATCGTGACCATAAAGGTAGTGTAACAGCGCAAGAGGTTAATGATGCCTTAGATATTATGGATATGTCTCTGGAAGACCTAAGATGGTGGATGCAACAACGAGCAATCATTCTTAGCTGCCTTACCGGATGCTTAACAAGTTTTGCATATTATATACGCTACCGCCGTAGCAATAACTATCCAATTGATCCTGGACCTATGATGGATTTTTCCTACAAACCTTGCTGCGACTCCTCTGGCAAGCCTATTAAACACCATTGAAAACAGTTGCTGCGGCCCCGCTAGAAAGCCTATTTCTTAATCTGCTTTGCACGGGTATAAAGTAAAAATATCTTGTGCTTCAAGGTTTATAGCGATTAAAGGAGCAGCATTGGATTCTCTTATATACGCTATAGGAAATTTAGATACAAAATTATGATCAATACGGATTCATTTTGAAGGCTGTAAGCTAGGGCGGTTTTGATCAATTCTTAGCTCATAGGTCAAACCCGGGTCATATACAAGATCAGCCCAATTGCCATTAGCATCTGGTCCTCGCAGATGTACATAGCCACCAGACATACTATAAATCTCATATCGATTATCCTTGTTATTGCGCTTGATGAAGAATTCAATTGCGCCAGCGCCAACCGTTTCATCAGGTACATCAATGATACCTATTTTCCCACCTGACAATTCAGATACGGTTCCTTGCTTGTTTGCAGGTATTGTTAGATCTATCTTGCCGTAGCCATTTCTTTTGGCCGAGCTGTTTATCCTAATCTCTGTATCACCGTTGTTAACAATCTTTCAAGAGTGGCATGATCACTTTTTTTAAAAGCCTCCCACGGCATGAAAGCTTTCACGCTGGAGCTTTTTATCGCATCCCAGCTAGTTCCGAATCCTAAATATACGGTATCTCCCTCTCTCCAAACAAGAATATTGTAATAGCGTAAATGTGCGATGGAATATTTAACATATGGAATATTTAACATAAGTGGAGTTCTTTTCCCATTCCCAACAACTTGTACTGTAATACTTTTATAATAGGCACGGTCACATTGCCATCCAAAGTCATTTTCTACCGTTGTTTGGGGGGGTATAGAGCCTCTAGGCAATCCAGGAAAATTGGTATCAAAGTGGAAATCGCAACCACCCATCCCATCTTCTTCTAGATAGCAGTATATAGCTATATCAAGTTCATTTTTTACCGTCATCTTTTCTGCGTAACATCCCAAAGACACTAAAACTGCCTGCATACCTGTCAACAATAGAATTTTCTTCATATACCTACCCTTTCTTAACTATTTTCATCATACCAAAGCCCAAAAGGAATAAGCAATAAAAAAACTTACATACCCAATTAACACGCAAAAATAAGCAACAACATATGACTATGCCATGAGCAATCACATGATTAATGCGGCAACCTTTCCGAAGAAAAAAGGCGCCAAGAGTAGTTTTGAATCTATAATTAATCAGTCTACAAAAAACTATTCAGAGCGTTTTTCGAGCTGATCATGAAGAAACATGCATTACTTGCCATTATCTCTCATGAGTCGTTGCAGCAATAGAACGCGCCGTGCATGGTCTGCTTTACCATGCGCGAGCAATGCGATACTTGCTTGCAGGTTTCCAGTACCAAACGTTCTACTTAAGCACCATTTTCCACCAAAACGGGCATTATAGGCCTTCTCTTTGGTAGGGTATTCAGCTAATGCTGCGCGTTCAGTTGCATCATCTATAGCCAGCTGTTTTCCGCCATTATCACGCACCACAAGATCTTGATAGCGCTTTAAAATAGCATTGTTGTAAAGTGGCATCAAAAAACCTACCCTGCAACTACAATAGCGCTCGTTTGTCCAAGAATTATTATCTTTCAGATGCTGACGAATCGTCTCGGCTTGACTATGTTTACTACCACGCGCAAGAGCTGTGGCTACATTATACTTTCGTAAGGAACGCAACCTCTCAGGAGGATTATTCAATCTAATGAGATCATCGATCAATATTCGAGCATAATCTGAGCTTTATGTATAATTTTTATACATCTTCAAAGTCTGATCAGATATACGCAATTTTTTATGAATCGATAGACCATTGGATGAAACCAAAGCCAATAAATTTGCAATCACTATGTTTTTGGTATGCACAATAATATCCTGTGAAAAGGTTGCCTGCTATACGGGCCTTGGCGTAGATTGGTGGAGCTGACCGGGATCGAACCGGTGACCTCATGAATGCCATCCATGCGCTCTACCAACTGAGCTACAGCCCCTGAAATATACAATTGATTGAAAAAGATATTTCCCAGTGTAGGCTATAACAGTCAAAATGGCAAATGAGATAGTGTTAAAAACATTAACCGGCTGGGATTGTATGAATATTCTACGACTTTTATTAGTGTTTATAGCTGTAGGGATGGCCAGTATATTCGATGCAAAGCCGTCGTTAACGAGCACTAAAGTCAATGACACTACCTGTGCATTAACCGTTACGTTTGATTTGGAACCACATGAATATCTTTATAAAGATTATATCGATTTTTCAATAGATAATCCGCATGTGCACCTTACTGCATGGAAAAGTGCACAAAATCCTACCACTCACTATGATCCCACATTTAAAGAAGATAAAAAAATATTTAAAAATCAGGTAACCATTACGCTCAACGCGATTAATAGTAATTCATGGGCCAATGCTGATGAGGCAAATATCCACGTTTCGTATTATCTTAATTCTCATAATGCAATCACCGAAGATATTCTTCCTATCACATTACCAGAAGCCGCACCACAAGCCATGGCCTATGCTCTTGATGCACAAGAGGCCAGCGTTGAAATGGCCCAACCTATAGATGAGCAAATAACAGCCCCCGCGCCTCAACCTAAAAAGCTATCACTATCGGCTCGTATATATGCGTTAACTGAATCTACTCAGTCAATCTGGCTCCGCATTCTTTTGGCTATGTTTCTTGGCCTATTGCTCAGCCTTACCCCATGCATCTATCCAATGATTCCTATCACCGTTGGCATTTTGCAATCGCGCGGTAGCAAATCTTTGGTCTCTAATTTTTTGATATCGTGCACCTATGTTCTTGGGATAGCAACCACCTTTGCTATCCTTGGGCTGTTGGCAGCATTTACCGGACAAATGGTCGGCTCTTGCATGAATAACCCGTTGGTCATACTGGCTATCGTTGCCCTTTTAGTGTATGTGGCACTTTCTATGTTGGGTCTTTACGAACTGTATATTCCACGATCGTTGCAAAGCAACAAGAGCTCTATTCAAGGCGGCTCCTTGCTATCAATTTTTATTTTTGGCGCTCTGAGCGGCACGATTGCATCACCATGCTTATCTCCAGGACTTGTATTGCTCTTGAGTATTGTAACAACACTGGGCAGCAAAATAATGGGTTTTGCTTTGCTGTTTGCCTTTGGTATGGGCTTGGGGGTTCCCTTAATTATTATTGGAACCTTCTCAAGTTCACTTGCTCTCCTACCAAAAGCAGGCATGTGGATGGTGGAAATAAAAAAATTATCTGGGTTGCTTCTTTTGGGCATGTGCTTTTATTTTCTCAAAACAATTATCCCGCTCAACTTGCTCCTATGGATGTTATCGTTCTTTTTAGCTGGATCAGGCATATGGCTTTTATATGACACCAAAAAGACTGTATCTAAAAGTTGGCGCTTTTTAAAGAATCTGATTGGTATAGCCGCTATCGCTGCTGCATGCCTAACAATGGCATATGCTACAAAAGCGCAATATACCATGGAAAATTGTGATGAATCAGATCTGTGGCAAAATGATTATACGCAAGCCCATGCCAAAGCTATACAAGAAAACAAGCGGCTCTTTATTGATATTGGCGCGCCATTTTGCTCGATTTGCAAGGCGATAGATAGCACTATTTTAAAAGATCAGGCAGTTGTGTGCGCATTGCAAAAGTATAGTGCTGTTAAAATTGATGGCTCTGATAAGCAAAACCCAGTCGTACAAAAATTACAAGAAAAATATAGTGTACTGGGCTTTCCAACATTCTTGTTACTCGATGCTACAACCAATACCCTGCTCAAACGCTGGGGTGGAGAACTTTATGAGATGGCACCTGCAGACTTTGCTGCAGAACTGGATCATTATACCGTACGGTAATGTTTAGCGCTGCTTTTTGAACTCATCAT
>CAWEPS010000042.1:0-29864 GCA_963811005.1 uncultured bacterium
CTTCCAGCCCCAATATCTGTTTGTATCCAATGTTCTTTGGGAATAAAACCAGCATTCATGCGATAGTGTATGGCCAATGGTGATATCCGCTTTACCAGAGCAGCTTTAATTTTCTGTATAAATGGCGAAAAAGAACGGTTATAATCCACGCATACCGGCACCTGCGGGTTGGCAATTAAAAAATTCTTAATCTGTTCAAACTGCTCAAAGGTTGTTGCCATTGGTTTTTCGATAAATACTGCCTTACCATGCTCAAGGGCTCTTAATGCCTGTGCACAATGATACACATGAGGTGATGCAATCACTACAACATCCACCAAATCCTGCGTAAATAACTCAGCATCATCAACCAGCGCCTTTGCTGCTGCATAGCGCCGTGAAACATTAAGCGATGTAGCACTATGCGCATCCACTATCGCATCTATTTTTACATCTTTTATTTTTGAAATCAGTGGCATGAGCTTTATTGTGGCAAAACCACCAGCACCTACAACTCCCACGCGGAGCTTGTCTTTATATGCAGGGATAACCCGCACTTCTTGTTGCTTGAATGCCTCATGCTTTTGTTCATGCGTGGTTGATAATGGCTCCTTGCCTGGCAGATAACAAACAATAACACCCAAACTCTTTTTTTGCTGTAATCGATCATATGCTTGAGCAACGTTCTCTAAGGGAACCTGCATATCTAGTATAGAAGCAACATCAATCAGCCCTCGTTCCACCAAATCCAAGAAAGCTTGCATATTTCTATGCTCAGTCCAACGCACATACGCATAGGGATAGTCATGCCCTCGCTGCTCATAGCTAGGATCATATCTTCCTGGGCCATACGAGCACGACATAACAAGATCAATCTCTTTTGCATAAAAAGGATTGCGTTCAAGATCAAGCCCCACATCACCTACGATGACAACACGACCTTTTTTGCGAGTAATTGCCATGGCCTGCTGTATGATCTCATCAGATTGGGAAGATGCTGTAATAATGGTAGCATCAACCCCGTGCTGGTACGTAGCTGCTGCAATACGCTGTGTAACGGTATCATCTGCAGTATACACATGATGCGCGCCACCTTTTGTAGCCACATCTAACCGTTCTTGAATGGGATCGATTCCAAATACAGTACATCCTGCACGGTTGGCAAGCTGCACGGTCAGCTGCCCGAGTAATCCCAAGCCAATAACACATACGCTCTCTGCCAGCTGCAACTGTGCCCTACGTATACCTTGCAAAGCAATGGCACCAAGCGTTGTGACTGCTGCATATTTCAATGATGCCTCATGCGCAATACGGACCGCTAAATGCTCAGGGACTCGCACAATATCAGCATGATTGGCAAGCCCTGCCCCGGCACATGCTACCAAATCCCCAGTACGCAGTGAGCGCACCTTAGCTCCCACGGCAATAACCACACCTGAACACGCATAGCCTAATGGTTGAACCTCACCTTGTAATTTGCTTTTAATAAGCGCTGCCGTGCCTTCAAGGCCATTCTCAGCCAGTGATTCAAGCACTTTTTTAACTTTTTGAGGAACATTCCCAAACAAATTGAGATGGTGCGCGTTTGCTAGTGTGGCAACCTCCGTCCCTGAGCTTATACAAGAATAATGCACCGAAACTAATACTGAGTAATCATCCAATAAGGGTTGGCTCACTTCTTTAATTGTAATAAGACCTCGTTCTAAAAATAATTGCCTCATGCAACCTTCTCCTTACTCGTGTGTGATCGTGCATGCGTAGCATGCGATGATTGTAGGGTAGATGGCGTATACAAAAGCCCACAAAAATCTAATACTGTTTTATCTTTTAATAATTTTACATCTAATGCTTTAAATCGTTTATGAGCGACTAAAAACACAACAATATCCGCCTGCGCAATCCCCTGATGTGGCTGCATAACACAGTCGCCCACAAGCTCACGTACTGTATCCAATGTAATATGCGGCTCAGAAACTGTTATCTGCACATCTTGATAGGCACGCATCATACGGGCAATTAACAATGCGGGAGATTCTCGCATATCATCCACATCTGCCTTATAGGTCAGACCAAGAAGGTGAATTGTACATATACCCGTATTGATCTGTTGCCATTGCTCAACTGCCTTACGTAGCGCAACAATAATTTCATGCGGTTTGGCATCGTTAACTTCGCGCGCTGCTTGTATCAGGTTGGTATGCTCCGGAAACGTCTCCACCAAAAACCATGGATCAACTGCTATACAATGGCCCCCAACACCGCAGGATGGGTTCAAAATGGTAACACGTGGATGCTTATTGGCTAATTCAATAACCTTATATGGATCAAGACCTGCCGCATAGGCCATAGACGCAACCTGATGAGCAAAAGCTAGTTGAACATCACGCGAACTATTTTCTACTAATTTTACTAATTCTGCCGTTGTAGCATCGGTGCAATACATCTGCGCCTGCACAAACTGCTTATAAAAGAATTCTGCTTTTGTTGCCGATAGCGTATCAATACCACCAATAATGCGTGCGTTATGGGTTAGCTCGTAGAATATCTTGCCCGGCAATACTCGTTCTGGGCAATGTGCAACAAAAATATCAGTGCCAACAATAAATCCTGTTGTATCATGCAAGAACTGCGCAATTTTTTGGGTGGTTCCAACCGGAATAGTTGATTCTATAATAACAACATCACCAGGCTTGAGAACCGTTGCAATAGAATCCACTGCTTGCCATACATACGATAGATCAGCACTTTTTTGTTCTGTGCATGGCGTTGGCACGGCAACTATAAAATAGTCCGCTGCCGCTATGCCACTGGTAGCACGAAACATACCATTATGAAGCACGGTTTGTAGTTTTTCAAAAATGTCGGGTTCTTTGATAACCGGATCGCCATACTGTATTTTGGCAACACGTTCTTTATCTATATCAAAACCTATAACCGTATAGCCATGCTCTGCAGCTATAATTGCCGTAGGAAGGCCTATATAACCAAGGCCTACTACACATACCTTGGCATATATGTTTTCAGACTCATGGTATACATCATCAAAATAGTCCAATTTGGTTGCAGGCTGATAACGGTGTCCCACCAAAAGCTGCTCAATATGCGCTGCTATTTTTTCTGCAGCATAACCATCACCATACACTGATTGCTCTGGCTGGAAGGTATCACACTGTTCCAAGCACCGCTGCATGCCCGCATTAATTGCATCCGGATCAGTGCCAACCAATTGGGCAAAGCCTGCGCTTACACCTTCTTGACGTTCTGTTACCTGCCGTAATACTAAGATTGGTTTACCTAAACTCAATGCCTCTTCTTGGATGCCACCAGAATCGGTCATAACCCACGAAGCTGCAGAAAGTAAATAGACAAAATCATGGTACAAATACGGTTCTGTTACCAAAATATTAGGTAGTGTGGACATGCCAACACGATGCAATGCCTCAATAACGGCAGGATTAGGATGATAGGAATACACACAAAAAACGTCTGGATGCTGCTGTAAAAATTGTTTAATAGCATGCAATACTTTTTCTAGAGAGCCATTAAATGATTCACGCCTATGCATAGTCAATACTATTATTTTTTGCTTGCGCGCCAAACATGCATCCACAACATTTTCGAGTGCGGCAGTAATAGCTATTTCCTGGTGCTTAATTTTAGTACGAATAATACGTAATGCATCAACAACCGTATTGCCACTGTGCATAATGCGTTCTGCAGGAACACCTTCTTGCAGCACATTATTTTTTGCCATCAACGTGGGCGTATAATGATATGTTGCAATAGTAGTAATAAATCTGCGGTTCATTTCTTCTGGAAATGGATTATGAATGTCATCGGTACGCAAACCGGCCTCAACGTGGCACACTGGAATATGTAAGTAAAAGGCAGCAAGTGCTGCTGCCATGGCCGATGTTGTATCTCCCTGCACAACCACCACTGATGGTGTGATGGTGGTAAAGAGTTCTTTAGTTTTTTGTAAAATAGCTTGTGTTAGATAAAAGAGATTTTGATCCATGCGCATGATACCAAGATCTATATCCGGCTTTACCCCAAAAAGATCAAAAATATCATTGAGTAATTGGCCATGCTGCATGGTAGAACACAAGACGGTTGGCACTCCACGGGCTTTGAGTGCATAATAGAGGGGAATCATCTTAATGCCCTCAGGCCTTGTACCTATAATAAGCACTACCGGATTTTTGCCAGCCCGACTCATATACTCTCCCTACCTTTTTTATTAGTTCTCTATTTGCGTGCATAAACATACCAAATTAGCCTGGGTTGGCAAGAAATGCCTTTAAACTCCCCCTACACCCATTATTTCAGGCTGAAATCATACCAGTTGCATGCCTATCCCTATCTGATATCCTAATACTAAGGTTAAAAATGGAGGTACTTATCTATGAACCTGAAAAAACTACTATTTTCACTGATTTTTGTGGCCTTTGGGGCCTTAACCGCCCTTACCAGCCATGCCGTTATGCATGTAGAGGTATATCGTAAAGAATATACCAAAAAGGATGGCTCTCAGGCTTATCGTTATCGTTTTGCTCTAGGCGATTGGCATAGGGATTATGCCGATGGCCGTATTAGAGAACAGCAGCAGGCAGGGCTTATTTCTATCATGCAACGCTGCCCTCAAAGCTTTTTAATTGTAGAGGATAAAGCAGCCTATCCCGCAGGACTTTGCCCCCAGATTCGCCAAAAATGGATCAATTACTGGAACTATGTTGTCAACACCGAATACAAGTCCTGGAAAGGGCAAAATCCTCGTTATAATTACGGCCCTCATGGTGCACTTTTTGGCCTTACACACGTGTGTAATCAAGCAAAAATAGCCTGCCATAATGTTGAATTTAGGCATCTTCTAGAAGAAGATCAGCTTTTTTATAAAGATGCATTAAAACTCGTTGATCAGCACTATACTCCCGTTAAAAATCATAGCCAATTCGCTCTATTATTCCCTAGACTTTATGCAAAAACGCCTCAACAAAGTCAGATCTTTAGAACTGGTTATTTAGACTATGTGATCAACCAAGCACAAAACTATAAAGCCGCAAGCCCTATGAATCAAGCAGATAAAGATTATATCGAGTTGAAAGTAAATAGATTAATTGATGCAAAAATAATCTGTGCATTACTCGATCATGAGGATGAGATGTATCCCTATGGTTTTGTAGCCGCTGGCGCAGGCCATATTCGACGCCTATCTACCGATGATAAAGATCGGGAGATCGTTGATTATTGGCAGACTATGGGCTATACCAAGATCGCATCCTTTGGTACCGATCTTCCCTATACAGAAAAAAATGAGGCTCAGATATTGGCAAACGCCATTGATATTGGCAAAGTACTAGCTCCTTTTGTGCCCCAGGTTGCCCCCACCAAGATAATCGCGCAACCTGTTTATACTACACAACAAAAAAAGGCTATTGTACCTCTTGCCAGAGTGGCCATTGCGCGCAAAGCGCAAACAGTAGCTATAAAAAATATGGCTCAAAAATCAGCAGCAAAACCAATTGCCAAAGCGGCTGTCAAAGCAAAGATTGTTACAGCCAAAAAGCCATTAACAAACAATCCTGGTCTGATTAATCGTGCTGCGCTACGGCCAGTGGTTAATCCTGTACGCATACCTAAAAAAATACCACAAAAATTACCCGTTAAAGTAGCCGCTCGCGTTCAAAGCAAACCGGCAAGAATGACTATGCCCCAGATTAAAAAACCGACACCTATACGCAAAACTCTACCAATCAGAACCGCTATTAAGCATCAGCCTCAAATTTCTAGAGTTCATAGATCAAGGCCTGTTATTAAGCCTGCGCAGGCTCAGGCAGACAAAAACTTAGTAAACAAAATCATACAAAACATGCAGACGCTTTTATCGCTATCGGGGTATAAGATAAGCAAAATAGTAGCCAATACCAGTAAATCGCAAGCCATTATGGCCGTTGGGCAATTAAAGCCCGTTATTCAGGCGTTATATGCCAATGGTGATCTTGATGCTCATGAAATGGCCCATATAACCGCCACCTTAAAACACCTTTGCACAGGATCAGATACTCAAATCATACGTACGTTACAAGGTCTTGATCGTGCTGCCTTATTAGCAGCCACACAGAGCCCTGCTACCAAAAAAGCATTGAGCTCATTATCAGATAAAGACCTTAAAATAATTGATTCTCTTATAAGCAAGCTTCTACAAGCGAGAAACAGATAAAAAGTTCTTGATTTAGCCCCTAAAACCTCTACTATTGAACTATAGGGTTATATATATTCATATGGGGGCTCACGCTTGAAGTCTCGTCTTATTACGGTAACTTTTTTGTTACTGGCCATGGGGATGCATACAACAGCTCCGATTGTCACCAGACCTTTTTTATTAGTTCTCTATTTGCGTGCATAAACATACCAAATTAGCCTGGGTTGGCAAGAAATGCCTTTAAACTCCCCCTACACCCATTATTTCAGGCTGAAAGCATACCAGTTGCATGCCTATCCCTATCTGATATCCTAATACTAAGGTTAAAAAATGGAGGTATTTATCTATGAACCTGAAAAAACTACTATTTTCACTGATTTTTGTGGCCTTTGGAGCCTTAACAGCCCTTACCAGCTATGCCGTTATGCGGGTTGACGTATACCGCAAGCAATACACTAAAAAAAATGGCTCTCAAGGCTATCGTTACCGCTTTGCTCTAGGCGATTATCATAGAGATTATGCCGATGGCCGCGTTGGGCAACAGCAACAGGCAGGACTCATGTCTATCATGCGCCGTTGCCCCAATAGCTTTTTAATTGTAGAAGATATGGCAGATTATCCAGCCGGAATCAGCAAAAAGGTACGCGATTCCTTGACCAAAAACTGGAATGTTGCACAGCAAAAACGTTTGTCCTGGAAAGGCTTGAACCCTCCTAAAAACCATTACATATGTGATTCTCCATTACTTGGTCTGACCAAGCTGTGCCAACAATCAGGAATAAGATGTCATAATGTTGAGTTTAGACATGCATACGGAGTCGGCTCCTACAATGAGGCGCTCAAGGCAACTTATGATTGTCTTGCCCAAATAAAAAGACATAAACAATTTTCTGCCCTATTTCCTAAACTTTTTTCACGAGTTCCACTGGCTGATCGATCATACGGCCTTTTAGATTATCTGGTAATTCAAGCGAATAAAGCTGATTTTTTACTAGCGCCCGTACAAGGCATTTTACTCAATGCAAAAATAATGTGCACATTATTAGACTATGAAGATGAACTACACCCATATGGTTTTATAGCAGCTGGGGCATTACACCTAGAACACATATCTACTAATGCAGCATCATGGTCTGTTGATTTTTGGAATACCTTAGGCTATGAAAAAATAGCATCATTTGGCACAGAATTTTCGTATACAGAATTTTCGCATACAAAAGAATATGAAGCATATATATTGGCAAACGCTATTGATATTAACAAAGTCTTAACGCCCTTTGTACCGCAAGGGATTGCCCAGGCAGTTGCCAGACAACCAGCTGTCTATGCCAAAGCAGCGGTTACCCGCAAGGCCCAAGCACTAGGACAAAGAGCAATCGCGCCAAAACCAGTGCTTAGAAAGACCCTTGCTGCAGTTCATACAATACACACTAAAACAGCTCCTGCTCCTAAAAAACCATTAGCCAAACCGGCAGGTTTAGTAAAAAGGACTGCCCCTAGTAAAACGCTTAGTAAGCCGAAACCAACAACCAAAAAGACACTTCCCACACAATTAACCATTCAGCCTGCAACACGTGCAAACAAGCCTATAGTGGTTAAAACAACAGGGACTAAACCGGTTGCTCTTGCTGCTCACAAGCGAGTACCAGCACCAGTTAGAAAGATCATGACTAAACCAATGAACCTCACACACGGCCCAAAACCACTTGTTGAAAGGTCCCCAAAAAAATCGGGACCCATATTGGCTTCAAATCCAGCGTTTTCTAAGGCTAACATAAAGCCTGTGCAAGCAAACGCAGACAAGAGCTTAGTCACAAAAATCATACGCACAAAGAACTTGATTTAGCCCCTAAAACCTCTACTATTGAACTATAGGGTTATATATATTCATATGGGGGCTCACGCTTGAAGTCTCGTCTTATTACGGTAACTTTTTTGTTACTGGCCATGGGGATGCATACAACAGCTCCGATTGTCACCAGTATAGGTGTATGGCGTAAAAAAACGGCTGCCGATGGCTATCATTACTGTTTTTTTCTTAATGACTGGCATATTGATTATAAAAATTTAGCCATAAGCAAACAGCAACAACGGGATACCGTGCACGCTCTAGGCCTCTGCAAGAATCCTTGTCTGATTGTTGAAGATGTGGGCAGTTATGATGGGGCGAATGAGGCCATTCAAGAGTCAGCCAGGGATCTTTATCGCTATTATCAATCACTTGCCGATGATCCTGATACATTGGATGATACGATTTACAAGAATGCAGCCTATTTAACCACTGATTTGCTTGCCTATTGTCGCAAGATGGGCATTCCAAGCGCCAATGTTGAATGCCGCCATTTTTGTTACAATGATACGCTTTCCTGGCAAGAAATTCGAGATGACCTCAAACCCCATCTTGATAGTCTTAACTGCGATACCAACATGCATCCGCTCATAGAGAATTATAAAAGCGCATGCATGTTTCTCATTCCCCGTATCGCCCCGGGCGATTCTACCAACCTTAATCAAATAGCCTACCATATAGTTAATGCCAAAGTAGTGCAGCAGATCCTTAACCATGCCGATAAGAAGTCTATTTTTATCTGCATTGGTGGAGCTCATACCCAAAGCTTGAATTCCGATATGCTCTCCCTGGGGTATGAACACAGCATGCATATTGGGGATAATCTTTCTGGCACAAATCCCGATTATGCGATTATTATGGCATCGGCGCTTACTATCCGACAAACTTTTGAGCAGCAAATTTTCCCGAGTGACCCTTCATTATTGGCTTAATAACAAAAGAGCGAAAATCTACTGATCATATTTTGCAAAACAAAGCATGATTGCGTATGCTAAGAAACTTATAAGTACCCCTAGCACCCATTAAGGATATATGATGAAATATATATATGCCCCTTGGCGTAATCATTATACAAATGCCACAGAACATGCCAAACAAGGCAGTACCGCTCTCGATAACTGTGTTTTTTGCATAAATATCCAAGCTAATGATGATGCTGCCCATTTTATTCTCAAACGCTTTGAGCATACTTATGTATTATTTAACCGATATCCGTATAATGCGGGGCATCTACTTGTCGTGCCCTTAGAACATATCAGCTCTTTAGCTCATCTTTCCAAAGCCGCTAGGGCCGAAATGATGGACGTTGCCACAGTAACTACCACGATCATGGAAAAAACTATACATCCCCATGGGTTTAATATTGGCTTTAATCTTGGTAAAGCATCTGGCGGCAGCATACCCGCCCATCTTCATATGCATGTGTTACCACGCTGGCAGGGTGATACCAACTTTCTACTTACTCTTGATCAAACTAAAGTTATTTCATCTGATATAGAAACAATGTACCAAGAATTAAAACCTCACTTTGATTCCGCTACCCTTTAAGCGAAACCAAAAATTCTTTAATAAAGTGTAAAAAGCCAACCTGCTCAGATTCTACTCTAGGGGCTGCTGCCACATCCGATCCTGCTCTAGTTTCTGCAAAACTAACCTGTTTTTTATTGTGTTGAGACTTTAATGGCATCGTAGATCGTGTTTCTTGCATGGCTTGTTCGATTGCTAATGTGTGGAGGGTATCTTGCAATCTGTTTTTTACGCTCTCTACGCCACGCATATGATCACTATCAATACCTTTAGCAAAAAGCTCATCTTCACTAGTTCCCAGACTTATGAGCAGGTGGGCATTATTCAAAGCATCGGCTCTATTTTTTGGCACACCAAAAAAATCTCCTGCCTGTAAGGCCACTATCTCTAATAAAGCGGTTTTAAGTCGCTTTTGGTCAGCATCGGGCATGGCATAGAATGCCTTTTGTGCAGCATCTTTAGGAGCTTTGCCATCATAATAGCTCTTGAGAACCTCAAAACAGGGTTGAGCCTTAACATGAGCCACATAACCGCGTAATGCCTCCTTGTAGTCACGGTTTTTATATGCTTTTTGTGCTTGTTCAAAGATTACATCAGCCTTCAGTTTTGGCTCAGATGCCTGGATAACAAGCTGGTCAGCACGACTAAACCACCATAATATAGACTATGTTTCATTGAGTATGTCCCCCTACTATAAACCCTAATACCATAAAAAATCTCTATCTCTATTTCTTTAGTTTAGGGTATTTATTACCCTCCTGCAAAGCCCTATACCCATATCCAAATTTGATTCCTGTCTTAAATAGATTATTCTGTACTCTATCACTCAGATTTGATCTTTTAAAAGATACTACGATAGATTGGGAAAAAGTATGAAATCACCTGGAGATTCGCCAAAAATTCTTTGATTTTTTTATAAAACGTGGCCACGAAAAGGTAGCCAGTTCATCTTTGATTCCTGCACAAGATCCCACATTACTTTTTGCCAATGCGGGTATGAATCAATTTAAAGATGTATTTTTAGGCAAAGAAAAACGGAGCTATACACGCGCGGTTTCAATTCAAAAATGCGTGCGTGCTGGCGGCAAACATAATGATCTTGATAATGTTGGATTCACCAAACGGCATCTTACCTTTTTTGAAATGATGGGCAATTTTTCGTTTGGTGATTATTTCAAAAAAGATGCCATTGCATTTGCGTGGGATTTTTTAACTAAAGAAATGAATTTGCCGGTAGAAAAACTGTATGCAACCGTCTACAAAACAGATGATGAAGCGTATGACATTTGGCACAAACAAATCGGCATTCCCGCTGAGCGCATTACCGCTTGGCGAAAAAGAAAATTTTTGGCAAATGGGCGATACTGGGCCCTGCGGCCCATGCACTGAAATTCATATGGATCGTGGCGCTACATTTGGCTGCAAGGATATGGGTGAATGTGCGGCCCGCCTGCGATTGTGATCGCTTTTTAGAAATTTGGAACTTAGTATTCATGCAATTTGATCGTCAACCGGATGGCACCGATAAACCTCTCAAACAAACCGGTGTTGATACCGGCATGGGCCTGGAGAGGCTGTGCTCAGTGGTGCAAGAGAAAGATTCGGTTTTTGAAACAGATGTCTTTGCCGGCATCATGAAAAAAATTGAAGAAATTACCGGCAAAATATGCTTATGCAAGATCTGATGCACAACAAAAGCGGCTTTTAATGTGCTTGCAGATCATATGCGCTCATCTTCACTTATTATTGCCGATGGGTGTGCCCCATCAAATGATGGACGCGGGTATGTATTGCGCAAAATTATTCGCCGTGCTGCGCTATTTGCACAAAAATTACAGACGCCAAACATTTTCCCTGAGCTCTCAATAGAATTTATTAAAAATATGGGTGCTATTTACCCTGAATTAATCGCCAATGCAGATCTTATCTACGAAATTCTACGAAGCGAAATCAAAAAGTTCTCAGCAAACTTAGTGCGCGGCCAGGCATATTCTTGAAAAATATTTTAGTGAAAATAAAGCTGCAACAATCATCAGCGGCGAGCAAGCATTTAAATTATATGATACCTATGGATTTCCCATTGAACTGATTGAATGTCATCGCCAAAGAACATGGTTTCACCGTCGATATGCTCGGCTTTGAAAAATAAATGCATAAGCAGCAAGAACAATCGGGCAAAAAAACTACTGATGAACTTGCGCATGTTGAGCTTGCATGATTCTATTACTACCGAATTTACTGGCTATCAAGAACTTGAAACCAGTCTCAAACATTAGCGCCTTGGTTGCACCTGCGATAAATCGTACCGATTTTGTCCCCGCAGGCGAAACCTGCTTTGTAATTACCAAAAAATCGCCCTTTTTTATTGTCGGCGGCGGGCAAGTGCCCGATAATGGCTGGATCAGAATTAAAACATGTTGATGTGCCACTACTGACCGTGCGCTATATTAATGATGCCATTGCGGCGCAAATTCAAGCACCGGTTGATCTACATGTGGGTGATCCTGTTATTGCAATCGTTAACAAACAGTTGCGCATCAATGCCATGAAAAATCATACCGGCACACATATACTACAAGCAGCGTTGATTGAACTATTTGGTAAACAGATCAAACAGTCGGGTTCTTTGGTGCACCCGGATTATTTGCGCTTTGATTTTACCTACCATGAAAATTTAAGCACCAGAAGATATTGACAGAGTTGAAAATCTGGTTAATGAAAAAATTAGAGAAGACATTCCGGTCCATATCGAATATATGACGCTGGGAGAAGCCTAACAGCGAGGAGCCTTGCATTCTTTGGTGATAAATATAATCCCGAAAAAGTTCGTCTTGTAGATATTCCGGGCTTTTCTGCTGAGCTTTGTGGGGGAACCCATGTGCAAGCAACAGGCGATATTGGCACGTTTAAAATAACTGAAGTAACTGCACTTTCCGCAGGCCATCGCCGAATTTTTGCCGTTACTGGTCCGCAAGCTATAGCTCTATTTCAAGAATGTTTTGATAGCATTAAAACATTAAGCCAAGAATTTAAAGTAAAACGTGAAGAAGTAGTCTCTGCTGTGCTTGCCCAAAAAGAAGACTATCGACAAGCTCAAAACCAAATTAAGCATCTTAAGAAAGTATCGTGGAAGGCTCAACTACCTATCTGGGAACAGCATATCCAGAAGATAGGATCCATACCATTTCTTTTTTTATCCCTTGATGATGCTACTAATGAGGAATTAAAAGAGATAACCAGTCATCTTATGACTAAAAAAGCTGGCTTTTATTTTTTAACGGCTACGAGCCAAGGCAAGCATATATATCTGTGCACCATAGCCAAGGAACTAGCAGATACGATAGACATGAATAAATTTGCCCTCTGGCTAAAAGATGTGCATGGGTTGCGCGGTGGTGGCAGCAAATTATTATTGCAAGGCGGAGGATCTAAATTTGATGTCAATTTAGAAGCTTCACTCAAAGAGTGGCTTAAGACGCAGTAAACAACCCTGCTTTTTTACGCGGTTTTCATTGACCCAACAACAATTTGCCCCTACAATAAGGCACATAAAAATCGTATACCACCAGTGAGAAAGGGTCCGTATGTTCACTCGCCATTCAGCCATAGCACTCGCAAGCATGAGTTTGTTCCTCGGTGCAACACCACCTGCAAACCCGCAAGCTACCCCCGATATATTTGCACAAGCAACCGATTCATGCACCATACTAGCCAATCAAATTAAGACATTGCATCAAGATAGCAGTGCCGTACTTACAAAGGGGGCAGAACGGCTCACTGCGCAACAAGAAGCAGAATCTGCGGTGTTAAATCGAGTATGCGATAATTACAAAACATTCATTGCATTATTGGAGGCCGATTGCGCTAACCAAAAGCTGCTTTTATCAAGAAACATTGCAAACTTGGGTCTTGCAAAACATGATCTTGATCAACGCAAACAAGCACTAGAGGATGCACATAAACCCTTGCTTGAGCGTATTGCTAAAAATCAAGAAATGATCAAAGAGATACAACAAAAGGTTGCCATGCTCTCCATGCAAGCAGAAGTTGCCAAACGTGCTGTTAATCAATCGGCAGCAGATATACAACAGCAACAACAAAAATTAGCTACCGATGTAGATCAAAAAATACATGCGGCCATAGAAAAACTTATTGCCCAACTTCTTATCGAGAATAAGATAAAAATTAAAGGTTCAGTTAAAGATTTAGTTAAAAAATATAAGCCGGCAAAGCCCGCTCAACCAAAAAGATCGTGGTTAAGCAGTTTTAGTAGGGCAACACAGTCAGCTCCTACCTCTACCACTGCCGACACACAACAAAGTAGTAAACAACCGAGCAACCTCTCAAGCCACAATGATACTCCACAAGCTCTTGTAGAATCTTCTGTGGACCTTGACATCAATACCTAATAAACCTCGATATTGTGGATTTTTACTCTAACTATTTTAACTACAGTTGCCCCTGTGGTATCTTATAAAAAGAAAAAACAGGGGATGAGCTCTATGTATCTATTATTGCTATATTGCATTGCAACTATGTTTTCACCGCACTGCTATGCAGCACAAAAAAGCTTTTATTACCGTCTAAAAAAAGCTCTACCAAAGATGTTATACCACTGCTTGAATCGCAGCAGAAGTTGATTAATACAATGCTTGCACTATCGATCAAAGGAGGGCCTATACATCAACAATCACATGGATTTTCTATCCCTGTCATTGAGGTTGTCCCTCAAAGGAGCGCTTGCGCTGACTCAACAAAACCTTCGAGCATTCCGATGGCTTGCTCTATTTTGCTTTCCACCTCCGATGAAACTTCATTAAAATCTTCTAAAACGTAGTTTGGTACATCGTCATTTTTTCAGGACGACCTATACCAAAACGCAACCGTGTAAATTCTTGGATCACAGTAATGCATAAGAGACTTAAGACCATTATGGCCGCGAGAACTGCCACCAAATTTTATTTGATGCTACCAAATGGCAGCTCCAATTCATCATGGACTACAACTATATTCTCTGCCTTGATGCCCTGCTTGGTAAGCGCTGGTATAATGCGGCCTGATTCATTCATATAGGTTTGTGGTTTAATCAAAAGAATCTTTTTATCACCTATAACAACATGGGCTACTTCCATGCTATCTTGAGCTTTCCAATTACCACCATACTTTGTACATAAAGCATCCACAATTCTAAACCCAATATTATGACGCGTAGCATAATAGCGATTACCAGGATTGCCAAGACCAATAATGGCTTTAATATTCATACTCTGTTCACTTTGTTATACTATAAAAAAATGTGTTGTATCAGACATACTATACCAGTATTAATGAAAAGACTCTACATGTTCAGCCTTATTTTTGGACTCTCTATGTGTATCACCATGACTACCTCTGCAAGTCACCACGCTGACCATTCAAGTGCTTATAGGCGAATCAAAATTCCCGGCAAACCAGATTTTGTTGTAAAAAAATTGGGTGTAGAGGGTTGTAAAATATGATCCTGTTAGAGGGGTATTAAGAACAGTCTTTTCACACAGGCCTACTAGCTTATTAACGGTGCGCAATGGCATCCCCGATACTACATATCGTCCCGGTATAAGAATGATTTCTCATAAGCCAATCAAGCAACCTAATCATGAAAAAAAACAGTCTACGGAACCAGTTAAATTCCCACAAATACGTGGCTCACAATCAAAAAATATAACCGCTACCCTACTACGTTTTGAGAACAAACCGGGAGAACCTCTCGCTTTTATTTGAATTGCGTTAACTAACACCACAATTTCATAAGAAACCGCTCAACAGGCGAAATCTCCTGTTCATACCAGTACAAATCTCGGTCCAACAAGCTAAGTGGACAAACGTTCACGTAATCAATTCCTGGTAATGGCAAACCAGAACTGCTATGTAGTAGGTATTCAAATATCGTCATAAAAAAACGGCCCGCGTTTGCGCACGGGCCGTTTTTTCAATTACAATGATAAGCTTTATTACGCTACAGCTTTTTTAGCTGGCTCCTCCAGATTTTTTGTTGCTGCACATATTTTTTATCCATGGTGCTTATTAAATCTTGGGTAATCATAGCTTTTGGTGATGCATAGATAGTGCGACCGGTATAAACATCTGCTACGATATCATAGCCCTCTGCCTGCGCTATTTCTACAATTGCCTTTTCTACGTTGATAGATAATTCTTCAGTTGCTTGTTGCATTGCAAGCTTTAACTCTTCTTCACTTGATTTGACCGTAGATTCAAAATCACGGCGCATTTTAGCTATTTTTGCTTCTTCTACATTACGAGCTTGGTGCTCATGGTAGCTTCTTTGCTCTTGTAATCAGTCATTGCTTGTGTTATTGATTGCTCTAAATTCTTGATTTCTTTAGCTAAACTCAAGCGCTTTGCTTCTAATTGCTTGGCAACCTCGGCACCTTGTTTTGATATTTGCATTGCTTCCATGCTGTTTACATAACGCACATTCAAATCCATATTTGCTTGGCTTGGATTACTTCACTTCTTCAATGCTAATATTAGTATTAAGATCTTTGTTTACAACAGCTTTTTTATCAGCAGCTGCTACTGTTTGGGTTTTGGCTGGCGCTGTAGCCTTTTTTGCTGCATCTTGAGCCTGGGAGCCTCAACACCTAACGCTAGTACCAATCCTGCAACGACTTTTTTATTAGACATCATAATTAAAAATCCTTATGTAAGTAATTAAACTACACTCATTACTAAAGAGAATCACTAGAAATATATCGTAGTAGGTTTTAAGGATTAGTCAATTGAGCCTAACTGGATGCAACCTGCCTTCACGGGAGAAAACCTCCATAAATTCCCTATTGGCCCCGCTGCCCTTCGGTTCTACTCCCGCGAAAAAAGACATAGCTACTATAAAAAAAGGAGCGGAGCAAATGCAACAATTTTTAGGTAATTGGTGTGAAAAAGCTTTTTAACACAACAGTACGGTTTATGTTGGGTTTTGACGCTCAGCACTTTCCACCACGGCAATATTTGCATTATTATGTGGCTTTACCGGGGTAGGTTCTTGCCTAATTCCTAAGCAACAGCTGGTTACACATGCTGCAAGGTTTGCTGCCATTTGAATCAGCACAAATCTGCCTAAATCATTGATTAGTATGCAACTACCACCTGAAAAACCTGCACTCCATGCTTTTGGTAATGTTTTTAAACCTATATAACTCAGGCCGATAGCCTGGCCTACGTAATTTTCATAGCCTGCCACACCTGAGGCAAAGCTGGCACCAAAATAGGCCTCCGGGCCATAATTTTTGACCAAGTTAAGGGCATAGGCTATATGAGGCTGTAGTACTTGACTAGCCTGTACTGGCCTTACCAGGCCAATAAACCCCAAAAACAAGAAAAAAATAGATCTTTTATGCAGCATGATTCAAATCTCCATTTAGCTAGCGGTTAGTATAATAACTAACTCTATCAGAACCATCCCAAGACCACAAAAGGAGGAGGACCCGTAGCCAAAGCAACGCTTGATAGTCTTTCACCCGCAGGCATACATTGGAGGCGATGGGAATCGAACCCATGTCCCACTTATATTCTACGATAAGCACTCCATGCTCAGTCCTTGATTATATAATACATGCCCCCAGTAAAAGCAGTCCAATATGATACATAGGCAGTTTGCCTGATACATATCGGGTTACTCAACTGGCAAATCTACCGATGCGTTCTATCTTGTATTATACGAGTCGAGTCAACCTGATAGACACGGCTTGCACTGACAAGTTCAACAGTAGACTAGGCAACTGCGATTGCATACGCTGCAACTGCACTTGTTTTTGCATCCAATTGTTTTACGAGCACTTGAACAACGCTCGGCATGCTCTTAGCGGTATCAGTAACACGTCGATACCAGTACGCCCCCCAATTTTGATGTCCCTTGGTATTAGATTAAATTTTTTGATAGTTAAAAAGCAATATAAAATGTATTGATCTGGTCTTAGAGAATGTATTAAGCCTTATGGACATTAAATGTGGTGGCAAGCCAATACAAGAAAGAAGCATAAGGCCATACCAATAGAAACTCGCGCCGCTAAACAACCTAAATCTCTTCTTGCCCTCGCATCTTCTTGTAATATACTGCGCATCTGTCCCTGTGGTATTATATCAGTATTCCCTGGAAGCAATGGAGCATCGACTTCTTGATGGGCAACAGCTTGCCGGCGATACTGTGTATATAATTGATTAACAGTCGCCAAATGCGGCATCAGATTCTGTAGATTTTTATAATTTATGCCTTGATATTCAGTTCTACACAGAGGGCAAGAAACCGTTGCGCCCAAATAGCCCCCTTTAATAGCCTGTACCATGCAATCCCAACAAATAGCATGTATTGGTGCGTTAGGTATGCATGGTTGCGTGATAACTGATTCTTTATCAACAGGTGGCACATAACCGTCTTTTTTTAGGGCAACGCGCTTATGGCATATAACGCATTCCAAGTGCTTGGCAGCACAATATGCCACCCTGCTTGCTAATTCTTCTTTAAATGCTTGGCTGCTGAATCTTCCACCTGCGGGCGACTGCGCTGCTGCTTCAACAAGCGCTCCTGCACCATTACCGCTGGCAGGTAGCGACTCCATAGACAGTTGCATGCTTGTGGCGGCTACTCGCTTAGCTTCTAATTGAGCATCTGCTGGCCTTGCTGCTTGTGTTTGTCTGACGACGTTGCCGCAACTGTGCAAGCTCTCGTGGTGATGCCTCACAGGCATATAATGATGGTCCAGCTATCAATGCTGCTAGTATAAGTATTTTTTTCATAGTGTGTCCTTTGTGTACTATTTGGTCATTCGTGCATATAGATTACACATAAATACCGCACCAATAGCGCCACATGTAAAACCAACACCAAATACGTACTTTAAACAATTATTAAATGGGGCTTGATCTGCTGCCTGTAATTGTTCACCTCTCACCAATCTTTGATGCAATGCTGCAAATCTACCTACATCAATCTGATCTTCTTGAGGTATCACGAGTGCAGGATTAATAACTACTGCACCTGGTGCAATCTTATGGTCATCCAACATACGTTGCCGGTATTGATCATAGATGCCATCAATATCACCTGCAAGGTGCGGCGCTATGAAAATCTGAAGGATCCTATCGTTTATGTCCTTCTGTAGGGTGTGGCGCACATAGGACATGCTAATGTATTCCCTAAAGAACAGCCTAACAGCCCCTATCATACAATCAAAACAAATCGCATGCACAGAACGTGTATTCTGCTTACAAGGTCGCGTAATCACTGAAAATTTATTAACATGTGGCACGTAACCTGCGCGATCTATACTAATTTGGTTACGACATATACCACATATGGGTCGGCGCTCAGCGTAGGTTGCCACTTTGCTTGCTAATTCTTCTTTAAATGCTTGGCTGCTTAATCCCTCACCATTTGGTGGCGATATCAAAGGCAACTCGTCCTTACCAACTCCAACTGTTTGAGCATTGGATTGATCTGCGCTGCTTCCAGCAGATGATGACTGCATAGATGCTTGCGCCGTCTGTGCTGCAATCGTTTTGCGCTCAAGATCAATGGCAATCCCAAACGTGACAGGGTGCTGAGTCGCTGCTGCTATTTTACGTTGCCGCAATGTGCAAGCTCTTGTGGTGATGCCTCACAGGCATATAATTTAATGGTGCAGCAAGCAATGCTGCTAGTAGCATGGCTATCTTATTCATCATGCATCCCTTTATATTTTATCCATTGCTATGTTCATACAAGTCTCGCAGATCATGCAATCTAGCTCTTAGTTTACGCCTGGCCTGCATAAAGCACGCATTAATTCAAAGGCACAACCAGCCACTAAGCCTTCGCCCATTCCCGTAGTGATACTATCAAGACCATTATTTATTGAGCGATGCAAAGCTCCCAGCGCTACTGCGGTTGCCAAACGTACTTGACTCGTCATATTACGTGCTATCCGCGCCATAATAGTTTTGCGTTCACGAATGACTATTTTGCCATATTCAATGGTCACAGCGTAACGTTGTATGTAGTCATCGTGATTGCATAATTCGTCATAAGCCGTGCGGTACTCGTCTAAATCATCTCCATTAGGAATAGTCATCACCTGCACTGCATCAATAAATGCCATATTATCATCAACACCTCCATCATCAGCGACTTCAGCACCTTCTTGTTCCTGTAATGACTCTTGCAATAATGCTTGTTCAGCTTCTTCAATCTCGGTATTAATACGCTTATTGCGGAAATATGCATACGCAAAGCGTATATTATATTGTATATGGCTATCTATACTATCGACAGCCTTTTGCGTATATTCTTGCTTACAGATAGGGCAATGCATACCCAAACGATCTTCGACTGTAGATAAAGAGCCATTCTCGATCGCCCCAACCATGCATGGTTTACACACAGGATGCATCACCGTATTAACTATTTTTTTTCTAACTTTACGCTTTACTCCTGCCTTTTTTTGTACCACTTTTTTGTACACAGGGCATGACGACACCACATTTGGATTATCAGGCAGACACAGTCGCCCACAAATGGAACATTCGTGCCGCGCTGCAGCCATCTTTTTTGCTGCTTGCTCAATGTCTTGCTTGAGCGCAACATCTAATGCTCGTGCACCATGCTGCTGGTGTGAAACTTCTGCACAATATACCGATGTAATGGCTGTACATAACAAACTTATTACGAAAGTTTTAATCTTCATATCTATAACCTCCTTATTTCTATTTTACTCATGAAACTTTTTTGCGACTAATGATGCGCACATTAATAATGCTATTGGCAATGGCATTTGCACCATTGATGCAAGGTAATTTTTAAGCCCTTGCATAGATAGTAATCCTGAACCATGACGAGCCATATGCTCAATCAACTGATATGCCGCTGCAGTCGTGCCAGCCGTCAGCAACAATGCATCAAAATTTTTGGTACTCAACTGTAAAGTTTTCAGTGACAGTCCGCTCAAATTTCATACGCTGCATATATAATGATCCAAAGAGCATAATCCATTTAGCTGCCGGCATTGACGCATTCAAGGTTGGTGATGACTTATGTTTGGCCAACCAGTGCAAGCCTGCGTACACCGCAAGGAGCATGTGAGCTCTTTTTCCGCCTACATAGCAGACGAGTTTATAGTGCTGTGCATTAATTTTTTTCTTTTGCTTTGCTATAATTCTTGCTTGCCTAGTTATGCGCCGTGCTACGTCATCCTGATCAATAGGATCTAATGGTACTAATTCTACTACTTCATCACCAAAATTTCCCTCGTCTTGAATCAAATGTGCAGCCGCCTCTTGATCAGCTTCTGCTTGTTCCTGGGCTAGATCGGCTGCTGAAGTTTTAAGGTCTTCTTGAGACTTAAAATGGCTATATAGATCCTCAGGACTCACTGCATTGAGCATGAGATTATTTTTATTTTCATCGGAATATGGTTTACGACAAGCCGGGCAATGCAGATTGTTGCCCAATGATCCTTTTGCGAACGCATCTGATGCACAGGTAGCACACACAGCATGCATCCCTGCTGATGCAGCTGCATCACAGGTTTCTACAATCACATTAGGGTTTGTTCCGCTACAACGTTCATGACAAATAACACACTGCACAAGCGTTGATTCTGATGCTGCCTGTAGTGGAGCATGCGATGCACTCTCTGAACAATATAATGATGTGATTGTTACAAGCAGCCCCATTTAAATTCTGCTTTGAGACTATTCATACATAACTTTATCTCCATTTCCCCTCAATTTCTAACCACCTTTTTTAGCAAACAGGGACCTGTTACATGTCCCCTGTTTGGTATACAATCTCTCTTTTTGCTTACATTCTTAGAAAAGAATATCGAGTAACGTTGCACCCGCAGATTTGGTTGTTGCTCCAGCGCATGCGCAGGTTTATTCAATAAATCAGCTACATTGTTTACCAAGATCTCCTGGCGATGAATGATGGCGCACTATTGACTATTGCTGCGCCTGCAGTTGCTACTGCTGTTGTTGCCGCAATAGATCCTAAACCTTGCAAACTCAATACATGTGGGCATTTGCCAACTAAGAACGTACTACTGCCATCGCTGCCCAAACGGCTCCTGCGAATACAGTTTTAACCGCAGCTCTGTTCATACCACGGTTGGTTAATTTGGTATCAACCTTATCAATCATGTTAAGCATCTTGATCATTTTTATCCAAACGAAGTAATACCTGCTCAAACATAGCTACGGCATTCAGACGTTTATCTACAACTTCTTTTACTTTTGCTGCTGGCGTGCTTGTCTTTATAGACATCTTTGTTGCTACCAAACAAGCGTTGTATTGTGCTAGCAAATGCCGGCCAATTTCTTTTTCTAATCGGTCTTTGAATGCATCAACACCCTGTTTTTCCAAGGTCTGAATAAGACTACCAATTAGCGCCTTTGCTCGATTGTCTCTACCGCCCTCAACGATAGAGCGCATTGGTAATGATGCCAATATCTGCCCGATCATCTTGATAAGTTGTTCTGAGCTGATCGCATTCATTTTACCTTGATGGCCTGCCATCTTTAAAGCTAAAAACGCTGTTCGGCTCAATCCACTGTGCCTGGGGCACAGATAGTACCCGCTGCTGCTGCCATTTTGAGTGGACGTGTCCAGTTACCCGCAGATTCTGCAGCTGCTGGAACAACTCCCGCTGCCACTACTGCAGGATTTGAAGCCTCCACTAAGTCATTATACAGTGTTTCTGCTGTTTCTTCCTGCGGATTAACCTTTGCAGCTTCAGCTTGCTGAGCCGCTTGTTGCATTTCTTGTTGAGCTTGCAGTTCAGCCGCCCTTTCCTCAAGCTGTTCTTGAGTAAACCTTGGTTGGGGCGTACCAGTAGACCTGCTAATCAAACCAGGCTGTTTTTTCTTGCCAGCTGCCATTATTGCCTGCGGCGCTACACCGCATACCAATAATGCCACTGCAAACAATAATCCTATAAATGTTCTGTTTTCCATGTGAAAACCTCCATAAAATATAGTAATAAACTCCATCTAAAAAAGCCCTTTTTTTGGCCTTTTTTCTATTTCCAAGGTAGCACAATTATGACTATTTGCAACCGCCTACAGGCGATGCCTGGCACCTATTAATTCAAATAAAAACAATGCTAGCGTATAATAGTCCTTAAAACCTGTAATCCGGTCTCTTGATTGAAAACCTTTGAAATACCCTTAAAAATAGCCTGGCGGGGCCCTTTAAAGGCCAATAAGCCTACTCCCCCTACTAATGCCAACTTCTTAGCCCTAGATAGGGAAGAATAGTGCCCTAACAACTTATAGGCGGCTATGCCTCCGGTTAGAGCTATAGCCTGTTCAAAGGTAACCGGTTTATTATATTTTTTTGCCGCTGCCATAAAGCCGAGATAGGCAAGCCACAAAGGAACTTTTGCATAGTTTTGTGACTGCGGCTGGACGGGTTGCACAAATGCATCCGGTGCAATTTCAGCGATAGAAAAAACTCGCCTTGGATGAACTGATTGTGCACCCTGGCGTAACCCAGAATTGACTCTGGCTAGCAAACACACATGCTTATAGATGCATTGTAAGCATGCTTGTATCTGCGCGAGATCGCCTCGTTGAATGCCATAGGTTTGCAAATCATTATCTGACCACTGCTCAAAAGCTAGACGCTTTATCTTAAGAAGCTCTGTATCAACAAGAGGAGCATAATATCCCAGTATGCAAGGCTTGCGATTTTCTCTGAATAACTCCCCTAGCGCTTATGCTGTCTTGTATTGATACATCGGGTGATACCTGCAAAGCCTGCTGCCTGTTAACGGCTGCCGCATGTTTTTTTCTATACTCTTGCTCTATGGGACGATAAAATCTAATAAGAGTAGCCAAGCACTCTCGCGTCTTGCCTACGTTATCTGCTTGTATGCCATAGTCTCTTTGATCCTGACTGGTTATCTGTTGTGCTAATGAGGCAAAAATGCCATCATTATCACTCAATGTTTTGTTGTCTCGTGCCTCTATGATCATAGCATATAATCCAGGAGTATGGTTATTAAGCCAGGTTAAGGCTTCCTGAGCCTGAAAATCTGTAACTCTTGCCCCAAGATGCTCTCTAGGTGTGCTAGCAAATCCTAATTGTGCAATCTCTGAAGAATTTAAATCTTGTATCGGTTTACGACACTCTGGGCATTTGGGTGCTCTAGGATTTCCATCAGCATCTGTTTGATTTCTTAGCGTTGCAATACACGACTGGCAAAATTGAGAATGCCCACAGGGCAACCCTTCTCGTGTTTGCGGTGTTAATGGTGTATCGAGGCAAATTACACAAGTTTCTGCCTGCGTAGCTCGTGCATGGGCATCGCGCTTTTTTTTATCTGGCTCTTGAGTGGCTGAATTGCCTAATGCCGCCTGTATCGCAGCCCAATCTTGAGGTGAATACACCAAATCGGCCTGATAAGCTGCTGCATCACGCTTATTGTCATACTCAGAAGCCCTCAACCCCTGACTTATACAAAGGGGCACCAAACTTAATAAAGCTATACTATATCTTATGTTCACGATATAACCTCCTAAAACCCATTTTTATTCATTCTAATAGAATACTTTAACCTCTTTTTCCAGAATAACACTGTTTTTGAATAATTAAAAATGGCTGCCAATTTCAGTGTAAAAACAGCTATTTTAGGCTTAAATTTGAGCCTTTTTGGCTAAAAAAGCTCAAAACCTTTACAAATCTGCAAAGGAATCTCTATGATAGGCCTCAAATAATAGTTTTTTCCCTTTACCAGGAGCTTTGATCATGAATATCCATATCATACCATTTTTATCACTATTTCTAACCAGCTGCGCCTACCCCACACCAAGAAATGAGCATTTTATCTATAATTTAGATCAATCGGCTGATGCTGATTGGCTTATAGTTGGCGCTGGAGCGGCTGGCATAGCAACCGTTGGTGTGATGCTCGATATTGGTATAGACCCGCAACGTATTTTGTGGATAGATCCAGAATTCAATGTTGGGCGCTTAGGATTGTATTATAACCATGTCCCTGGCAACAGCAACATGAAAACCTTTGTTGCCTTCCTTAACGCATGCGAAACATTTAGTAATATAACAAGCCCTGCCATAGAGCACCTTAAGCAATTAGACCCCGAAGACCGCCATCAAGAACTGAGTGTTATTATTGAGCCATTACGCGATATCACCAAATATTTACGAACCAAAGTACCTACTGTGCAAGACAGGTTCATTTCACTCAATTTCACTGATAATGTATGGTATATTGGCACAGAAAAAGGGTCCGTCTTTTCTGCTCATCATGTAATACTTGCAACAGGGTCTCACCCAAAAACCTTGCCCTACCAAACCAATCATATCATCCCGCTTGATTATGCTCTTGACCGTGCCACACTCGCTACACTCGTGACCCCTGATGATATCGTCGGTGTTGTTGGTAGTGCACACTCAGCAATTTTGCTCCTTAAATTTTTATCGGAACTTAACGTTAAACACATCTATAATTTCTACAAGACACCCATCACGTATGCGGTTGATATGGGAACCTGGACATTAAATCCATTCACCGGGATCAAAGGCATTGCTGCTGAATGGGCCCAAAATGTATTAGAAAAAAATCCACCGGCAAATTTAACCCGGATCCTGTCTGATGATGATGTGCTAAAAAAGATGTTACCTGAGTGCACTAAAGTAATTTATGCTATCGGTTATGAACGAGATAGCCTACCAGCCATTAATAATACAACACCCATCACAACCTATAATGAAACAAATGGCTTTATAGCACCTCGACTTTTTGGTATAGGATTGGCATTCCCAATCTTTGAGCCTGACCACTTTGGCAATCCAGGCTATTGCATTGGTCTTGATTGTTTTATGGAATATGCGCAGCAACTAATTCCGCAATGGGCCAATGATGACCAGTTTAAGCAGATGAGACAATCGCACTATCGCGCGCAGCTTAATAAGCTTAAGCTTCTTTCAGAGCTTTTTGCTATTTATACCCTGTAATTATGTACTATTTTTTACAATAGCATAGGCTTCATTGAGGATAGAGCTTTCAAAGCCCTCTGCGCGTAATACATCAAGAGCAATGTGCTGGTTAGAAACACCAGGCTCCAAACTAAATGGATACGAAAGTGTACCATCAGGATTAATGCGCACAGAAACTTTGTAATTGCAAAAATAAGGCGTTTTCTGCTCCAATGTTGTAAGCATGCCAAAGTGAGTAGCCAAAATAGATATGCCGGTTGGGAAGGACCCCAAATATTTAGCAACACTATACGCAGCTGCTTCTTCTTCTCGTGGCGAAGATCCTTTAAACAGCTCATCAGCTATGATAAAGCTGAAGGTATGTGCAGGTAACTTTTCTACTTTATGAACCAAATAATGCGCACGTATTGCCTCTGCCTTAAACATCGAATTGCCTGCCGTGATATCATCTGCAATATTAAAATAGGTTGCTATGGAACCAAACGGTGTCAGCTCCATGGCCGAAGCAGCCGCAATACCAAAGGTCTGGGCTAAAAACACATTAATACCTATACCACGCAAAACGGTAGATTTTCCACCTGCATTTGGTCCCGTTAAGATAACATTTTGTCTTCCATAATCACCGCCCAATGCCAACGAATTGGTTACCACTTTATGAACATCAATAAACGGATTCCAAAATTCTTTCATCACCAGTACCGGTTGTGGAGCTTCTTTAAAATCAACAAAGCAATAATGGCATCGCTTTTGCTCAAATTCTTTGTATAAACGAACCATGGAAAGATAGGCATCCAACTCGCCTACAGCAGCCAGCGCCCGCATCCATTCAGATTTCAATGTGTGCATCAATGAATAGGCAATAAGAATACGCCCCGTGCGGGATAATGGTGACGCCTTACCAGTAAATGTGGCTGTTTTTAGTAACGCTAAAAGACGCTCAAGATTGGGATTTTTGGTTGGACGTACGTATAAAAAATCAGAAATAGCCGTGGATAATGATAAGGTATCATGAAGACCATCTATAGATTGCATAGCAGTATCAAGAGCTTGCAAGGCTTCTAACCCTGCTGCAACCGCTATCATTTTTTCTTGTAAGCATAGATCCAATACAATATGATCACGTGCCCACTCAAAATCTTCTTTGGCTGATAGGGCACAGTATGCGCCTGCAACTATACTTGCTATCCCACGAATTTGATTATTGTGTGCCAGCATTGAAATAACTGCTAGGGCAGGACCGCCAGATCCTTTTAATTCTCCAGCCAACCATTCTACAATCATTGGATTTTTGGTGTTACTAAGACATGTCTTTAAGCCATCATACAGGGCTGCCTTATCAGCCGTAGCCAAACCGGCAGGCGAATGCCGAATGGAATCTAACACACCTTTAACACCCGATGCCGGTGTTACGGTATTAGTAATTTGCATAAGGCCATAGGTTGGCAACACTACCGCTGCAGCAACGGCGCTCATCGCCCATAATGAACGCTTGAGATGTTCCAAATAACTTTTGATGTCAAGAGCTACAACATTATTATTTAAAATATTGTTAAAGCTACTTACTGATTGAGGGAAATTATAATAATGCTGCTTTGAAGCATGCTTAAACTGGTCACGCGTCCAAAAAGAAAGCATGAGCGGTTTCAATTTTTTTAAATCGTTCTAACGCAACAATCAGTTGACCATAGAGATGATGATCATTCAGAATAGTCTTAATAATATGTTGGCGCTTTTTCAACACTGCAACATCAGACTTTGGCTGAATCAACATGCAGGCAAGCATAACCTTACCCAACTCCGTTGACGTTCTGCTGACAATCGAAGACAACGAGCAGGTAGGATCGGTCTGTCCGCAAAAAAGACTCAAATCTTGCCATGTCATCGGATCATCAAGGATCTGATCTGACTCTATATCTTGCACAACCTGGTTAACTATTTTAAATGCTGCACGCCTTTTTTTTGCCTCCTGCGGATTACGTTGATATTCCATCGTGCGCATTAAATAGTCATAAAAAAGACTCATTTGGCCAATCTTCTTCTTGCCAAATTGTCGAAGCCAAACACAGCCGTTATCTTTTTTAAACCAACTATGACTGCCTAGCTTTGGATCAAAGCCAAACTTGTTGTAACGATACTCAGTACGAGTGCACTAGATAAAAATTGTAGTCGTTTACAATATATGAACATCCATTTCTCACGTATAATTTGGAGGGTGAATAAGAATGTTTGCTCTTTTTTGCTCATTGATACACGGTAGATAGCAGTACCTACAGTGCATCCAAAACGATCTTAAAATAAGTCTGGGTCATAAACTTTTCTCGTTACTAGCCTCTTATCAAGGCAGCAAGAGTTAGGGGAAACGTGTTAAGCTACGGTCGACTTTTTCGTAGCCAAATTTAGCCTCGGAGTCTTTTCCCTGCAGGCGAAGACTGGTGGAGGCGATGGGAATTGAACCCATGTCCGCATTACATCAAGTCTAAAGCGCTACATGCTTATTCTTCGAATATACAATGCTGCCACCTCGAAGACACAATCTTATGGATAGGTCAGCTTCGTGATACTGGTCAAACTACGCCTCAAAAAACCTCATTTGACAGTCCCATCTTGTATTATACGTGTTGGCTCAGCTGATAGGCACGCCTTGCCAGCAAGAACATTAGACTTTTAAGCCGCAGCTGCTACCATTGAAGACATTGCAGGCATAGCTACTGGAGTAACCATGAATGGCATGTCAGCAAAGAGAGAAACTTTGTACTTTGAAGGCAACATTAACAGAAGATTCTTCTGCACTGATTGTTTTCAACCAATTGTTTTAAAAAGCACAATTGATCAACGCTCGGCATGCTCTCGACACTCTCGATAGCACGTCGAAACCAGTACGCCCATACAATTTCAAAGATAATAGTTTTATAGTAACAAATAGTTTAAAAATGTTAAGTTTTTTAGTTTTTAGGGCAATACTATGGGGCTATTCTGGGGCTTTTTGCCTCCTAAAACTTCAATTCATTTCCACCTCACTGCCTATGTCTCGCCGCTCATCCCTAAAGCCTCGCACACTAATATCATCAGAAACCATATATTCCAATTCAAAACGGGTATCTTCTGATAGGCTAAAGTTTTTTTGTATTAAGGCTCGCCAACGTTCATTAATGTCAATCTCTATGGCCCCGCGCAATCCCCCTCGCCCTGTTTGATCCGTAAAACTTGGTACCAAGTGCACATTTTTAAATGGTTTTAGCAACGCCTTAAAATAACGCTCTAATTGCTTTGATGATTGATTTTGGCTAAATACAAGGCTGGTTATATTTTGCATAATCAGAGCAGGCATAATAATATTCAATGATTCTTCTTGAAACACCAACCAATAATAAGGCAACAATTTGCTCTTCAGTCAGCGGTGGCGAGGATTCTAACATAATCGATGGGTTACTCACGCAGCCGGTAATAGACATGGTAATATTATGCTTTTTAATCTTGTTCTTGGCCGTTAATTCTATCAGAGGGTCTGCCCCCTGTTGAGGCATAAAGTAGAGACTGCCCTTTGTAATAAAAAGAGGTTTATAAGGAAAAAACATTGTGCCTGATTTAAGCTCAATGGAGCCAGAAATTTCAGGATGACGCAGCGTATTGCTTGCACGCATAGCAATTTTTGCATAGGTCTCAAGAAAATCTGTTTTTATATGAATTGGAGCAACTGTTTCTAGCGCTATATCACAGGCAACATCAGTAGTATGAAAGTCAAAAGCTGTTCCTGTTGTTTTAAATAACATTTTTTGAAACTCTTGAGAAAATATATTTTCCTGCAACTGTGCATGCTCAATAAAAAGTCTACTTTTTAAATGGGGCACCTGATTTTCCTGTTTATTCAGAACGAGATGCCCAGAAACAACGGCAAATAAATCTTTATTAAAATTCAGCAGACAACTAGTAAGGACTAAGGGAAGATGGGCATATGCTATGCCGTAGCGAGTATCATATACTAGCGATCCATGCTGCATATTCAAAGACCCTTTATAGAGGGTACATGCAAGATCATTAATATGAATCATGTGTGCATCCGGATCCATAACCATTGTAACATCAAACCCATTAATAAAGTTGTACGTATGTGGCAATCGAATATTGCCATTATTCAGATGCATCAAGACACTATGATTGAGCATATCCAGTTCGATATCACATCTGCCATCACCCTGCATATCATAGCCCCATAGCTCCTTGGCCAAATCGCGAATGCAGGCTATATCTATAAATCCTTGTATAGAGTGCGTTTTGTGTTCACTTTGCTGCACAGTAAAATAGGGCTTATGGTTGCT
>CAWEPS010000043.1:0-18600 GCA_963811005.1 uncultured bacterium
TCGCCACACTAAGACTTTATTAATAGTTCGAAAGCAACCAGATGCAAAAAGTAACCGTATGGGCATTCATGACGCTTATGATATTCCTGAGCGCGACTATGCAAGCACAATCAAATTCAAAGCCTTGGACCACTGAAAATGGGACCATTAAAGCCTCATTAGTGTTCAGGATCATTGTGCGCAGGTGCTGGTATTGGTCACTCGGTATCAAAAAATTTTTTATTTCACCGCTGTGGTGTTGGTGGACTATGTGGTATGAGTTTGCTCGCGCTTTTAGCAGGATTATTCTATGGAAGGTTCATCCGAGCCTGTTGAGCGTGTTAACCTTATTGGATATTTAAAGGCATTAGCAGGCGATAAAACTGCAAGAAATCAGATAGCAGGATGTCTGTTAATTGGCTTTGGTATTGGCAGCTGCCCATTTAATCTTTAAATAGATGATACAGATAATGTTCAGGATTATCTAAAAACTGTTTTGTTATGCGATAATGGTGCGTATCGGTATAGGCAATGCGGTTAATCTATCTGCATCGCATGAATAAATGGTAGCGCCAGGATACGCGAGCAATAATGGTGAGTGGGTTGCAGTAATAAATTGCGCATTAGATTTTTTCCACATCTGATTGATAATAACCAGTAATGAGAGTTGCCGCTGAGGTGAGAGTGCTGCTTCAGGTTCATCAAATATAAAAAATCCGTTTCCTAAACAGTTGTTAAAAAACGATAAAAAGCTTTCGCCATGAGACTGTTCATGCAGAGATTTGCCACCGTAGGGATCATAGGCTCGCGCATCATAGCCAGCTATGCCATCGATATCATTGGCGACATTAAAAAAGCTTTCTGCTCTAAAAAAATAGCCATATGGTGGCTTATAACGCCAGGAAAGCGTAAAGCTTTCGGCAAGATTTGTGTGCCGGCATAGGTATTTTCTTGTGATGTTTTAAAATTGATGTTTTTACTGCCGCCTTCAGCACCAAATCCAGCCTTATGAGCAATAGCGCCTAAGATGGTTATTTACCGGTACCATTTTCCCCTACCAAGAAGGTTACTGGTGAGGTGAATTCAATAGTATGCAATGATTTAATAATAGGTAGGCAAAAGGGATACTGCTCAACGTTGATGGTATGAGCAAAGGCAACTTTGACCGTATCGAGTGCCGGGCCATCAAATAGAAGTTTTTATTGGTAGTTTTTTTCATATTAAGCGTTAGCGCTGGATTCTTTACTCTTTACGGCGTCTTCTATTTTTGCATATATGATTGCGGACTGCTAACCGTTTAGGGGATTTCCTTTTTGTGCGTTTTGCTCCACAACTACTGCAACTAGCTCTTTGGCATGTGCAGGCGCATGGGCATGCATATGAGAGTTACTATTGAGTTGATGGTGGGCTGTATCAAGATAAATGTACGAATTGGTAAAAAATGAACCAGCGAATAATGCGGTAACCGCAAGTCGAACCGACTTCATAAATTCCTTTCAAGAGACTCCATTAGTGGGAATAAAATATAGTAGTAATGCATAGATTATACTGTTGTATGCACTAATAGTAGCGCCTAAATTTGTTTCAATAGAGCAAGGGTGTGTGTGGATGCCGGAACTTTACGAGCTACTTTTAATGTCTTGCGCAAAGCTTGCTTGGATATCATCCGCTGCAAATGGTCCTACTGGCTGCCAATGGCATAATAGTAGGCGGCAGTTTTAAATACTGTAGTAGCAGCTGAAACAGCGCAGCACACAAGAGCGGTGAGAATAAGCAACAGGCCAATGAGCGGTAGCCCAACGGTGAGGAAAAGTGTTATTCCCGTTCCTGTATCAAGATAGATAGTTGCATAGAGTATGCCAAGTGATATCAAAAGCCATGCAATCAGGAGCAATCCTATTAATTGTGGCAATAAAAGCGCAGCTGCAAGATTCTCGCCAAAAGTCTTTTTCATGAGCTCTGTTGAGCGGCGTATGCTTTTGATGGCACCAAGATTTTCATGGGCAAGCACGGGGATGACCAAGAAGGTTGCGATATACCAGCCAAATTCCAGCGCTGCACCGATGAGATTGTTTAAGAATGAGCTACCTTTTCCATTCTTCCCTTTGAAAAGATTCACGAGAAGGTGAATAAAAAATGCAGACACGCTCCACATGAGTAGGGTAGGGAATCGTTTTATGCTATGCAGTAGGCTTGCACCAAGCCGTACAGGCAATCCCATAAACGCTTGGCCGGCGGCATATGAAAGAGCCACATTAGAAACGGTAAAGAAAAATATACAAGCAAACGTGATAATGAGGCAAAAAAGTATAAATTCAATATTAATTTCATCACCCTCAGACTCATCACTCATTGCATCATACTGGGCATAGCGATCTTTGTGTGCTTGCGGCTGGCTTTTTTGGGGGAAAAAGGCGGTTATATGGGTATGATACAGCTGCTGATAAACAACATCATAAAGGCCAACCGTGCCAATGATTAAAATACCCGTCAGCAAAGGAAAGAAAACTAATTTTTTATGGCGCCAGATAAAGGTTAATGATTTTACAATAACAACCAATCCCTTTTTAAAGCGCATAAAAAACGATGGCTTTTTTGTGCTATTTTCATTCATTATGGTTCCTCTTTGTATGGGTAGAATATAACAACAACCGTAGCAGGGCTATCGCGTCCATTGCAAGAATATGGCTAGGAAAAATAGCGATGCTATTGTAGGCTAGAGTCACAACAAAGAATAATATGGTATTTTGTTAGGGGAAAGCTAGTATGTCTGAAGAAATAAAACATCTTATTGAGGGTAATCAGCGGTTTAGAAAGAAATTTTTCACCGCAGATACCACGCTTTTTAATGAATTAGTAACGCAAGGGCAGCGCCCAAAGACTATGATTGTTGCCTGTTCAGATTCTCGGGTTGATCCAGCAATGATCTTTGATTGCCAGCCAGGAGAGTTATTTGTAGTGCGCAACATTGCCAATCTTGTGCCGCCCTGTGAAGGTGGGGATTCTTATCATGGCACCAGTGCGGCATTGGAATTTGGCACCTGTTTTTTACAGGTCAAGCATATTATTATATTGGGCCATACGCAATGTGGCGGGATACAAGCGCTACTTGATGCAGATAACCCAGTGTTTCATAAACCGCACAGCTTTATTGCCAAATGGATGGAAATTGCCAAGCCAGCCTATGAAAAGGTTATGGCGCAGCATAGCAGTGCTACCAGCGGGGATAAAGCAGCGTTGTGCGGCCATTATGCGCTGCTTAATTCGCTCAATAACTTGTATACCTTTCCATGGATACAAGAACGGATTAATAGCGGAAGCTTAGCCCTGCATGCATGGTATTTTGATCTGGCAACGGGTGCTATACATAGGTATGATCAGCTGGGTAAACAATGGCTTATTTCGTAGCTTTGCATAGAGGTCGATAAGCTCTGTAACCTGAACTATTGCGATTCAGTCTCTATATTTGGTACTCTAAAGGGAGATAAGGCCCATTTCTAGGGGCTTTTTCCCTGTAGTATCCCTATAAAAAAGATTGAGAATAAGGAGATTGTCATGAAGAATATCGTAATCGCTACTATTGTGCTGAGTATAAGCGCCACTCTTTGGGCGGCAGGGCCTGAGACTCTTAAACCAGCTGTAATGCCAATGCCCGCCCCTGAAGCAGCGCAACCCTCTGGCCAGGATTGGTGGCAACAGATGATGGCAGAGCAAGAAGCCAAAGAGAAGGCTGCACAAAATGAGTATCAAAATAATAAAGCGGTGTATGATGGGATTATAGCTGCTATTTTTGCATTACCTAATAATAGCGCTGTGCGAGCTCAATTAGATCAGTTTGTACAAAGTATAATAACTACCTTTGCAGGCTCATTAAATGATGCTCAAAAAGCAAAAGTTGCCAATGTAGTGAAACTGTTTAAACAACAGCTTGAGCTAGAAATAAGTGGTAGAGGCTTTGATTGGAATGATCCTATGAGCCAACAGCTTAGAGCTGCGGAGGCACCATTTACGCAAGCAATGAATGCTAATTCATCAATTCAACAACAATCGCAACAGGCAATGCAGAATGCTTTGATACTCTTTTTAGATGATGTATCCAAAGCATTGCAAACTTACTCAAGCAGCGCAATAAGAATTTTGCTCTAACAAATACAAAGCCCAGCATGAGTGCTGGGCTTTGTATTTTACCTGTATGAAGCAAAAATCTGAGTGAAATACCAGTACCCTTGCGCAGTGCAATAGACACCAATACCGCAATGGGTATAGGAGCCAACGATATTTTTAAGGTGGCCAGCTGACTTGATCCACCCATCAATGGCTATAAAGGCCAAATCGCCTCTCATATTGTAGCAGATAAACACATTCTCAGCGGCAGAGCGGGGATGGACAGGTAATGTTGCAATACGCTTGTTAAAGCCATCATGCCCAAAGCCAACCTTATGGGTTCCCATATTTTTGGAATGGTTGAGTGCTATAGTGGCCAATGACCCGTCCCAGATTAAGGGAGATAGGCCCTTTTTAATGCGAAACTGATTAGTATATTCAAGAGCTTTTTTTGCCAATTCTAGGGTTAATGTCTGGGTTGTTGCTGTCTTTTTAGGTTTGGCTATGCTCAGGGGTACATAGGTGAAGGTGATAAGTGTAAGGGGTATTAGTATACGAAATATATGCATAGTAAGCTCCAAAAGGGTTATAATCTATATCTAGTATAGTTTGTTAACGGTTATATACAAAGGGGCTAGGTGGGTAGGCAGATACTCTATAAAAGCCCTCGGGGATGACCCATTTTGCCCCATATGCCTTTACAAAGAGCCATTTATACGTAATACTATATGATATTTTTATACGAATCTAAGGAGTATTTTTCATGAAAAAGACAATACAGCCAGAAGTCCACGCTATTACCGCTCGCTGCGCTTGTGGGAATGCCTTCTATCAGCCCAACTTCTACTAATAAAGAGATCAGGGTAACGATCTGTTCTCACTGCCATCCATTCTATACCGGTGCACAAAAATTTGTGGATAACAGCTGGTAGAATTGAGAAATTCGAGCAAAAATACAAGAAAAAAGCTAAGTAATTGCGCTTATGACAGTTCAATGGGATGTGCTACAAAAGCGCCATGATGAGCTAGTAGCAGAGCTCACAAGCCCATCGCTTGAGAATACCAAGCGATTTGAGCTGCAAAAAGAGCTTGCGCGGCTTACCGCTTTGTTGCAGCGACACACTAAAATTGTAGACCTAGAAAAACAGCTTGCTGATAATAAGGTACAGGCATCGGCTAATAGTGATCCTGAAATGGCAGAGCTTTTTGCGCAGGAGTCTGTTTCATTAGAGCAAGCATTAGCCCAAGAAGCTAGTGCTCTTGAGGATATTCTTTATCCCCCAAATGAGCATGATAATCGTTCAGTCTATTTAGAAATTCGTGCGGGCACAGGAGGCAAAGAGGCCTCCTTATTTGCTGCAGATTTACTGAAAATGTATACCAACTATGCGTTGCGCAAGGGTTGGAAGGTATCAGTAGATAGTTCAAGTGAAACTGATCTAGGTGGTCTGCGTGAAGTGGTACTCCACATCAAAGGTAAAGAAGTATACGGCTATCTTAAGCAAGAATCTGGTGTGCATCGCGTGCAGCGTGTACCATCTACAGAGACGCAAGGCAGAATTCATACGTCTACCGCTACGGTAGCAGTTTTGCCTGAGGCAGAAGAAGTTGATGTGACTATTAATCCCGCTGATTTGCGTATTGATGTATACCGTTCGGGTGGAGCTGGTGGCCAACACGTTAATACTACCGATTCTGCCGTCCGCATTACCCATATTCCTACCGGTGCTGTAGTTGCATGCCAAGATGAGCGTTCGCAACATAAAAATAAAGCCAAAGCCATGAAGATGTTGCAATCACGTATTTTGGCAGCTCAAGTTGAAAAACAACAAGCTGAACAAAGTCAGCAACGCAAAGATCTAGTAGGCACAGGAATGCGTTCTGAAAAAGTGCGCACCTATAACTATCCGCAAAATCGTGTAACGGATCATCAAGTTGAACTGACGCTCAATAAATTGGATATTATTATGACGGGTGATTTGGATGATATCATGCAAGCACTGCGCAATAAAGATCGCGAACAACGGCGGCAGCAGCAATCAATAATTGTTAAAAAGTAGCAAAATCTTGCTACTTTTTTTTTGACTATAAAGATCATACTCAAATGGACATACATGTCATTGTTTCATTATCTGATGGAATATAATCGCTATCTTAACATTATTGGCATAGGCGTGATCATTGCCATAGCGTTGCTTTTTTCACACAAAAGATCGGCTATCAATATAAAACTTATCATTAATGCGCTCGTATTACAGTTTATTCTGGGGTTTGGAGTGCTTAAAACAAGCGTAGGGAAAGCCATTGTTGGTGCATTAGCATACGGAGCTAGCACTATGTATGAATTTGCTGAAGAAGGTATTAATTTTGTTTTTGGCGGACTAGCGGATCCACAGGGCCGTGGGGATTTATTTTTGCCGTAATGTTCTGCCTGTCATTATATTTTTTGGTGCATTAACCGCGTTATTATTCCATTGGGGTATTGTTCACAAAGTTGTGCATGCCATTAACTGTTGTTATACGGCCATTATTAGGCACTTCCGGCGCTGAAACATTATGCGCTATCAGCAAATAGCTTTTTGGGGCAGACAGAGGCGCCCTTATTAGTGCGTAATTATTTAAGAGAGATGACTAAGTCAGAAATATTGGTGGTTATGGTCAGTGGCATGGCAACTATCAGCGGATCGATTTTAGTAGTGTTTGCTGCTATGGGCGTGCCAGCAGAGCATATGCTGGCGCGAGTGTGATGGCGATACCATGCATCAATTATGATTGCAAAAATTTTGTTCCAGAAACAGAGCAGACGGCAACACGCGATGGCATTAAGATTGAAAAGTCATCCCGTTCTGCTAACGCATTTGATGCAATAGCAACAGGGACTTTAGATGGCTTACAGCTCGCAGTTAATGTGGCGGCGATGCTTATAGCATTTTTGGCATTGTTAGCATTGCTCAATGCGATCCTTGCACTACCATCCACATATCTCAATCTTTGGTTAGGTCTTGCGTTACCAGTTTTGAGTTTGGACTATATATTTTCTTTATTGGTGCGCCATTTGCCTATTTCTAGGCTTTACCGGCGCAGATATTTGGGTAGCAGGCAAGTTGTTGGGTACCAAGGTAGCCGTCAATGAGTTGATCGCCTATGGCACTATGGTTTCTGCGCATTTGCCAGAGCGTGTGGTTGCTATTATGACCTATGCATTATGTGGTTTTTCTAATTTTTCATGTATTGGTATTCAGGTAGGCGGCATTGGTGCGTTAGTGCCAGAAAAACGTGCATGGATTACCGAGTTTGGCTTGTATGCTGTTTTGGGCGGTGCACTGTCTAATTTATTAACGGCAATGATTGCGGCATTATTAATTTAAGTAGCTAAGGAATTTTTTATGGAACAGATTAACAGTATAAAAATAATATTCTGGACGATCGTTGTTGTGGTAGGGTTGCTTTTGCTCTATCTGTTAAAGCCTTTTTATATTGTGCATCCAGGGTTTACGGCCTTGCAAGTTCGGCTTGGTAATATACAGCAGGTGCATAAAGAGGGGGGTATCTATTTTAAGATACCATTTATTGATTCAATTATAGAAATGCCTAACGGCATTCAGCGTGCAGCGATAGAAACAAGCGCTTTATCTAAAGATTTGCAAAATATATCTATAGGTATTGATGTTAACTATCGCTATGTAGATGAGATAGAGCTGTATAAAGCTACGCGTGGCAAAGCAGAAGACATAGTCTTGGTTCCTTTTTGCCATGAAAGCATCAAGGCTGTGATTGCACAATATACTGCAGAAGATCTTATCCAAAATAGACATGCGGCTAAAGATAAAATCTATCTTGATTTAAAGGAGCGTTTGCGTCCACATTTTATTGAGTTTATCGAAGTGAACTTTTCTCATGCGGATTTTTCACCAGAATTTATCAGAGCGGTAGAAAGCAAGCAGATAGCGCATCAAGAGTCTATGATGGCTAAAAATATCACCGAAAAAATACGAGAAACTGCAGCGCAAACAAAATTAATGGCAGACGCTGAAGCATATGCGCAACAAGTTAAAAAACAGTCTGCAACAAAAGAGCTGGCACAATTAAAAGCAATCGAAAAATGGGATGGTATATTACCAAAGGTTGTGAGTGGGCCTATTCCATTCTTGGATATCGATAAGTATCAATAGCTATAAGCATTAGGATGATCATGAAAACCTATAGATTATTTTTTTATATAGTGATACATGGTTTGTGTGTGGCAAGCCAGCAGCCTATTATTAATGTTTCAGTGCATACGCACATGCCATCACCAGTAACAAAAATTGAGGCCCCACAACCTGATGTTAAAACACAAGTACAACAATGCGCAAAAGAACAAGAACAACGCCTGCAGGATGCTTTTGATGATGCGTATGATTTATGTGTAAGGCATGATCATTCTAATCTGCGATGGTGGCAATGTCCTCCTTCAAGGGATCAGTTATAAAGCGCAAGCAATTCAATCATTTAATGGCTATTTTGCATCGGCATTGTTGCGGCCTTCAGCTGCCTCATGCGCAGAGCTTATAGTCAAAACTGATACTTTGATTAAACAGCAGCATGCAAAAATTGCGCACTATGACGTAGCCGTCATGCGCGCTCGCAATCAGGAACGCATGAGCCGATATCAAGGAATGTTGCGCTATTGGGGAGCAAAAGAGACTATCGATGTACAAGAGTTACAGGCATATTTGAAAGAATTTCCCACGCGCACAGCAGCAGCACAAGTTTTCTTTCAGTATAAGAAAAAAAGGAGACCGAAGATCCCGGTATAAAGTTGGCTAAAGGCGTTGGCTCTTTCATGGCCCAAGATACATTCTTAAGTCGTTTTATCAATAAAGAGCAAGAACGTGTTGCGCGGGCAAGCTCTCTGCTGCTAATCTATGAGCAACAAGCCTATGAGCGAAGAGCTCGATTATTGGATAGTATAAAAAAGTAGTTAATAATAAATGCATGCTCGTGTAAAAAAAGGAGAGGCATGAAGTTCTGGTACTGTATGATAGGTATCCTTATACCTACGCTAGCATATGGCAGTGCAAAAAGTCTGTTACCAGCAGGTATGCATATGGCGGCAACCATAACACTACGGTTGGATGTTAAGGGCATGTATTGGCGATCTAATAAGGTTGATCCATCATCCCTTGCATTAGACATTCAGCTTGCCGATGATACGCGGCAGACGTGGTTGCTAAAACTGTGCAATCCGTTGCAACCACCAGAGCTGAGTGCAGAACAACCTATGATCTATCATCTAGCACCATCACCAGTTACTATCACGTTAGCCGATGGTAGTTATTGTAAAGCTGTCGCAGAACGTTCAAAGATAGTTATTGCAGGACGCCTGTATAAAAAATGAGTTTGGCTATCGTTGATGTGCCAACTGCTCTTGATACACTGCGCGTGCTAACTCATCCAAATACAAGCTCATGGAAAAAGTGGGCTCTGCAGTTGGCCCACTGGATAAGATCGTAAATGTTTTGGGTAGCCGACTCTCTAGGATAGCGGTTTGCCGGCGGATAAATGGTTGGCCAGAAACTGCCAAGCAGGTACCAGGAGTTGGCTGTGTAGCGCGCCATGCAAGGACAGTATCATCAGTTGTTGGTCGGCGTATACCATCGGCAGTTGGGATCATGGCAACATCAATAACGGTATACGGATACTGGGCAAGAGCTGATGTTGTATAGACCTGGCGCATAGCATCTGCTTCAGTAATGCCATGCATGCGGGCAGGCACACAATCAGGCAGTGGCAGCGAGCTTGTCAGTAGCACACACTGTTTAATCTGCAGGTGTGGCAAGAATTTAGTGAGGTAGTGCAGGTGACTGCCCACATCAATCGATACAAAACCAAAAATAAGGGCATAGTCATAGCTGAGCGATTGTGGTTGGATGGCATCAACAAAACCCAGAGTTTGTAGATGGGGCAACAATAAGGTTCGCTTATCTTCATACAAATCCGGGTTAACATCCCATCGTTCTTGATTTTTTTTACGCAGAAGATGCTCTTGTGTTTTTGCAATAATGTCGGTTATTGTAGCATTATGTTTAATGCCGAGAATATCAAGAATGGCAAGCAGTGGATTGGCCGGCACATTGTTATAATCAAAGAGGGGATAGAACATAATGATAATCAACTTTGCTTTATGGTTAATTTTTAGCTAACAACATCATACCCAACGCGGATATTGGGGCCTTCTTGTTTTATCTTACGTATGGTCATCTGTTTGATATCACGCAGATTGGCAACATGAGTGCCGCCACAGGGAACACCAAAATCACCATACATAACAACACGCGTTGGTTTGCCAGCAGGTAGATAGTCAGGAACGTGGGGGCATACTTTGGCCATCTCCTCTTTGCTCATAAAGATAAGGCCTGTCTCGTGCCCCTCTTGTATAAATTTTGAGCACAGCTGCTCGATATCATGCTTAAGCTTTTCTTTATCAAGTCCTTGCAAGGATCCAGCATATTCAACGTATGGACCTTCAGGGAAATGATACCCTTTACCAGGAGTCCATGGCAAAGCAAGTGCAGTCACTGCCATGTCTACTACATGCCCACCAGAATGTAATCTGCTATGCAAGATGCGGCGCTCCTTATCCACGATGCAGGTAACGGTATCACCTGTATGGAATGTGCCATGCTCAAAAGTACCATAATGTTTTACGATGCCATCTACAAATCGTACCTCTTCAACTATAAACTTTGCTGCGGCATTTTCTATAATGCCCTTATCGTAGGGTTGGCCACCACCTTGTGGATAGAAAATTGTTGTATCCAGGATAACGATGGTGCGGCCTTGTTCTTGTAGAACGGCAAGAATAGTTGCCTTGCTGGTCAGTAAGGTGAAGTCTTCTAGATAAAGCAAGTGGGTTGGTTGCATAGATAGCTCCTCTGCTAGAGGTTACAATACGTGAAATATCGTAAGTATAGATAGGTAGTGTGCTTTTGCAAATTCAACAACCAAAGATGTTCTGCCCCATAATTTTAGTGTATCATCATCGGTTATGATATAAAAAATTATTACAAAGGATTGCGGCGATGACTAAGTTTGTGGTTGTGGTTGGTGGGGTTATTTCTGGTGTGGGCAAAGGTGTAACAACTGCAGCATTAGGAAAAATTTTAAAAGAACATGGCTACACAACAACGCTCATCAAAATTGATCCCTATCTTAATTATGATGCAGGGACCTTGCGCCCTACTGAGCATGGTGAAGTGTGGGTAACTGATGATGGTGGCGAAATTGACCAGGATCTAGGCACCTACGAGCGATTCCTTGATGAAGATATCCCTAAATGCAACAACATCACTACTGGCCAAATTTATAAGGCGGTACTTGATCGTGAGCGGCGTGGTGACTATCTTGGGCAGACGGTGCAATGTATCCCGCACATTCCTGATGAAATTGTCCGCAGAATTAAACAAGCATCCGATGGTTATGATATAGCAATCATAGAAATTGGTGGTGTTGTTGGTGATTATGAAAATAAACCATTTTTGTTTGCTATGCGCTCATTAGAGCGTCAGATTGGAGCTTCAAATATGGCCTATATCTTAGTTGCCTATCTGCCTATTCCAAGCCATCTTGAAGAGATGAAAACTAAGCCTGCCCAACAAGCAGTCAAATTACTCAATGAAGAGGGTATTAGTCCCGATTTTATTATTTGCCGTGCAAAATATCCTCTTGATGAGGTGCGCAAACGTAAAATAGAATTATATGCCACCATAGATTCTGATCATGTTATTTCTGCACCAGATATTCACACTATTTATCAAATTCCTCTTGATTTGGAACTAGAAAATATGGGTGTTAAGGTACTCAAAAAGCTTGGCTTGTCATCACGGCATACACCTGATTGGAGCCGATGGCAGCAGTTGGTTACCAGCATAAAAAAACCACACAAGCGCATTACTATCGCTATTGTAGGTAAATATTTTGATGTGGGTGATTTTAGTTTAACGGATAGTTACTTGAGTATTTACCAAGCATTAATTCACGCCAGTGCCGAGTGTGATGCTGGTGTCACCATACAATGGATTGATGCTAAAACCTTTGAGGCTGACCCTGCACAGCTACAACGACTTGATGCATGTCATGGTGTTATTATTCCTGGAGGGTTTGGCGCATCGGGTGTGGAAGGCAAAATTGCTGCCATTTCGTATGTTCGCACCCATGCGATACCCTATCTTGGCATTTGTTATGGCATGCAGCTGGCCGCGGTTGAATATGCACGCACTGTATGCGGATTAGTAGGAGCACATACGGCAGAAGTTGATGCGACTACGCCACATCCTATTATTGATCTACTCGTAACACAAAAGTTAGTGATGGATAATCAAGATTATGGTGGCACTATGCGGCTTGGTGCCTATTCAGCTGTTGTTACCCCAGGCAGCCTGGTAGAGCGCTTGTATAGAGCAGCCGGGCGATTACATGAAGGGAATATGGTGTTTGAACGACACAGGCATCGATATGAAGTTAATCCCGCATATGTAGCATTGCTTGAATCACAAGGGTTACACTTTTCTGGGTATCATGCAAGCTCGGGTGGGGTCAAATTGATGGAGTTTTTAGAGGTGCCACAGCATCCATTCTTTGTTGCAACACAAGCGCATCCTGAATTTAAAAGTAGGTTGGGCAATCCAAATCCACTATTTTTTGGCTTTGTGCAGGCAGCGATTGAGCGATCCATGCAACCGTATTATTGTGAACAACCTCAAGTCCAGCAGCGTGATATTCAAGCACTTTAGTAGGACGTGATATCCAATTAATGAGGGTTTGCTCACGGAATATAATGCCGCTATCGCATGCAGCCAGATACTGACATACCTGAGCATGCGGTACTGTAATGACCGTATAGCTGTGTGGGCTAAGCTGTGCGTTATCGATTAATACTTTAAACGCCGAGCAGTTCTGCGTGATGATCAGTAAAAATGAATCAGGGTTATTGTGTATCTGATGTTTGAAAAATGTTATTACTTTTTCAGGGCATTGCCATGCTTTGACAGAACCACTATAACAGTAGACGTGCGTGGTTGGTTTGATCATAAGTTGTTGCCGTATCTCATGGCGCCATTGTATGCGCATACGTGCATCAAGGGGCTTTGGTATATCATGGTGGGCTACAATCACAGCAGACGCAGGAGCATGATAAGTATCTAGAATGTAATCCTTAAGCGCACTGCTTACTGCTTCTAGATTTGTATGCTCATTCGACGATGCATAGACCAATCGTTCAAGCCGTGCATACTGCCAGACGCGCAGGTGATGCCACCATCGTATGAGCAATGAGCCGCTTGCTGCATGAGCATACTGATATTCAGCTGCTAATAAACCGCGTACTTGAATGGTGATGGGTATATGATTTTTTTTTCGCCCATAGAGACACACAGCTCCTGCGAGCGGTCCACGGGCAATAATGCGCAAGCATTCATCCAGCGCAAGGTGTTTACGTAATTGATAGGCACCATAATAGATGCTGCATATGCCCATAAAGGGCAGTTGTTTGATAATGATAATGCGCAGGCGGGAATGGAGTGATTTGAGCGTTTTTAATTGTTCAGATGTTAACGTTTGCCGTTCATACGACACTAAAATTGCTGTACGCGCATTATCGTGTTCAAGATATGCCAGCAATGGCTGCACAACTTGTGATGCAAATACTGAGTTAGTACTGCTATCATAGATAACAAACACTAATGGTTTTTGCTGCATGCGCTCTTATTTGCCATCACACAGGCAGAGATTGCGCGTCTGCTCAAGCAGCTCGCGTGACTGTTCAAAAAGTCGCCGTTCTTTAATGAAATCATAATCAATAATTAATAATTCTTGCAGGGTGCGCAAATCATTAACAAATTTATGCGCATCTTCTGACCAGAACATAAACCATGCTGCTTTTTTCAAGCGGCTCAATGCCTTATCCAATTCAAGTTTATACCATAACAGTGGATAATTCTTATAGGTAGGTGTGGTGATGTAATAGGCATTGCAATAGTTGTTATGAGCGCGCAAGGCTTCTTGTTTTAACTCTTTAAGCTGCACCGCTTGCGATGCGTGCGTGTGTATAATGGCGCGTGCAAAATTAAACTGCTCTACAGCTTTTTTATACACCCATTCACTATAACTGAGTCCAATTAAATAACCGGTCGCGCTTATGCATATGCCGGTAGCAAGAGCCTCATTAGAAATAGCATGCGCAGGTGAACTTCGCAATCCGAGTGCAAGTAAGCTAGCGCATATAACTATGCGTGTTTTGTGTGAGCTTATCATGACGATCCTTTCTGCAAAAAGAGGGTTGAAGCTACTTCAACCCTCTTTGATCTTAAATGTTGCTCGCTCATGCATTAATTAGTAGAACGTTTTTGTTCATTAGCTACAAATTGAAACCCATTCGTTTTTAATAATTGGACGGCGCTAGCAATAGTCTGCGGTTGCGCAGCAGGCGCAGGTGAATTTGTATTTCGTCCCAGCATGCGATTAAAGTATCTATTGCCCACTAGAGCACCAGCAACTACAATGCCCACTTTAACAAATGGCATGGTGCGTTGATTGAATTTGCTACCCTTGTGGAATGGAGATGATGGTTTTAAATAGGGAATCAAAAACTGCTTACCATCTTTTGTTAAAAGCGGCATACCATCAACAGCCAAGACTGCATGTTGTTCAAAGCCCTTATCTTTAATCACGGTGCGCAAGAGAACTTCTTTCGGATGATTCCAGAAATAATTTAAAAATGCACGGGGATTGTGAGTAGCGCAGGGGATTCTTTTTTTTGCATTATCAAGACGTTGCTTTATGATACAGCGCAATTCAGCTTCAGTTTTTTGTGGTATCAGTTCAGCAAGGCTTGGATTGCCATCTCTATCTTTTTCAAAGAGAGCGATACCCGCCAATCTGTGAGGACACACTCTATTTAATACACCGTCAGTTACGTTGCTTGCAACATATCCCACAGCTCGTTCAACTTCAGATGCGCCAGCAGCGCCCACAAGCATTCCGGCTATATCTTGTGCGGTTGCTGACAATTGTGTTGCTTGCAGGGTAACAATTGCAATAAGCAGTCTTGTTTTTGTATATCTATTCATACTAATATCTCATTAAAAAATCATTGTGATGTTGATCTAGTTTTTATTTTGCTTTTGGTGCGGGTGCAGAATTTTTTTCTGCAAACTTTTTTAAAGTTTCCCAGCTGTTAGGTCTATTATTTGCGCCTTCCATAAATGTTTCATGGCCTTTGCTAACTACCACATATAACGCACAAGCTCTGCCAAAAGATTCACCAGTGTTTTTGATAGGCTCTACCAAATCACTGATCCAGCCAAAGATTCCGCGTGATTCAACAAATGGGATTTCATGTAAGCCGGTTTTATCATTAAAGCGCGGTGAGCCAACTTTGCTTGCGTGACCGCAGAGACCATCAATGTAGAGATAATAGAGATTTTTGCGTACAATTTCCAAATTCTTCTTGGTGTTTTTACCCTGCACAATTTCTTTGCATGCTTGTTTTAATTCATCTACATTGTAACGATTTTTGCCGTCGAATGGAAATGCATCCAATGTTGCCAGAGTGAGATCACAAGCGGAACGAGCACGGCATATGCTGCATAATTTGTTTTAGCGGCAGGAGGAGTAACTGAATTAGCGGCGCTTTGTGATGCGCGAGAAGTTGCTGTAGAAAGCATTATTCCGATCATCGCTAATGCAAGAGTAAAATTATTTTTTTTGGTAAATTGCATAAGATGAGTACCTTTCGTTTGGTGAAAAAAGTTATATGCAGAATTCAATTGTTTAAAAAATATATTCATTACAAGAGTAAATCCTGCAATAATATTGTCAATGTAAACGTATGTGTGATGGAGCATGCGCACATTATTTTTTTGTATGCGTAGAAAATTGTTTTGTTGTTGCATGCACGTGTTATTCACCAAAACTATGCAAATTTCTTGTGCTACAGATTTTAGTATGTATACACTAATCTTTGCTTATATATACTTACTAAGGAGTCATGGCATGCTGCTAGTGCGCATATTGGCTATAGGTGTGATGCTGGGTAATGTTTTGTCTGTGCAAGGAGATGCGATGAAAAAAATTACGCTAACAAGTTCTGAGTTTCAACAAGGTCAACCAATTCCAAAAAAATATACGTGCGATGGGCAAGATATTAATCCGCCACTTGCATGGACTGGTGTACCAGCGGAAGCAAAAAGTCTTGTGCTCATCTGTTCTGATCCTGATGCACCAAAAGGAACGTGGGTGCATTGGATTGTCTTTAATATTCCTGCGCATGTACGCAGTTTTGTAGAAGGCATAGAAATTGATCAAGTTGGTGCGGTAGAAGGCACAACGAGTTTTGGCAGACCAGGCTATGGTGGCCCGTGCCCACCATCGGGTGTGCATCGCTATTATTTTAAAATATATGCGCTTGATAGTGATGCACTTAATCTAGCTCATACAGCAACGCGTGATGATATTGAAGCAGCCATGCAAAACCATGTTGTTGCGCAGGGTGAATTAATGGGCACTTATACACGAGTTACTTAGATGCGCTATATAAAAAGATTTGATGAGATTCGCTTGTCAGACACGCCGTTAGTTGGCGGTAAAACCTCATCACTAGGTGAGATGTATACACACCTAGCAGGGCAGGGTGTTACCGTGCCGCCAGGATTTGCCATAACTGCAGATGCGTATTGGTATTTTATACGATCAAATAATCTACTCGATAGTATGAAGTCTATCATGAGTCAGTGTGCTAATACGCAAGATGAGATACAACTACATCCGGTGGGATACGTTCGTGCTCTAATTGAGCATGGCACTATGCCGCAGGATTTGATTGATGAAATTCAACCGCATATCAAGATTTGTCGCGCATGTGTGGTCAGCCTGATGTGGATGTTGCAGTTCGCTCATCGGCTACAGCAGAGGATTTGCCCGGCGCATCGTTTGCAGGACAACAAGAAACATATCTGCATATCCGCGGTAATGAACAACTCATTCAACATTGCAAAAAGAGTTTTGCATCGTTATTTACTGATCGCGCTATTGCTTACCGCGCTCCAAAAGGGATTTGATCAGCTAAGTTTTGCGCTTTCCATAGCGGTACAAAAAATGGTTCGTTCAGATTTGGCATGTTCGGGTGTGGCATTTTCATTAGATACCGACACAGGTTTAAAGATGTTGTGATGATCAATGGTTCATGGGGTCTTGGTGAGTTGATTGTGCAGGGGAGGTGACGCCGAGATGAATACCTTATTTTTATGCCCACACTTGCACAAGAATTTTGCATCGATTATCAAAAAAAAATGTGGCACTAAAGAATTAAAATTGATATATACCAATTCTGCACAAAACACTGTTGAAACAGTTGCAACAACCAAGCACGAGCAGAGTAGTTTTTGTTTATCTGATGCTGAAATAATCACGCTTGCCAAGGCGGTCGTGGTTATTGAGCACTATACTCAGCGCTTAAAGATCGTTGGTGCCCTATGGATATCGAGTGGGCAAAAGATGGTGATGATGGCAAGATCTATATTGTTCAAGCACGTCCAGAGACGGTATTTTCTGCCGCAAAATCTACCAACACCATTATAGTATATCAGCTGCAGGATTTCCATCCTGCTGTGATTGGGACGGGACAAAGTATTGGGCAGCATATTGTTTCAGATTAAGCCCAGTATTAAAATCGGTTGAGGACAGATAGATCAAGTGGAGGATGGCGATATTTTTAGTAACTGATATCACCAAATTAATAATGGGTTCCTGCCATGAAAAAAGCTAAAGGCATTATCACTAACCGTGGTGGACGGACGTCCATGCGGCAATTGTCAGTAGAGAATTGCAGATCCCAGCAATTGTTGGTGTTGAGCATGTACTTTTACCACTACCCTACATAACGGGCAAGAGATCACACTTGATTGTAGCCAAGGTGCAACCGGATATATATATAATGGGATTGTGCCCTATACTACAACAGTATATGAGCTCGATGCGGTGCCGCCTGTGGCACAACACCTGATGGTCAATATAGGCGATCCTGCCAGTGCCTTTACAGTTCAACGATTGCCGGTTGCGGGTGTTGGATTAGCGCGTATTGAATTTATAGTCACCAATGATATCAAAATTCATCCTATGGCATTAGTAAAGCCCGATGCAGTTACTGATGCAGAAGTTGCACAGGCTATTACTCGATTGACTGCCGCATATCCGGATAAGAAAACATTCTTTATTGATTTGCTTGCGCAGGGTATAGGTATGGTTGCTGCTTTTTATCCTAAAAAAGTTATGGTGCGTTTTTCAGATTTAAAATCGAATGAATACCGCAATCTTATTGGGGGTACTTTTTTTGAATTAGTGGAAGAAAATCCCATGATAGGCCTTCGGGGCGCTTCTCGTTATTATAATCCAAGCTATGAGCAGGCATTTGCCTTAGAGTGTGCAGCATTTAAAAAAGTGCGAGAGCAGATGGGTTTGACCAATATTGCGGCCATGGTT
>CAWEPS010000044.1:0-19534 GCA_963811005.1 uncultured bacterium
TACAAAAATAGGCTCAACCATCATTACACAAGGCGCTGCCGCTCAAGCTAAATTAGATATTTTAGGAACAACAGCAGAGGTTGATGCACATCTTGATCTGTCGGGACTAAAAGCATATGGCGGCCTTAATCCTATAAATCTTGCCAATATTATTAGAATGAGTGGACGTGGGGATAAGAAAAAGCCTGAGATTGATATTGAATTAACGCTAGAACGTCAAATAATACGCGTAACAGGCATTCTCACGCTTGCCAACATGTATAAAAAAGAAACATTTTGCAGGTGTCGCCGCAAGGTATAGAATTTAATTTTGAAGACTCCCTGGGTGGCGATACATTTATGTGGAACGGGAATCCATTATTGCTTTCTCAAGTCCATGGCATTTCATCAGGATCATTAACCGATCCCAATTTTACCATCGATATAACCTTTAAACAGTATCTTAAAAAATTCCTCCTTCAGGAAATTGAAAAATCATTTACCAAAGCCCATAAAGCCGTGCAGGAAGAATTTAAAGCAGCACATGAGCAGATCAATAAAGTATACCCATTGGTTGATAGCATGAAGCATCAGGTAGCACAAGCGCAAGCGGATGTTGATAAGGCAAAGCTGGCATTAGAAAAAATAGATGCAGCACTAGCAGAAACAACTAAAGCATATGCACAAGCGCAGGCTGAAGTAGATACGCTTAACACAGCAATAAAAACTTTAGATGAGCTGTATAAACAACATTCTCTAGGAAATGCCCATGCAAAAAAAGTTTAATACCTTTCCATTCCTTATAAACTTAATCATTATATCTCCCCTCGTAGGCACATGTGCATGGTATGATATTGAATGTCAATGGAAAGAAAAAATAGAAGAACCGTTCAAGGAAAATGTACTCAAACCTACAGGCGACTTTTTTGAACATACCGTCTATGAAAAAGGCTTGCGTGATACTATCTATGAGCAGGGAATCAAAGTTGGTACCGATAGTTTGGTCAATGCTGCTCAAATAACAGGCAATTGGTTCGATGAGACCGCCCGCACCGTTGATTATGGCATCCCAAAACCGCATTAGAATCATCCTTGGCTACCGCAACCAGCGTATTGGAAGCATCCAAAGCGGTAGCAACCACTACCCTTATTGCCTCACGGAAAACAGCGCAGGCTGCGCTTACGGCAGCCCAAAACCTGCTCGATGTCCTACAAAAAACATCCTCAACTGTATTAATACAATCAGCCCAAGCATCACAAAAAATTCTTACTAGCGTACAATCAGGCGCTGAATGGACGCTCAATCAAGCCGAATTAACGTTAACACAAGGTCCGCTTAACTGGTTTGATATACATGAAATAAGCTATCATGGCAATTATCAAGACCTTAAAGCTGGCGTACTTGGCAATGTTACGATAAAAGGTGAACTTTTTAATGAGCCTATCGTTATTACCAATGTGACTATCAATCCCAAACAAGATTTTGCCGCATTAACCAAAAGCTTTAAAAATTATTGCAGACCCGATTGCACAGCAGATGACCGATAAAATATTTGCTCCCATAAAAAATGCCATCGATCAAGTGCATGAAACACTAGCACCAGCACAAGCTGCGATTACACAGGTGCAAGAAATCAGCCCAGAATTATCGCATGCTTTGCACCAAGCAGAGCAGGCCGCCAATGATGCGCAACAGCATGTACTCATGGTCACTCAAGAATCTCACGATGCCAAAGCTGAGATTGCTACCACGTTAGCTACCGCTCAAATGCAAACTGATGCAGCTGTCGCAAAGAAAAAATAAATTCCACTTTATAAACTCTATTGATGAAACATCATTATAGGTATATCTTCTTTGTGGTAATGCCCGAAAGAATGATAGTATCATAGTACGAGAATTTCTATGCTAATTGATAGACGTTATATATATTCATTTGATTGGATAAGCCTGCTGCTTACCCTCTTGTTATCCGTTATGGATTATTGTTTATTTATAGCGCAACCTATAAACCAGAAATGCCTTATTCTTTATTTTTTAAAAAACAACTTTTTGGAGTTGCTTCGGGATTAGTTATTTATTGTATCTGTTGGTTGTTGAGTAGATCAATCTTCATGCGGTGAACTGTTTTCCCTACTTACATGATTACTCTGCTTATGTTTCAATAATGAAGGAAGCCTGGTATGAGCCATAACACAACGATGGATTGTTGATTGGTTTTGTATGAAAGCGCAACAACACTTAAAACTGCAAAGTTATTATTCCCGGCCTTTGCCACGTATTATTTGTACACACAAAAAGATTCTGTATGCCCCACATTCAAAGATTTTATTCCTATCCTGAGTATATTGAGTCTTAGTTTTATACTTATTCGTAAGCAACCGGATTTAGGAACAGCTCTTATTTTGTTATTGTAGGGTATCATTATTGTCTGGCTTGCGGGCATACCGAAAAAAATTCTTTATCGTCTCATTGAGCCTCTTGGCACTCAGCAGCACCCCATTTTTGGCATACGCTTAAAGATTATCAAAAACAGCGCATATTTGTTTTGGGTATGGTGATACAAAAAAAGAGCGCTATCAAATAGAACAATCAAAAATCGCTATTGGATCAGGTGGATTGACCGGAAAAGGATTTTTGCAAGGCACACAAAATAAATTACAATTCCTACCCGAAAGTCGTACTGATTTTATATTTTCTGTTATCGCGGAAGAGATTGGCTTTATAGGAACGATGAGCATCATCATGCTTTATGTGCTGCTTTTTTAGTATTGGTATTGTTATCATGTCATTAAAATCACCCCATACCCAACTGCTTGCCATAGGTATTATTTTGCCTATTATCTTATCCACACTCATTAATATTGGTATGGTCATTGGGCTGCTACCCGTGGTTGGTATACCCTTACCATTAATTAGCTATGGCCTGAGCAATCTCTGGGTTATTTTTGCTACGCTTGGCTGGTTTAATGGCATTGCCATGCGAAGGTTCTATATTAATAAGTAATATCGACACTTTTTTTAATGGGTTATCTTTCCTACTTCCCGCGCTATGGAAGCGATCTTTTTGCTTCCAGGCAGTACGATGAAACTCCACCTCATACAAGCATCTTAACTCATTGTGCGGGCTGTAAGCGAGGAAGGCCGCTTTGATCAATTATCAACTCGTAGGGAACATCTCGGTCATATACAAGATCAGCCCAATTGCCAGCTGCATCCGGTCCTCGCGGATGCGCCATAACCGCCACCCATACTATAAATATGGTATCGATTATCCTGGTTATTGCGCTTAATAAAAAATTCAATTGCGCCAGCACCAACCGTTTCATCAGGTACATCCATGATATCTACTTTTTCACCTGAATAGTCAGAAAACAATTTAGATACGGTGCCTTGCGTGTGTGCTGGTAGTATGAGATCAACCTTGCCATAGCCATTTTTCTTGGCCGAGCTGTTCAGTCTAATATCTGTACTGCTGTTGTAACAATCTTTGTAACAATGGCCTAGTTTCCTTATAAATCTTAGGTGTTTTATAGGTTTTTAAAAGCGTTGCCCCCTCAAGCACTTTTTTATCTCGAAGATCATACAGATCAACAATAAAGTCATTGCCTTCTTCACGAATGACAAAGCCTAAGCTCTTAGATCCCCAGTCGTTATCAAACCCTTTACCAGCCTGCCAATCGCCAGCGAACTTAATGTAAACTTTATAGGGAATACCAACTGTTTCAATTTCAACAGCGTTAAAAAAATCACTCCCCCTAAAATTTTCCCTACACCCGGGGTCATTATGTCTGTTTGCTGAGCGGGTATTTTGTAATTACCGCGCTCCGCAAAAGGTAAAACCGAACCTACGTGGTCTGGAAGGCCATTCCGCAGCATACTATAGATGGAACGTTGAGTTTATTTTGCATAATAAATGTTCTATCTGCTAAGCATGCTGCTGGCAGTATGAGTGCTGCAAACATCAAAGTAACTACTACATTCTTCATTATAACCCCTTTACCTATCATTATTCCAGTACGTATACCATTATTCATAATTATCCCCTTTGTTTATCATAAAATCCCTTTATAGCCATGGTAACAAAATGGGCCTTCTGAAAACAAGTAAATTGTTATTCCCTCCAATAGACAATAGTCATATATAAGGAATTATACGTAGAGGTCGAGTTAATCATATAGGGATGACACTATAGTGTTGCAGGCTGCAAGCGAGGAATTCTGGCCTGATCGATTACTAATTCATAGGCAACATAGGGGTCATATACAAGATCAGCCCAATTACCAGCAGCATCTGGCCCTCGTAGATGCACATAGCCACCAGCCATACTATAAATTTCGTATCGATTATCCTTGTTGTTGCGCTTGATGAAAAATTCAATTGCGCCAGCGCCAACGGTTTCATCCGGTACATCGATGAAATTCATTGTGTTATCTGAAATTCAGATATAGTGCCGTGCTTGTTTGCAGGTATTGTTAAATCGTCTGGTTCTTCCATAGCGATTTTTTTTAGCTGAACTGTTAATTTTAATCTCCGCATCACTATTGTTCATAATTTTTTTAACCGTGGGCATAACTTTTTCCTTTTCAATAAAAATCTTTTGCTTGGCATACTTGCTACCATGATGCGCTACTTTCATAAACCCATGATCCATCCTTGATGAAGAACAAGTGCATGCACTTGAACAGTCACATCATTATCATTATCCCATACCCTCAATGTACATCATTTTTACAATAACAGGCTTGTTTACATCTAAAATCAACTTTTAAATGACGAACACCATACGCATACATAATCTTAACATTCATATAGCAGGCGCCACCACATTCCGATCCTGTGCCATTCTCACTTTGTTTCCGGCAGGTATTGCACCTTTAGGTTCTCCTGGAAAATCTGTATCAAAATGAAAGTCGCATCCGGCGTTGTAGAATCAAGATCACAATAAATTGGTACTTTTAATTGATTATTAACGACAAATGTTTTACCCCACATAGATACAGCACATGAGATGCTCGCCAAAACTGCCACATATAGTATAAAGCTCTTCATAATAATCTTTCCTGTAAACTAACCCTAAAATAGGCTATCAAAAGGAATTTATTGAAAGCAAGTAAAAAAATCCCATTATTTGTCTCCTTCCAGGTTAAGAAGAAAATGAGCTTTTTGCTTTTATACTCACTTATGCTAGCATTATGGTACCTTCGCGTAGAAGCTGTTCACCTCAATTAATAAAGTGAGTAAAATCCAATGCAAGAAATGCAGTCGGTAGATTTGATAACTCTACACGAAACCGCCGAAGAAAAGTTGCACGATTTTAGCCCCACAACCTTTGATGATTATATCGGCCAAAAAGAGCTCAAAGAAAAATTAAACGTCTATACGCAAGCGGCAAAAATGCGCAATGAGGCTTTGGATCATCTTCTATTATTTGGTCCTCCCGGACTTGGCAAAACAACACTAGCGCAAATTATGGCACATGTTATGCATAGGGCATCAAAATTTGTAGCGGCCCTATGATGGAGCGTACCGGTGATCTGGTTGCTATTCTTTCGAGCCTTGAACCCCGCGATATTTTTTTTATTGATGAAATTCACCGCATGCCCGCTCATGTAGAAGAAGTATTGTATAGCGCTATGGAGCATTTTAGGGTTGACGTGATCATTGGCCAAGGTGCAGGTGCTAAATCCATTAATTTACCCGTCAATCCTTTTACGCTTGATTGGCGCTACCACGAAAAGTGGTATGATATCAGCTCCACTACGCAGCCGTTTTGGCATTACTGAACGTCTTGATTTTTATGATGATGAAGATCTGAGTGCCATTATTTTGCAAAGTGCTCGCTTTTTAAATGTAGCCCTTTCTAAAGAATCTGCATTACGTATTGCCGCCGGCGCTCGAGGAACACCGCGGATTGCAAAAAAAATTTTACGTCGCGTACGTGATTTTGCACAAGTAACCAATAAAAACATTGCTGATGAGGCATTAGTAGAGCAAGCTTTGCTCTTTCTTGGTATCGATAAAGAGGGGCTAACCAACATCGATATCATGCTCCTTAAAAAGATGATAATCAATTGCAATGGCGGGCCGGTTGGCCTGGAAACCTTAGCATCACTCATCGGCGAAGATAAAGATACCATTGAGAGTGTGTATGAGCCATTTTTAATGCGTAAAGGATATTTAGAAAAAACAGCGCGGGGAAGACAAATCCCTCATCTTAAACTGCCGCTCCTCAAAAAACGATTTTTAGGCCAAGACACTTTACTGGGATAACCAAAAAACATTCATATGACCCTACCAACACGACGACTCGTTCATCTACACGCCCCACGCTTTTCTGATGAACATATTAAAGAGAAAATCATATGCATTCGCCCCCACCGCGAACGAATTTTTAGGGTCCAAACAGAAACAATGGGGGATAAGCTCATCTGCCATAATTATGGCCAAGGTGGTGCCGGCTGGACGTTCCTTTTTGGCTGCGTTGAAGAATCTATTGAACACTATGAACATGCTCTTGCAATCAACCCTCATCTGCGCACACAGCCAATTGCTATTATTGGCGCTGGTTGTTACGGGCTATTAACCGCAATTGCCCTAACGCGTAAAGGATATACTGTACGCATTATCACCCGTGATGCCCCTGGTGTGCTCTCGTGCAATGCCGCGGGCTTTTTCTTTCCCCGGCCACGTAAAACATCCAATGAGCACGAACGCGCCCTTTTTGAACGCCTTGGGATTGCATCGTATAAACAGTACCTGCGTATTGCACATGGCACGCATGAACTATTCAGCTCTGGGGCAAAAATCGTGCCTGCCTATTATGCTCCCACGATCGACCCCGGTTTTGAGCAGTATATTAAGCAAGGCCTCATGCCGCCACCAACGCTCGTAGATATAACATTTGGCAACGATAAACAGTATGCGGTTATGGAGTATACCACTATTTTTATTGATGTTATTCCCCTGCTGCAAGAACTGCAACGCCTGGTTACTACTTTATCAATCCCAATCAGCTATCAAGACATTGCCAGCTTTGACCAACTACCCGAATCAATTATATTCAATTGCGCAGGGCTTGGCGCAAAAAAATTAGCCAACGATGCCCGCCTTATTCCTGTGCAAGGCCATCTAATAACGCTCACTCATCAGGCACCTATGGATATGCCCTACATGCTTAATGTTATGATAACTATGCCCAGCATTAAAGGTACGCCGCGCGATGAATTGCTCTATTATGCGCCAAAACAGTCAGGAATTTTAGGCATCACCTTTATTCGGGGTCAAGATTCAACCACCACCAATCAGCACGAATTTGATAGACTTTTGCAACGATGCCATGATTTTTTTGGGTCGTGATGGATCGGTATTCTGACCAAACAAGAGTTTGAGAAGTTACGGTGCGCATCGTGCACACAAGTTGAGCGCAAACAAGAAATAGCATCCTCATCCGAAGTTGCAGATCTAAAAGCTCAGCTTGAACGCTCGGCACAAGAGTTGGCCAAAGCCAAGAAAACTATTGAGCAGCTACAAGGCGCTTTAGCTGAAAGCGTATTCCAGTAACATTGTTATTTCGCGCAGGAATTCAGCGTTAGCTGATAGAGCGCGGATATATAAAACCATGGCCCCTCCTTATGCCAAATTACGCGGCCCGGCCGGAGGGCAAGTAATGCCGGCAGGATCCAAGGAGAATCCTTGGTGCCCTTGATTGTTAAATATTGGGCAAGCAATATTTAACCGCTCTCCGCGCAGGAGAAAACCCATGTCCCCGGATAGGGGCACAATAAAAATATAGTTAGAATCGCCCATCCGCGTAGGATCAAAACTAGATTCGACATCTTGACCTACAGCAGCTAGAATAGTATACATACTACTGATTCCTATATTTTTATGATTCACTGTGCTGGAGATTGCGTTATGTCAGGTCATTCCAAATGGTCTACAATTAAACATAAAAAAGCAAAAGAAGATGCCAAACGCGGTAAGGCATTTACCAAATTGATTAAAGAAATAACGGTTGCTGCGCGTATTGGCGGTGGCGATCCTAATGGCAATCCTCGCTTACGTCTTCTTATAGATAAGGCAAAAGAGATTAATATGCCTCTGGAAAACACAACCAGGGCTATTAAAAAAGGTACGGGAGAATTGCCGGGACAAACCTATGAAGAGTATACCTATGAAGGCTATGGGCCAAATGGTATCGCCGTGATCATAGATACACTCACTGATAATAAAAATAGAATGGCAGCAGAACTGCGCCATCTATTCTCATCTAAAGGAGGATCGCTGGGCGAATCTGGCTCAGTCAGTTGGATGTTTGAAAAAATGGGCGTTGTAAAAGCAGAAGATAAGGGAATATCAGAAGACGATTTGTTAGAAAAATTGATTGATTTTGATATCCATGACATTCAAATTGGTGATGGTTGGGTATCGATTTTCTGTGATCCAAAATCCCTTGAAAAAGTTAAGAGTTGCATTGCAGCTTTAGGATTAAAAATAGAAAGCGCACAAGTGGAATGGGTGCCAAAAACATCTATTGCTGTGCCCGAGGCGCAAGCTGAAAAATCATATGAATTTTTAAGTGCACTTGATGATCATGATGATGTTCAAAATGTCTATACTAATTTAGGATAAAAGGAACTTATGCTCCGTAGCATGACAGGCTTTGCCTCAAAAACTATCACATTATCATCGCATGATGCAAAAACTAATGTTGTCATCACTCTAAAATCACTTAATGCTCGCTTTTTTGAGACAACCTGCAAGCTCCATTATCAATGCAATAACCTTGAGCTCGATCTGATTAAACTCATGAAAGAGAATCTGCATCGTGGCCATGTCTATTTAACAATCTATATAACTAACCAAGATTTTTTCAAAGGTAATGTTGAGCCATCATTAGCCACTATTGAGGGTTACCTACAAGCGATTAAAAAAATTAAAGATCAATATGCTATTGAAGGCACCTTATCAATAAGCACCGTATTGCAGCTGCCCAATGTTTTTTCCATAGAAGAAAAAAATATTGATGACGCATCAAAAAAAGCAATTTTTGATGGAGTACAAGAGCTAATCCATACTCTTATTCAAATGCAACAAAAAGAAGGAGCTGCGTTAACCAAAGATTTGGAGCAACGGATTGCTATAATGGAATCGGTAATCGCGGCTATAGAAAAAGCATCTGCAGCGCTTATTGACCTACAAAAAGCCAAAATAAACAAAACGCTCCAAGAATTAACTGCTGAGCAATCAGTTGATATGCAAAAACATGCTGCATATTTGTTGCTTGATAAGATGGATATCAATGAAGAAATTGTCCGCTTTAAAAGCCATTTAAAAAATCTCCAAGCAACAATCACTTCTGCCGATATCGAAAAAGGCAAACGCCTTGATTTTATTTTGCAAGAGATGGCACGTGAGATTAATACCATCGCCGCAAAATGTTCCGATGCAACTATAGGCAGCCTTGCTATTAACATTAAAGTTGAGTTGGAAAAAGCACGCGAACAAACACAAAACATTGTGTAAGACTTCGCACACACAGTAACTTTATTGGCAAGATAATGGCACAACATTTTACCCATCTTCACTTACATACAGAATATTCATTGCTCGATGGGGCAATCTCTCTTGATACCATCGTTGATTTTGGCAAAAAACATCAATTTAAGGCTTTGGCAATCACTGATCATGGCAATATCTTTGGTGCTGTAAAATTTTTCCAGTCATGCAAAAAAGCGGGTATCAAGCCTATTTTGGGTATAGAGGCCTATCTGACTGAAGATGTTGCAATAAAAACAATAGATAAAAAATATTATCATCTTATTCTGCTCGTGCAAAATGAAACTGGCTATAAAAATCTCTGCAAACTTATCTCTTTTTCGTACCAAAAAGGTTTTTATTTCAAGCCACGCATCGATTATGCCACACTTGAAAAATACTCAGAAGGATTAATTGCCACTACAGCTTGCCTTGGCGGGCACATCCCACAACTTCTTATGAACGGCAATGAACAAGAAGCCGATAACCGGACACAATGGTTTTTGCAAGTTTTTGGCCGAGATAGATTTTATCTTGAGGTGCAACCCGAAGATCAAAAAGATCAACAGATACTCAATCAAAAGCTCTATGGATGGGCACAGCAGTACAACGTAGAGCTTGTTGCTGCTGGGGATTGCCATTATCCCACCCTCGAAGATCATTATGCCCACGAAGTTATGCTTTCTATTCAGACGCATGACAAAATAAGCAATCCAGATCGCTACTCTTTTGGTGATTGCAGAGTCTATATACGTACTGCACACGAGATGCTCACTATTTTTAGTCAACATCAGCAAGCAGTATGGAACTCCGGTAGAATAGCCGATATGTGTAGTTTCGATTTTGAAACAGGAAAACTTTTTTTTCCAAAATTTCAGATACCGGCAGAGCACACACAAGATACTTATTTTAAATTACTCTGCCAGCAAGGGCTGCAAAAACTTATTGATAATGAACGTATTGATATCCAACACAAGCATGAATATCAAGAACGCCTTGATCTGGAAGCTGACCTTATTATTAACATGGGATTTGTTGGTTATTTTTTGGTCGTAAGCGATTTTATTCAGTGGAGCAGAAATAATGGTATACCAGTAGGCCCTGGCCGTGGATCTGCTGCCGGCTCATTAGTAGCATGGGCTTTGCAAATAACCGATATTGATCCCCTCCGGTATAATCTTCTTTTTGAGCGCTTTCTTAATCCAGAGCGTGTAACCATGCCTGATATAGATATCGATTTTTGCATTGAAGGCCGCGAAGCTGTTATTAATTATGTTCGTGATTGCTACGGGCATGACAAAGTGTGCCAAATAATTACCTTTGGCACCATGATGGCAAAAGGTGTTATTAAAGACGTGGCGCGTGTGCTTGGATTTCCGTTCGAAGATTCTAATGCCATTACCAATCTGATCCCGGATCAACTAAAAATTAGTCTTAAAGAAGCATTAGAGCAAGAGCCTCGGCTTAAGGAGCTTGTTGCCAACAATCCTAAAGTACAAGAACTTTTTGATATTTCATTCAGACTTGAAGGCTTAACGCGCCATGCATCAAAACATGCTGCTGGGATTGTAATTTCTCCTGAACCAATCGATGACGTATTACCCGTTTATGTACCACCAAAAAGCAATGAGTTGGTAACGCAATATGCCATGACTGAGCTTGAAACGCTCGGCTTTTTAAAGATAGACCTTCTAGGTCTTAAAAACCTTACCCTCATCGATAGGGCTGTAAAGCTCATTAAGCAGAACACCGGTCGTGTTATTGATATCACTAAATTGCCACTCGATGACCAAAAAACATTTGCCTTAATCAGCGCAGGCAAAACATCAGGCGTTTTTCAGCTGGAATCTGACGGGTTGAAAGAAGTGCTGCGCAAGCTGCAGCCAGAAAAATTTGAAGACATCATAGCAGTTAATGCACTCTATCGACCTGGCCCATTAGGCTCTGGTATGGTTGATGATTTTATTGAGCGTAAACATGGGCGCCAAAAAATTATCTATCTTTTTAAAGAGCTTGAGCCCATCCTGCAAGAAACGTACGGCGTTATTGTGTATCAAGAGCAAGTTATGAAGATCGCCTCAGTCATCGCCGGCTATAGCCTTGGAGAAGCAGATATTTTGCGTCGCGCCATGGGTAAGAAAAAAGCCGAGGTGATGGAAGAGCAACGTAAAATATTTTTAACAAAAGCAGTAGCCCAAGGATTTGACGGCGTTAAGGCAGGTGAGCTGTTTGATTTGATGGCCTATTTTGCAGGTTATGGTTTTAATAAGTCTCACTCAGCAGCCTATGCGCTCATTGCCTATCAGACGGCCTATTTAAAAGCAAATTATCCTGCTGAATTCATGGCATGCTTAATATCTCTAGAAGCATCTAATGCAGAAAACATGGCATTCTATCTGCAGGAGGCAAAGGATATGGGCCTGCCTATTTTACCACCTAATATAAATCAATCACTCATCCACTTTACTGTTATTAATGGCTCACTACTTTTTGGGTTACAGGGCATCAAAAATGTTGGTATGGCGGCATTAGAAAACATCATTCTTGAACGAAGCAAGGGGCCATTTAAAGATCTGTTAGATTTTTGCAAACGTATTGATCTGCGCACATCCAACAAAAGGGTTATGGAAAATCTCATCTGCGCTGGTGCATTTGATACACTACCGGGTAATCGCGCTCAAAAAATGAGTGAGCTTGCCCATATCATTGATATTGCTCTTGAACGCAAGCAGGCAGAATTGACCGGCCAGATGGATCTTTTTGGCACCTTAGCGCCCGGACAAAAGCGAGATGATTACCACGCATTTCAGCCCCTTCCTGAATGGACCGATAAAGAAAAGTTAGAAAAAGAAAAAGAAGTTATTGGGTTTTATTTAAGCGCGCATCCCTTAGAAACATACCGCAGCCATCTGGCATGGTTTTGCCTCCCTTCATTTGCGCAAGCATTGGCGCAAGCTCAAGCAAGCAATAGCCAGCACGAGATGATTACCATCTGCTGTGGCTTATTAAAGACTATACGAACTATCGTGACCAAAAAAGGTGATCCTATGGCCTTTCTTCAATTAGAAGATATGTCATCAAGCGCTGAGATTATCTTGTTTCCCAAAGTATATAAAAAGGTAGAGGCATGGCTTTCTACCTACCAAGTATTTGTAGTCAAGGGTGGCGTTGATTTAACATCACCAACTAAATGTAAGATTAAAGCAAATGAATGCGTACCAATTGACCTTTTATTTCAAGAGTGGCCCTCTCTACAAAAAATCTCATGTTCATTGCCACCGCACATACAAGAGCCAACTATAGCTGCATTTAAAAGCGCATTGAGTGATGGCAAAGTTCCTCTAGAAATTCTTTTTCATGAACAGGGCAAACAATTGAGGCTAATACCTCATAAAAAAGTCGATCTTACAACCACAAGTCTCGAAATTATTGAAAAAATGGATATTGCTATCAAGATACAGTTGTAAACTTACTGCGCCTGTGCTATATAATCGCACACGTGCTTATAACAAGAGTTATTAACTGCTTCAACTTTACTTACAAAACGTTGCAATGCCGTTGTGTCTTTACTTTGCAGCAGACACGCAATAATTTTATCTATATGTAAGATCAATGTGGGCGTAGTATCAATAGATACTGCTAGAATCTCAATAATAATGTGTTGTCGCAATGCAATGGTTTCTTGCGCACCAAAAACCCCATCTAATTGATCAATAATACGCATAGCTTCATCGCTATTTCCTTGAGCTACTAATAAGGAGCTTAGGATTGTTGCATGAGCAATGGCCTGTACCTGATTATGCAGCTGAGTATAGATATCCACAAGCACGGCATGATACGCCTGCTTAGCATCAGTCAATACGACAAGGTGCTCATAGATGGCAGCAACCTCGAGCAAGCGGTTGTCTTGCTTATAAAGCTGTGCTGCAGTCGTATACTGTTCTAGTGCTCCTGCAAGATCATTAAATGATAGAAAAAGATCTCCTTGCAATTGGCGAGCAAATGCAGGATCATGCAGCGAATGGGCAAGAAGACGATACACTCCTAGCGCACGTTCTTTTTCACCGCGAGAAACACACTCTGCCAATTTAAACCATGCAACATTATACTTATCAGGTGGCACATTTCTCATGCTACACATCCCCTTTTAATTAACCTACTTACTTGCTTACTCAATTCCACTCTTGCTGTACAACTTTAAGCATAAAATTAGGTAAAAACAAGATTAGGGTTAATATTCTTTATAATGGTGCACTTGTTTAGCACAAAAACATGGAAAATCAGAAACTTATACTGTCACATGGGTTGTAATATGGGATATCAAACCGGGTACTGGGTGATCCTGTATAGAGAATGTTTTCACCACATAATTCTTAAACTTAAGCTGCACTGTTGTTAATGCCTCACCGGTAGATCTTGAAATTTCTAATTCCGTAGCATCTGCATGATCTAGGTCTTCTTGCACCAAGCCTTGCGGGAGTGGTATCCGACACGAAAAATCCTGAGCATCAGCACATTCTTTTGGAATTACGCATGGCGCACCTAAAGCAACATTGCCAGAGTTGCTGATATCCCACAAAACCTCGGTCTCCCATTCAGCTACCTTTTCCTTAACCTTAGGTGTTAATTTCTTATCAGAGCTCTGCAATAATGTGGTAAGCGCACACCAACTTTTATAGTTTTGTAGCCCTGCATCATAAACTCCCGTATCTTTGAGCTTTAAAAATTTCCATAACTTTTTTACATGCTGCATAATGGGTTTTTGCACATGCGCAGGTATATCGATATAAATAATTGCAGTCTTTTGCGCCTGCCTAGATTGCTGCGCTTGTGCTATAAGATATCCTATAGCACCTTTGGTACTCAGTTTTGGTTGTGTTGTGTTATTCATCTGCGATAGTTCTTTTTTAAAGTCTACCGCTTTGCGATCACCTTTATCGCTACTATATACCAGTCCTGTATAGATGCATCCTAGCCCAACTATCAACAGAAATTTTTTTGCCATAGAACTCCTACATACGCATTCACATCATGCATTTACTTTAAACAACCATATACAACTTATACTGTTATATTAACAGTGAGCATGCTGCATACACAGTATCCTTCTCAAGATAACCAATGACTACGATCTTCTGGTTTTTTTATCTTTCCATGACAATCAATCCCAATATCTATTCTGGTATCTTTCCCTCCAGCACGCTCAGGATCTTGCAGATATACAACAATCGGTTGCAAAATGTCATGGGTTTTGCAATAGTCATCAGCAATAATTATTTTATAAATTCTAGGAATGCCTGTTGTAGCTTCATCACATTGAATTATTTTCTGCTGAAAACAACCGCGATTTTCATTTGAATTGGACTCCATATATGCTAGGAGCTTTGCTGCTAAGAGCTTTTTTTGTTGTCGCCTCTCTTCTTTTTGCCTTACCACATTGAGGAGCTCAAACGTTGCCGCAGACGATCCAAGAGGTTGACTCATCTTTGGGCCCTCACCATACACAAGATGCCATAGCGCTACCACATCTTGCAACCCTATGTCTGCTGAACCTTGAGTTTTTGCATCCGATGATTCCCTTACTCCCCTTCCAAGCTCACTACTTCCCTTATGAGCGCTCTGCACCGGCGCGGTGATGCACATAAGATATACTAGTAATACTGTCTTGTTTTTCATAAACATATTTGATCCCTAACAATGTGATAACACCCTAAACTTTTAATGCATTAACAAGATGTCATCGCTCTACTATTTTTTTATCTTTCCTCGACAATTAATCCCAATATCTGTCCTGGTATCTTTCCCTCCAGCACGCTCAGGATCTTGCAGATATGCCACCGAAACATACTTGTCTAAATTAACATGTACTCCAAGTGTTAACATCCACATGTTTTTTAACCCAACCAGTAGGACTATGCACCGTAATAACCGTGCGCTCGGCTAGTTGTCCTGCACGTGATCCCAAAGTTCTAACATGCACCTTGGCATACGCATAGGCAGAACCATCCTTGGCAACTTTATAAACATCAACCAAATCCGGCCCTCCTTCTATGCCAAGATTTTCATAACGAGTCCATGCGCCATCTTTTTGCTCTGCAACCAGATTTGCAAACGGCTTGCCTACTTTAAAATTGTGCGATGATGACACTTTTTGCCATAATTCATCTTGTTCTTGTGTATTTTCTTGAACTGCTTTTGTTAGCTTCTCCAACCCTTTGGCAGTGCCATCAACCATAATCTGCTTACTGCGCAAACTTTTCAAGCTGCGTATTTGGTCATGCACTCCATCGCGATTCAAATCACCACTTTTATAATAGTTCCACAATGCTGCAATGGCGGCACTATCTACTGCTGCTTTCTCTGTTAATGCAGCTCGCTGAGCACCACTGCCGGCATTATTGTCAGCCTTTTGATCACCCTTATCGCTACCATAGAGCACCGCGGTACACCCCAAGCTCACCACCAGGATCAGCCTCTTGGCATTAAGCATAATAATCTCCTAGATATGTACGTGTGTTGAACATAAGAAAAAACAAAACTTAGCGTACAGCATATTAGCTAAAAAATCCATGCTGTGACACGCTACAATTCATCGACAATCTATGATTGTATGGGATGCGGATCACACATGAACTTTAGCAATTGGCCCACCGGCCAATTGCTCTCTTTGAGAAACGAGTGGTGCCGGGGGTCGGAATCGAACCAACGACGCAAAGCTCTTCAGGCTTACGCTCTACCACTGAGCTACCCCGGCATATAGACAAAGAAAAATGTGAAATGATATCGATATGGTACCTGTTTGCATGGTTTTGTCAATAAAAAATAGAGCACGGATCCTACTAGCCAAGGCATCTCTAGTTTGCTACCCTAATCATATACAAAAATCCCATATATAATAGGTTGGTAATGGAAGATTTAAAACACCGGATCAGCTCATTAAAGGCAGAATTTGATACTGCCCTAGCAAAGGCCACCAGTCAGGAAGAATTAGAGCAAGTACGTATCAACTTTCTATCCCGTCAAGGATCTATCGCGCACCTGGTAGCAACGCTTAAAACATTAACCGTAGACGACAAAAGGATCTTTGGCCCTCTTCTCAATGAGCTCAAGACAACAGCTGAAGCTGCCTATCAAGCAAAAAATGAACAGCTGTTAGTTCAAGCGGTTAACCGCGCCACCGCACGAACACAACATTTTGATGTAACAGCATCATACTATAGCCCCATCAAAGGCCAATTGCATCTGTATACTCAGATGATTGAACAGCTCCAGGATATTTTTATTTCTATGGGCTTTACCATTGCTGATGGGCCTGAGATAGAAACTGATTATTACAACTTTGAAGCATTAAATATCCCTACAGATCACCCCGCTCGCGATATGCATGATACTTTTTGGTTAAACGTGCCGGGATTGTTAATGCGAACCCATACCTCACCGGTGCAGATTCATGCCATGGAAAAGCATACATTACCGCTTGCTGTTTTTGCTCCCGGACGGTGCTACCGCAATGAAGCAACCGATGCGTCACATGACTTTATGTTCACGCAAGGCGAAGGACTTTTAATCGATAAAAACATTTCACTCAGCAATCTATTGGCAACTGCGCAAGCTTTTTTACAGGCATTTTTTGAAAAAAAAGACCTTAAAATCCGTGCCCGCCCTGGTTATTTTCCTTTTGTCGAGCCGGGCGTAGAGATTGACGCTTCATGCCCATTTTGTAAGCATGGATGCTCAGTGTGCAAACAAACAACATGGATTGAACTTTTGGGTTCTGGACTTGTGCATCCAAATGTTTTAAGATGCAGTGGAATTGATAGTGAAATATATTCTGGGTTTGCTTTTGGATTTGGGCTTGAACGACTTGCCATGGTCAAGTATGGAATTAATGATATTCGCCTATTTCATAGCAGCAAAATACCATTTCTTAATCAATTTTAATACTATACCGCTGAATCAAAAAAAGGAAAAATCAGATGGATATTGTAAAAGCAATTATTCCCGCCGCTGGACTTGGTACACGGTTTCTACCTTTTACCAAATCGGTTCCCAAAGAAATGCTCCCCTTGCTTAACAAACCTGCGATTCAGGTTATCATTGAAGAAGCATTACATTCTGAAATCGCACAATTTTTAATCATAGCCAATAAAGAAAAACAAGCTATCTCTAATCATCTTGATAGCTCAGCTGAACTTAAGGCATTCTTGAAAGAAACCAACAAAGAATCTTTATTGGCCAGCATCGAAAAGATAGTGCGCACGGCACATTTTACCTATATTCGTCAACCAGAAGCGCTTGGGCTTGGCCATGCAATTTGGATGGCCCGCCATAGTATTGGCAAAGAATATTTTAGTGTCATGTTGCCCGATGATATCATTGTTGGGCCTACACCTGGCCTTGCACAATTAATTAAAATTGCGCGGCAAGAAAAAGCGAGTGTAGTGGCAGTACAAGAGGTGCCAGAAGAATGCATTTCTGCCTACGGCGTTGTCGCGATAAAAAAACAGATAACACCAAACTTGTTTCAAGTCAGTCATCTTGTGGAAAAGCCACAGCAAAAAGATGCGCCATCTAATCTGGCTATAATAGGTCGCTATGTACTTTCATATAAGCTCTTTAAAGCACTCGAAGATATTACCACCTATAATATCGGCGAGCTCCAGTTAACTGATGGCATTACCCAGATGATGAAAAACAATGAAAAGGTATTTGCGTATAAAATACAGGGAACGCGCTATGATGTGGGCAATCCCATTGGCTGGGTAAAATGTATTATAGGATTAGCTTTGCAAAACCCTCATTATGCACCGCATATCAAAAGCTTTTTGGCAGATTTAAATACAAGCGAATCTTTTGTATACAATCAAAACCGGAATATCGATCATTCATCAAAAATAGTAGCCGAATAGCTCTATTTTTTTATAACAACCTTACCTACCCCATTTTTTTGGTCTCTCCCATCAAAATTATTGCCATTTAGAAAACATTAAAAGTAGTATAATTATTGAATATCCACAATTTGGAACAATTAAACTGTTGGTAATGAGGGGAAGGGCCATGAAAAAAGTAGTTATTTTAGGTGTTTTTTTAATCATATCTACGATTACGCAGCCATGTGCAACATGCATTGGGCGACTTGAGGGTGACACGCCGCCGTTGTTTACCCCTGAATATGATGCTCATTTTTGGCCAGAAGCTCAAGAAAAAATGGTAGAAAACCATGAAAAAAACAACGAACGGTCATCCGAAAAAAATAGGAAAAACAATGTATAGGCATTCCCGGCTCTTGATTGCACTTATAACAGTGCCCACCCTAGCAAGTGTCGACTGCATTGATAATAGTCATTATCTCCAGGTAGCGTATGATTATAAAGAATATCATGATGTAGAACACTGCATGTGCCCCTGCGAAAAAGAATATCAGTTATTACATGAGCGCGGCCAATGCCCTAAATGCCTACACTACCGCGTACCACGAGAATTTATCATCATCTCAGACGTTTACACCCCATCAGCTAAAGAATCTTCTTATTATGATGTTGTGCCCCAGGTGAGCCTACAAAAATTTATTACCACCTATAAAAATAGGCTTTTCCCAGACATACAAAGCGTCACTAAAAAGAATCGCCATTGTGTCTATGCTGGTGGATAGTGGTACAAAGCCACTCCATTATTTTTTGACAAAACGAAGCAAAAAAGGCACTATCGCATCTGCGTTGAGTGAAAGATAATCAATACCTTCTTGAAGTAATCTCTCTGCAAAGTCAGGATAATCTGATGGCGCTTGCCCACAGATGCCAATATGCTTTTTATGCGTATGCGCCCCTTTAATTGCCCAGGTAATCATCTGTTGCACGGCTGCATCACGCTCATCAAATAAGGGGCCCAACAGTCCTGAATCCCGATCAACGCCCAAGGTCAATTGGGTTAAATCATTAGATCCAATTGAAAAGCCATCAAAATAGTTACTAAATTCATCAATAAGAATAACATTTGATGGTATCTGTACCATCATAA
>CAWEPS010000045.1:0-15306 GCA_963811005.1 uncultured bacterium
ATTCCGAGTAATACCCGGATTCTCGATGCGCTTTATTCCAGTGACGGCTCCATCTGGCTAGGGACCGCCGGCCCGGGCGTCTATCGCGTGGATTCGAGTGGCCGAGTTACCCAATTCTCGACTCGATCCCGCCTCAAGCTTTCTACCGACTTTCCTCGCGGCATTGTCGAAGGGACTCACGGCGACATCTGGGTCGCAACGGAATTCGGCGTCAATATCATCTCGAGAGGAAAAGTCGAATTACTCAGCACGTCAAACGGACTGCCGAGTCGTGCCGTTAGAACGATGTTTCTCGACCACCAGGGTTGCATGTGGATAGGCACCGACGCCGGAGTTTCTGTCTCCTGCAATGGCACACTGCTTGAAAATCAAGCAACCTCAGCTCTTCATGGAGAAGAGGTCTGGGCAATCGCTGAAGATCCTGGCGGGACGATCCTTGGTTTAAAAGAGCGGGGGAGCGGCAAGGCTTCTCCCATACGGCCCGGATTTTTTTTCTCGAATCCACCACAACCCTATTTTTCGCCTGCTGGGTGATGCTGCCGACCTGGCCCTACCTGAGGGGCAATTTTTTGAGCCGTCTGGTGGAATATTTGAATGTTTCCGCAGCCTTTCCCATGGAGGTCCAATTCCTCTTTTATGGGCCGGATGGTTTCCAGTCTTCATCTTCCTTGTTTTATCTTCCGGGTTGGCTGGTTTTTTCCACTCCCCTTTTCATTTTGATCCTGGCGGTTCTTTCCCCCTTTCTGATTTTGAAACCCCTGAAGAATCGGCTGTTTGTTTTTTTTCCCTTACCCTGATCTTTCATCTCCTGCTGATCATGCTTTTAAGGCCGGCTTCATACTGACCGCACGGCATTTCCTTTATTTGCTACCGGTTTTGACCCTGTTGGCAAGTTTAACCGCCGTGGAGTGTCTCGGCCGATGGAAAGGGAAGAGATTTTATGATAGAGTGGTTTGTGTAATAATGCATCTTTACAAAAAAGGGATAGCTCTTCATCCGAAAACGTCTGATTATAGCGTTCCCAAATTGTCTGGATCAATGGTAACACCTTGCCCACGTTTTTACCCGTTTTGCAGGATATTGATAGGTGGGGAACCTTGTCCAATATATGGGTATATTCTTCCAATGAATGTTCCAAATCTTGTTTGATTTGTTCATCCACTAAATCTTGCTTGTTAAACAAAAGAATAAGTGCTTTTTGACGATCAAAAACATAAAAAGCCAACTTCAATTCCTGATCTGACAACTGCCCTGCGGCACTATCTACAAGAAGCAAAACAATATCTGCAGCTTCAATAGCCCGCAAAGAACTTTTTACCATTAATGTTTCTAAAGGCTCACTCACCGAGCGTTGTCTGCGTATGCCAGCAGTATCGGTAACCAGAAGATCTTCTTTATAAAAGGTGATGCGTTCACTGATTGGTTCTCGTGTGGTGCCCGGCTCATTATGCACAATAGAGCGCTCTTGCTTTACTAATAAATTCATCAATGATGATTTACCCACATTAGGCTTGCCCAGTAATACCGTTTTGCATATTCGCTCGTGTGTATCTGCTGCAGCATATGTTTGCGCAGGTAAATTATCAACAATAGTATCTAATACATCACCTATACCGCGTGCATGTTGCGCAGCTATGGTAACAATGGGATACCCAAAAACTTCAAATTCATCGGCTTTTTCCTGGGCATCTTTGCGATCCATTTTATTAACAATAAGAAAAACCTTTTTACCAAATGTACGTAAAAAATTTCCTAGCTCTCGATCTTCAGGCACTAGACCGGCTGCGCCATCACATACAAACAATAATAGAGATGCCTTTTCCATCAATGCAATTGCTTTTTTACGAACCTGCTCAGTGATGATATCGGGTGATTTGCGCACGGTAATACCACCCGTATCAATAAGTTCAAATGAGCGATCACGCCAACTGACTGTATTTTTAATAAAATCTCGGGTAACACCTTCTTGATCCAGCGTGATGCTTTTAGTGCCCATTGATAAACGATTAAACAATGTTGACTTACCCACATTAGTTCGTCCAACAATAACTACCGATGGCATACCAGAATGCTTCATGCTTTAACCTCTTTAACTTCAGTTATAGTGCCGGGAAAATAGTGTGCAAGTAGATTTGCTTTAGGCCACATCGCGCCATCTGAAATATCAATGACGGTCTCTTTGCCCATGCGAGTATGGGTGCTGGTCAAAGAGCGTTGAGTACTATAGGCATACGTTTTGGTAGAGCGAGTATCCATTGCTTCTGGTCTATTCTGTATCGTCTCTTTATGACTCAGTACCTTTTGTTGTGCAGAAGCATTATGGACTGGCTGTCCCTTGGTTGCTTGAGTACCAATAAATAATGGATTCAAAACAATATCATCCGAAAAACTTTGTTTAAGCAGAGGACTCCAATGAGGCATAGAGTCATCAAGCCAATCTTTGAAAAAGGCATGCTCTTTCGAAAATTCAATATCTAACCGTTTAGCTACGCCATCATAGGTGGAAATGGTCCCCTGTCTGAATACCGAAAGTAACAATGGGTTATTAAGCCCCTCAACCGCGTGCATAAATTTTTTCCATGATGCAGCAAGGCCATCTTCTTGTTCCTCATCTTCTTCATCTTCATCAGACTCTTGATCTTCTTGCGCATCGCAATCAACAAGCTCCTCTTGTTGTGACCCTGTCTGCGATAACATCGGAGTTCCTGTGGCATCATCATTCTTTTTATGTTTTTGGCACAATTGCAATAAAATCATCTCGAGCAGAGAATGCTTTGCGGTTGTTTTCATGAATACAGGCTCATGCGTATAGAACGTATCAAGGCAACTATTGAGCACTGACCATGAGCAACCATTAACAAGTCGTTGCAAATGCACAGATAAATGTTCAAATGATTGTGGCTTAACACCATGCTTGGTCCACAGCGCTGCACGCAAAAGCTCTGTGCAGCGAGTCCATATAAAGTCTGCAGAGTAATTTTCTAGTGCGTTATGTTGAATAAAATGCAGTAACTCTACCGCTGGTTTTTGATGCAAAACAAGAGAAAGCATACCAAGCAATGTGGCATCATCTACATGCCCTAAAACTTTTAACACCGCTTCTTGCGTAACCTTGCCACTTGAAAAACGCACTTGCTCTAATAAATTAAGAGCATCGCGAGCAGAACCATCAGATTCTTGAATGATAAGACGCAGCCCTTGCGTATCGGTAATAATTTTTTCTGACTGGCATATAGATTGTAAATGATCGAATAACGGTTCTGCTGCAATTGGTTTAAAAAAAAGTTGAAAGCAGCGTGATTTGACCGTATCAATAATTTTTTGATCATCAGTTGTTGCCAAAATAAAGAGCACAGATCGTGGTGGCTCTTCTAGAATTTTTAATAATGCATTGAACGATGCCTTACTGAGCATATGCGCTTCATCAATAAGATATACTTTTTTAACCCCCATAACCGGTAATAGTTGTGATGAATCAACAATCGTACGAATAGTATCCACACCAGTATGTGATGCCGCATCTATCTCAAAAAAGTCTGGATGGTTACCATTGATCATAGCCATACATGAGACACAGTGCAGACAAGGCACTCTAGATTGCTTTGGATTTTTTTGAAAAGCAGATAACTGCTCACAATTAACCGCTGCCGCAAAAATACGTGCTGTGCTGGTCTTACCACAACCACGCTGGCCGGAGAAAAGATATACAGGAAATAGTTGTCCTAAATAAAGGCTATTCTTAAGCATCTTAACCGATAGCTCTTGTCCAACTACCTGATCAAAATTCTTAGATCTCCATTTACGAGCCAAATTAAGATTAGCAATATCCATGGTTTTTATCCCAATCTTTTGCAAAGCTTCGATCGGGGATCCATCTGTTATGTGTGTTTATGCACTGAGCCATCTTTTCATCACATTAATAATCAATATACAAGATAGCTGCCCGCATCAAATTTTATTATAAAGGGGAAGTACATACAAAAATACCATTACTGCTGCTGCTTCCTTTCGGACCTGACAAAGTAAGTAAGGATTTTTTATCTACTTCCCCAAATTTTCATTACCATCTGGCGGAGAGAGAGGGATTCGAACCCTCGATGCCCTTTTCGAGACATACACGATTTCCAATCGTGCTCTTTCGACCACTCAGACATCTCTCCAAAATAGTCAAAAACTCAATCCGTACTAATAACGCTAGTCAACCTTCTTTTCATCTGATTTTGCAGCAGACGATTTAACCTTAGCATCAATAGTTTGTGCTTTAGGTGCAGCTGCAGGCTTTTCTCTATCGCCGCTTTTCTACCGCATCAAGAACGGCTGATCTTCATCTGCTTTTCTTTTAGCGCCACGACTGCTCTTAACTTCGTCTTCATCTTCTTCATCTGCCCCAACATCAGCTAATGAGCAATGGCTCATTTCTGCTTGAACAACTTGTTCTATTTGCTTTTGGCTTTTGCTTGCTCTGTTCCGCACCCTTACGAGCAGCATCTGCCAAGATATTCAATAAGTACAGTAAATAGCACGAGGAGCATCATCATTTGCTGGAATAACAAAATCAATATTTGATGGATCGCCATTGGTATCGACCAATGCCACAACAGGAACTCCCATAGATTGATGCTTCTTTTAATGCTGAGCGTCCTTGCTCCACATCAACCAGAACTATAGCCCCTAATGGCCATACTAAGTTACGAATACCGCCAACATTCTTTTTGAGTCTATCAACCATCTTTGCAAAGACGTTAAATTCTTTTTTTGTATAGTGAGGAAATCTATCGGCCTTTGTTAATACATCTTCAAAGTGCAGCAGTTTAGTGACCGATTTCTTTACCTGGCCATTATTACTTAACGTGCCACCAATCCAACGATGGTACACATAGGGCATATTAAAGCGCTGTGGCATTTATTACAATAATTCACGAGCTGGCTTTTTGGTTCCCACCCATAAAATTTGTTTACCTTCTGCAGCAATATCGATGCAAAAACTTTGCTGCTTTTTCTAATTGGACGGCAGTCTTTGAAACATCGATTAAATGCACATCGTTTTTGAATCCCCAGATATAGGGAGCCATTTTAGGACACCAGCGTGTTCTTTGATGACCAAAATGAACACCTGCTTTAATAAGTTTTTCGTAAAATCTATCATTGAGATTAATCCTTATAGGGTTATATCTATTGCTTTCTGGGCTTGGCACTATGACCAATAACCACCCGGAGGTAAGAAAGCAAGAAATGACATTAAAAATCTATAAAAAAATTGTAACAAAAGCGCTATAAAAGGCAATATAAATACAGAATCTATAACCCCTATTCCGTATCGACTCCAATAACTTCTTTACGTGCAATTGCCCTATCAAACCGTTTTCCGAGCAATAGGGCTGTTATAAACCAAAATACCAACAATACCAGCTGAAAAAGACCGAATAGGTCGCCAAATAAGCTTGCAGGACCAATCAACCGAGCCAAAATATTAAAGGTTGACCCGCTGGTTTTAGCAAATTACTCCCAAAGGCATCGATCCATGATTTTGATTTAAACTTAATCTCTTTGACCGTTGGAATATAAAGGCTTTCTCGTAATGGCCAACTAAAGGCATAATTTATTGCTCGTAAGGCAACAAAGGCTATAACCAACGCATTGGCATTGCTGGTAGCATTAAGTATATAATACATAAGCACCGCACCCGTACTCAAAGGTACTAACAATAAGCAGCGCTTGGTCCCAAGTCTTTGAAAAAGCCAACTCGTGCCAAAAAATGATATGAAAAACCCAACAAAATGGGTCATAAAAATAATTTTTAATAAATAACCCAACGTTTCTGATGCTGTCTATGAATTAGCTTTGGGCAACACTAAACACTCAAATAACTCAAAACAACCGCAAAAATCATCTCATAAAAGAAGGACCATACCAGAAAATACCCAGAACATAGGGGTATTTAAGCAACATAAAAAGTCCTGCAAATAATACCGGTCCTTTCTTCTCCGTTTTCTATTTTTGCTCTTTTTCAACCTTATAAGCGGCCTCATAGCCATGCAAATATTTGCCAGGGACCTTTTTCATCATCAGTATAATAACCACAGGAACAATTAATAACAAAATAGACGATCCTACCAGCAACAATTGATGACTGGCCACATCAGAATTGAGCGAAGCCGCAAGCGGATTACGCATCGTTACAAATAACCATGCCAATCCCGCAGTAAACATACCACCCAGCTTAGACCCCGAAACCATTAATCCATAATTCTTTTTCGCCTCATCAGGACTATTACCGAGTTTGCAAAAGCCCAAAAAACACTCACTACAAATGGAGAGTACCCCTCAACAAAGAAATAAAAGACCCATCCAAAAAGTCGATATGGGCTTTCATGGGTGTTGGCTATCCCAATGGTAGGATGGCCAATCAGATATGCAAAAAATAGCCCCATGATACCAAAAAAACCACTATAAACGCACAGCAACTGATATCGCCGTAACTGATCAACTAAACGAGAATAGAGAAAAAGCACTGGAATCAAAGCAAACATAGCTCCGGTACGCACAAAAGGAATATAATCCTCTCCCACCGTGTATGCAAATACTGAATTTTTAAGCTCTTTGGCAACCGTATAAGCACCTATTACACAAAAGAATGCAATCGTGAGGAATATAAGTTTTTTACGCTCATAATACTCTTTTTCAGACCCTGTTTTCCACGCAAACATACTGGTAAGCCCCGTGCTCATGAATAATCCCCTCTAGCAAACAATCAAAAACATCAACGCCATTATTTTCTATACCCATATATACAGTAAGAGCCTCCTAAACAGATAGTTAGAAGGCTCTTATACGTTTGTATCAACTTTGCATAGCAGATATTGTCATTAACAGACAACCTCATTCTTTGCAATTGCTTTATTGAAGGTCTTAGAAACAGCAGTTGCTATAACTATCCATACTCCAATCAATCCCAATGACGCCAAGCAGGTGCCATAGAGGAATACGTTGGTTCCCAAAACAGTACGAAGTCCATTCACAAAAGACGCTAGTGCCTTAGCGCTACGAGAACCGAACATTTCGATCCAGCCTTGTGTTTTATAACGAGCTTCTTTAGTTGTTGGAATATAAAGCTGCTTTAATGTTGGCTGGTTCAATGCATAGTTAATAGCCTTAGACAAGGTCATGATCCAGAATGCAATTGAAAGCGAGCTTGGGTTCAAGGTAATCAATACAATAGCCAAACCAACCAAGAGAGGCAAGCAGATCAATGATGCTCTCATACCAAGAATACGTTGAATATTACTTACACCCAACACTAAGCACAAGGTTGCAATAACACCAACCATTGTTGCATAGTCAGATAGGAAAGCAGACACTTGTCCTTCTGTTGCCTTTTCTGCAAAGGTCGTTTGCTTGAAGTGGAAATCTATAACGGTAACGATAATCTCATATACAGAAACTATGAAGAAAATCCCCATAAGGTATGACTTGCTAAAAAGCAGCTTTAAACCCTCTAGGAAACCCGGCTCAGAAATTTTTTCTTCTTCTTGATGATATCCCATTAATAAATGCTTTGGCGTTGTTGTCCAGAAATACCACATCATAACAATGGTGATAAACATCATAATAGCGCAAATAGCAACGATAGGCGCACTTGTTGTAAGCCCTAAGCGACGCACATTTAATACATATGGCCCAAAGATGTTCCCAATTTGACCAAAAAGCGCTATGACAGGAAACCCACGCTTTGCTGGCTCTGGCAAGGTGATATCGGTTGCGATAACCCAGAACAAGGCAACGATTAAAGAACCAAAACTTTCAACAAATACATACCACATCCAACCCACATAGCGATCAGTACTTGCCACTGTATTGGCAAGCCCTAATGTTGGGTGCATAAAAACTAGTGCAAAGCATGCAGTCAAGATAGTATAGGTAGCCAATAAGCCATAAAAAACCTTTTGGCGAGGATATTTGTCAATTAATTTGCTATATAGTATGACAAGTGGCGCTATGATGACCACCGAAAGAATCTTGGCGAGCCACAGATACTTGCCTCCCACAATAGCATTAAAGATACTATCTTTAATAGGGCGCATTGCCCAATAGGTTGCAATAATCAATCCAAAAATAATCGCCATGAGGCCAAATTTACGCAACTCCTCTTTACTTTCAAAATTACCCCACAAGAAAGTAGCTATACGTTTTAGCATGCAATCGTCCTTTTCGTCACAGTATTTGTATTAAAAAAACAACTCTTCAATATGATATGATTGAGGTTATTCTAACAAAAGAATCCTCACTTGTAAAAATTTAACTTTACAGACTTATATTCTACCCAAGAACCTCCTTTGATTAATGGCTATTAAACCCTCACTTTCGGCCTCATTCAGATAGAAACCCCCCTGGATTGCCTATGCCCAAACAATACAATGTGAATGTTTCTGCCGGGTTGATATAGCGTATAAAGAGGCTTTAGTATATACTAAATATCTTGCTAGGCTACTAGAAGTGCCAATTAAGCATATTTGACAAAAAGCACAGCTACCCTAGGCTTAAAAGTACGGGAAGCGGCTTGTTTGGACACCTGCCCAAAAAGCCAATATTGAGAAGATTTTAAAGAGTTTTATTGAGATAAAAAAGAAACCTATGGATATGGAAAATACAGATATAAAGCCTGCCCTTCATGATAATGACCCTGCCCTTATGGAAACTCCTGAGGAGCAGGATACCTTTTTGGCGCTTTTACCGCTTAAAAACGTTGTTATCTTACCCAAGAGCATTATTCCTATTATTGTTGGCCGTGCTTCCTCTATACACGCAGTAGAGCATGCCCTTAAAGGCGATAAAACGATCTTTATTACGGCACAAAAGGATTCAACCATCGAGATACCATCTGAACATGATGTATTTGCCTATGGCACCCGCTCAATAATCCTGCAAGTTATGCGTATGCCCAATGGAGCCTTAAGATCCTTGCCGAAGGCATCTGCCGAGCTCGTATTGTAAAAACTGAGCGGGAACAGGACTTTTTGGCCGTCGCTTATGAAGATTTACCAACTACTAACCTTGAGTTTACCACTGAATTGGAAGCCTTATGGCGCCAATTAAAGCTACTCTATACTTCTTATACAAAATTGAACGAAAAAGCGGCTACTGATCTTTCATTAAACGCCAAGACTGGTCAAGATATAGATTATATTGTTGATACTATCGCAGTACATATCAATAATATCTCCTTTGATGAACGTCAAAAAATCTTAGAAACCGTTGATTTACACAAGACGAATGCTCGAACTCTGCAATCTAATCACAAAAGAAATTGAAATTCTACAAACAGAACAACGCATTCGTGGCCGAATTCAAACTCAGGTTGAAAAAAGCCAACGGGAATATTATCTCACAGAACAGATCAAAGCTATTCAAAAAGAACTTGGCCGCGAAGATCATTCCATTGAAATTGCAATATTCCGGCTACAATTAAAAAATTAGGACTTCCACCAGAAGCCCTAGAAAAAGTGGAAAAAGAGCTCAAGCGGCTTGAGCAAATGCCGCCTTTATCATCTGAAGCAGTAGTAAGCCGACATTATGTTGACTGGATTATATCATTGCCCTGGAAAAAAACAAGCAAAGATACTATTAGCCTTGCGCAGGCTGAAAAAATCTTAAATAAAAATCATGCTGGTCTGAAAAAGGCTAAAGAGCGAATTATTGAATTCTTAGCTGCTAAAAAGTTCTCGAAAAATCTTGAGCGCTCTCCTATTATCTGTCTTGTTGGCCCTCCTGGTGTTGGTAAAACTTCACTTGCATCATCGATCGCAAAAAGCTTGGGGCGAGAATTTGTACGTATTTCATTGGGTGGCGTTAAAGATGAAGCTGAAATTCGAGGCCATCGCCGTACCTATATTGGTGCATTGCCAGGCAAAATTATTCAAGCAATGAGAAAAGCAAAAAAGATGAATCCGGTTATTTTGCTTGATGAAATTGATAAAATGTCACGCGATGTGCATGGTGATCCTGCAGCAGCATTGCTTGAGGTATTGGATCCAGAACAAAACAAAACATTTGTTGATCATTTCTTGATATTGAATATGATCTTTCAAAAGTTATGTTTATTGCTACTGCAAATATGATTGAAGGCATCCCATATCCTCTTTTTGATCGTATGGAAATTATCACCTTATCGGATATACCGAAGATGAAAAAATAGAAATCGCGAAAAATTTCTTATTCCAAAAAATCTGAAAGAATATGGACTCACAGCAAGACCAATTCAAAATAGATAATGATAAGCTGTATGATTATTACCCAATACACCAAAGAAGCTGGTGTTCGCCAGCTTGAACGACTGATTGCAAAACTAATGCGTAAAACAATTCAAGCATTACTAAAAAATAAATCAATAAAAAGTGTATAAATTACCAGCGAAAGAATGTAAAGAATGGCTTGGCAACCCAACATATAAAAAAACAAGCCTTAACCAACACAAGAACGAATTGGTCTTGGCAACTGGTCTTGCATGGACTGAAATTGGTGGTGATGTTCTAGAAATAGAAGCAAGTGCTATTTCGGGAAAAGGGGTCTTGACACTTAACCGGCCAACTGGGCGAAGTGATGCAAGAATCAGCGCAAGCGGCACTCAGTTATATTCGTGCACGATCTACCATACTGGGCCTACCAGCATCATTTTATACAACTCAAAGGATATGCATATACATATTCCTGAAGGAGCAACTCCTAAAGATGGCCCTTCGGCTGGTATCACTATGTGCACCGCTCTTGTTTCAGCGTTCACAAAAAATCCTACCTGCAACAATCTAGCAATGACGGGTGAAATTACCTTGCAAGGACGCGTACTGGCAATTGGCGGATTAAAAGAAAAATTGCTAGCTGCAAAACAACATGGCATAAAACGTGTTATTGTTCCGCAAGAAAATTTTGATGACATTCAAGAAATTCTTAAGGATACTGACTTACAAGGCATTGAATTAATATTCGTTAAAAATATGGATGAAGTACTTGAAGCAGCGTTTACTGTATCACCTTTTAGCAAGGCAAAACAACAAGAGAAAGCAAAAAAAAGCGCTCGAACACGTAAAAAGAAAAAAACGGATTAACATTTCTTTAACCTTCTACTACGGAGACATGTTTATGAAAAAATTCATGAACAAAACTGTTTTTGCTAGCGTATGCCTAGCAGTTTTAATTGCGTTATTGCCTGCTTGCGGTTGCGGCAACAATAGTGATTGCAAAGGTGGATCTTGCCCAGTGGCAACACAAGTAGATGAAACCAAAGCAATTGATACACAAAATTCTGCTGTTGAAGCTGCACCTATGGCTGCTCAAGTAGCTCCAGAAGCTGCTGCTATGCCAGAAGCTTCTGAAGTAAAAGAATAATTACTGTATCAGCACGACTTTATAAAGGAGTAAGGGCTAGTCCTACTCCTTTTATTTTTTATTCTTAATCGTTGCTCAGTAGTATACCTGTTTTTAAGCCCATAGAGGCCTAAACTATTGATTTTTAGGTATAAAAACAGCTACTCTGATAGGTATACAAAGAGATTTAAACCCTTTTTACAGGGAGAGTAAGATGAAAAAGCAGCTATTAGCAGGTTTTATAAGCCTGAGTATAATCGGTACCTCTATCATGGCCAACGAGGCAATCTATTCTGAACCCTCAAAAACTTATGTATCTACTCTGGCTAAGAAGATATGTGTAGAAAATTGCGATTATGAAGTTGATGATGAATGCGCACCATGTTCTACCAATTCTTGCCCCGCAGGAGATTGCACTCGCTTAGATCGTCAACCAAATGGCAACATGTATAACACAGAATATTAATGATTTTTTGCCAAACCAACAATCATGGCAACCGTTTCTGCTTTGGTCATAGAGGTATTATCAATCACCAGTGCGCCATTGGGCACTAATAGTGGTGCAATATCCCGTTCGCTATCCCGGTTATCTCGTATCACTAGCTGCTCGATAGCATCTTCCAGGGTAATCTTGCCCCCTAACTTTCATGCGATGTAAGCCATCGCTGTGCACGGGCAGTGTAGGATGCGGTCAAAAATATTTTTATCTGAGCATGTGGAAATACACAGATCCACAATCACGGCCATCTATCACAATATTACGACCGCGGGCAAGTAAAGCAAGATGTGCATTGATTGTTTGCCTCACCAGTGAATCCGCACTCACTAGTGAAGCTGCCTGATCATTTTCAGCTCCATGCAAATAAGGCGTAATATCATCTGACTTATACGTAAGTACCTCGTTGCCAGCCGCGTCCCACATCATAGACCAAAAAATAGGGGTTTAAAAAATGTAACAATATCCAAGGCCTCTGGCTGCGCTAACTGTTGCTGCGTATACCCCTTTTGCATAAGCAAATAGGCCAATGCACGATACAACAATCCTGAATTAATATGCTTAAACCCTAATTCCTGCGCAACAAGCCGCGCCGTTGAAGATTTCCCACTTGCCGCTGGCCCATCAATCGTAATAATCATGCTTGCCTCAATTTCGCTACATCTAAACCATTCAACTCTAATATTTATGCGATCGTTCCAATGATTTTCTACCACATGTCCCGCAATATCAAAGGGATCATCTGCCTGTGCAATTAAAAGTGGATATAAATCAGGCCTATTAAAAAAAATAACCGGCTTAATAACACCATCAGCAAAAACCTGACATTTTACATGCGCATCTTTAAGCAATGTTGGCTTTTGTATCAACACAACGTCTTTTATATAAAACAATGGCTGCTTATTTTCATGCCCAAATGGCTCTAGATGCTCCATGTCAGTAACTTGACTTTTTTGGCGTGAGATCGCTCAATAATACCGTGGCATCTAAGGTCATTTTGAGTTGCAAATCTTGCGGTGCGACCTGCTCTAGGAGCAATTCTTCCAAGCGGGCTTTTAAATCTGGCAGATTTTCACGCGGCAAACTTAGTCCAGCAGCTTGAGAGTGTCCCCCAAATTGCTTGATCAGGTCAGAACAGCTGTGCAAAGCATTGAACATGTTAAATTCTACAATAGAGCGACATGAGCCTTTTGCAAGCCCATCTGAGGTGAGATGAAACAATAGTGTTGGCTTGCCATATGCGCCCACCATCCGTGATGCTACCAAACCAATTACGCCTGGCGGCCACGCATCACTTGCTGCCATAATGATATTTTCTCGCGATAAATCTATCTTTTTTTTGTGCAATCTGCTTCTCGATATCATGAATAATAGAGCGCTCTATCTCTTTACGTGCTTGATTAAGCTCAAGTAATACCTTGCCCACTTCTTGCGTTTGGGCAAGATCTGATCCTATTAAAAATTTTACTCCTGCACGCGCATCTTCTAATCGCCCCAACGCATTAATTTGTGGTGTAATAGAAAAACCAATATCAGTTGATGAAAGCCGATTTTTAGTAAGATTGCTATTTGATTTAAGAATTTTCAATGAAGGACTTTCTACCTCATTGATATAATGCAAGCCATGGCGAACCCAAAATCTATTTTCGCCTTGAGGGGTACCACATCAGCCACCGTCCCCAACAGTAAGAGTTCATATGCTTTAGCGGGCATGGTGAGATTATGCATGTTATAGAGCAATGACATAAGCTTAAAAGAAACTCCTACCCCCGCAAGTGCTTTATATGGATAATCACAATCTGGTTGATTTGGATTTACAATAGCAAAAGCATCGGGCACATGATCATGGGCACGATGATGATCAGTGATGATCAGATCTATCCCCAATTCTTTGGCAACCTGAGCTGGTTCAAAGGCTGTTATGCCATTATCAACGGTTATAATAACTTTATAGCCATTTTCAGCTGCGCGCCTAACAACTTTTGATGATAAGCCATACCCATCTTTAACGCGATGCGGTAAAAAAAATTAACATCGGCGCCAAGCGGCAATAAACATACCAACATTAATGATGATGACGTAATCCCATCAACATCATAATCTCCCGCATATTAATATCTTTTCTTTGTTAGCTATTGCGTCATTATGCGATCTGCTGCCTTTTGAGCATCTTTCATGAGCGTGGGACTGGCCACATCTTTTGCAAATGAGCTAAATAGATAGCTCTCTAGATCTTCTTTTGTTGCCAAGCCTCGATTGACCAATGTTTGCGCGATAGGCAGTGAAAGATTATATGAAGATGCAACATCTAATACCAATTTGGTATCTAGATTAGGAAGCTGCCAACGATATTTTATACCCTGCAAAGTCTGATTTGACACTCGTATTCCAAAGCTGATAAAGAAAGGACAACGTTGATTTTTATAATGCTATTAACGGTACACGATTTTTATAAAAACAGGAAGATCGCAGTTGAGCGATACTCACACAATAACCACTTGCTTGCTCTATTTTATTGACGTTTCAATTCCATATGCATTAGTTTTTTAGCAGAGCCAACTATTTACTATAAGGAAGGTTATGTTGCCTACAAGAAAGTTTCTTTGCCTTGCGTATTACCTGCACAAGTGTTATGTTATATCCAGTTATAACGCATCAATCCATAGCTGATTTGGAATCGCAGGCTGGTAATGACCCGGCCCTCAAGCAACAGGTGCTTGCGGCAAAAAAAATGGCTACGCAAGCCAATCTTAAGGAGCTTGAGCAGACCAAACAGTGCAAAGAGGGCTACTTTGGTAATTATACCATTAATAATAAAGACTTTAGCAATGTTGATTTGACAGGCGCGCTCTTTGATACGGTTACGTTGACCGCAACTAATTTTAACAACGCACACCTGACCCTAGCTGTTTTTATCTCAACAAGTATCGAATAACTGCAGCTTTTCAGGTGCTATAATGACCGGAAGCACCTTGAAAAGGTGCTCTATCATAGATAGCTCAGGTGTAGCAGCTAATGCGCAATGGGCTACTATAAGCGCTACCAGCTTCACCACCTGCAATCTCAATAAAATTGATCTACGCAACGCGACCCTTGATAGTGCTTCGTTCTTCAACTGTGACCTGAGTCAGAGCTTTTAGATTACGCGACTATAAAAAATAGTATATTTTTCAAGAACCATCTGCGGCTAAATCAAAAACAACAAAAACTGTACCTACTAATATGCAAGGAACCAGTTTTGTAGGAACAAAACTTGAAAAGGGAACAAATCTTTCTAATGTTGATTTAAGGACTGAAAAATGTGATGGCTAACATACCTAATGAAAACACTTTCACAGTACAGAGTAAAAAAATCTTGTTGTTGTCGGCATATATACAGCAGTACCAGTGCTCCATGGGGAAAAAAATATGTTGAAGATATTTCAATGCAGCAAAAACAATTGATATAACAT